>JACRBA010000064.1 GCA_016213265.1 Burkholderiales bacterium | reverse complement strand
GCCGCCGCTGGCGATCACCGGAATATCCACGGCTTCCGACACGGCGCGGGTCAGCGCCAGATCGAAGCCGTTCTTGGTGCCGTCGCGGTCCATGCTGGTCAGCAGGATCTCGCCCGCGCCATGCTCGGCCATCTGGCGTGCCCAGGCCACGGCGTCCAGGCCCACGTTCTTGCGACCCCCATGGGTGTAGACGTCCCAGCCCGGGCCGCGCGCTGCCAGGCCGTCGCCATGGCGACGTTTCGCATCGATGGCCACCACGATGCACTGCGCACCGTACTTGTCCGAGGCGTCGCGGATGACCTGTGGGTTCGCCACGGCGGCGGAGTTGAAGCTCACCTTGTCCGCGCCCGCGTTGAGCAGCCGGCGCACGTCGTCCACGGTGCGCACGCCGCCGCCGACGGTGAGCGGAATGAAGACCTGCGAGGCCACCGCCTCGATGATGTGCAGGATCAGGTCGCGGCCGTCGCTGGTGGCGGTGATGTCGAGGAAGGTGAGTTCGTCGGCGCCCTGCTCGTTGTAGCGCGCGGCGATCTCGACCGGGTCACCCGCGTCGCGCAGCTCGACGAAGTTGACGCCCTTGACCACGCGGCCGCCCGTCACGTCCAGGCAGGGAATGATGCGTTTGGCGAGCATCAGGTCGGCGCCGCCTGCTGCTCGGCCAGCTCGTCGGCGCGGGCCTGGCCCGCGGCGAGATCGAGCGCACCGGTGTAGATGGAGCGGCCGCAGATCACACCCGCGATGCCCTCGCTCTCCACCGCGCACAAGGCCTCGATGTCAGCGATGCCGGACAGCCCGCCCGACGCGTACACCGGAATGGTCAGCGCCTGCGCGAGCTTCACGGTGGCGTCGATGTTGATGCCCGTGAGCATGCCGTCGCGGCCGATGTCGGTGTAGATCACGCCTTCGACGCCGTAGTCTTCGAACTTGCGGGCCAGATCGACCACCTCGTGGCCGGTGAGCTTGCTCCAGCCGTCGGTGGCGACCTTGCCGTCCTTGGCATCCAGGCCCACGATGATGTGGCCGCCGAAGGCCGTGCAGGCGTCGCGCAGGAAACCGGGGTTCTTCACCGCGGCCGTGCCGATGATGACGTAGCTCAGGCCGTCGTCGAGGTAGCGCTCGATGGTGTCGAGGTCGCGGATGCCACCGCCCAGTTGCACGGGGATGTCGTCGCCCACGGCCTTGAGGATGGCCTTGATGGCCGCCTCGTTCACCGGTTTGCCGGCGACGGCACCGTTCAGGTCCACCAGGTGCAGCCGGCGCGCGCCGGCGGCCAGCCAGCGGCGAGCCATGGCGGCCGGGTCTTCCCCGAAGGTGGTGGAGGCGTCCATGTCGCCCTGTTGAAGGCGGACGCAGTGACCGTCTTTGAGGTCGATCGCAGGGATCAGCAGCATGGCTCGGCGAGCACGAGTGGGGAAGAAGGATGGGGACGCGCGGGTGGCGCGTTCAGCAGGCAGGCACCGCGGCAAGCGGTGTGCGCGCCCCGGGGATCAGGGGTTCCAGTGCAGGAAGTTGCGGTACAGGGCCAAGCCGTGCGCGGCGCTCTTCTCCGGGTGGAACTGGGTGGCAAAAATATTATCCCGGGCCACCGCACAGGTAAAGCGCGCACCGTATTCGGTGGAACCCGCGCTGTGCGCCGGATCGGCGGGCTCGGTGTAGTAGCTGTGGACGAAGTAGTACCAGGCCTCGTCCGGGATGCCTGCCCACAGGGCATGCACCCGGCCGCCGTGCGGCTGCTGGTGGACGCGGTTCCAGCCCATCTGCGGCACCTTGTAGCGGCTGCCGTCGGGCTGCAGCCGGCCGTCCAGCCGGAAGCGTTTCACCCGGCCCGGGATCAGCCCGAGGCCAGGGGTGTCCTGCTCCTCCGAGTGGTCGAGCAGCATCTGCATGCCCACGCACACGCCCATCAGCGGCTTGGTCGCCGCGGCCTCGAGCACCGCCTGCTGCAGGCCGGAGTCGCGCAGCTCGCGCATGCAGTCGCGCATCGCGCCCTGGCCCGGCAGCACCACGCGCTCGGCGGCGCGCACGTCTTCCGGGCGAGAGGTGACGACCACTTCCACGCCTGAGCCCTCGGCCACGTGCATCACGGCCTGCGACACCGAACGCAGGTTGCCCATGCCGGAATCGACCACCGCGACGGGGCGTGCCATGTCAGAGGCTTCCCTTGGTGGACGGCACCATGCCGGCGGCACGCGGATCGGGCGTGAGCGCCATGCGCAGTGCGCGGGCAAAGGCCTTGAAGATGGTCTCGCACTGGTGGTGCGCGTTGTGGCCCTTCAGGTTGTCGATGTGCAGGGTGACGCCGGCGTGGTTGGCGAAGCCCTGGAAGAACTCGAAGGCCAGCTGGGTGTCGAAGCCCCCGATGCTGCCCGCCGTGAAGCGCACGTCCATGTGCAGGCCCGGCCGGCCGGAAAAGTCGATCACCACGCGCGACAGCGCCTCGTCCAGCGGCACGTAGGCATGGCCGTAGCGGGTGATGCCCTTCTTGTCGCCCACGGCGCGCGCCACCGCCATGCCGAGCGTGATGCCCACGTCCTCCACCGTGTGGTGGCCGTCGATGTGCAGGTCGCCCTCGGCCTCGACGTCCAGGTCGACCAGCCCGTGGCGGGCGATCTGGTCGAGCATGTGGTCGAAGAAGCCGATGCCGGTGGCCAGACGTGCGCGCCCGGTGCCGTCCAGATCGACGCGCACGGCGATCTTGGTTTCGTTGGTGTCGCGGCGCACCTCGGCGGTGCGGGCCGCGCCGGGCGCCCGCACGGTGGCGTCGACGGGCGGGTTCACGGGGACCAGGGCGGAGTCGTGGGTGCTCATGGGTCAGCAGTCGGCCAGGGCGCCGCGCAGCGCGGCCAGGGTCTGGAGGTTTTCGTCCGGCGTGCCAATGGTGATGCGCAGGCAGCCGGCCAGCAAGGGGTGCAGGCCGGACACGTTCTTGACCAGCACGCCGCGCGCCTTCATGCCGGCGAACACGCGGGCCGCATCGGGCACGCGCGCCAGGATCATGTTGGCCTCGCTCGGGAAGGGCTGCACGCCGGGCATGCCGCGCAGGGCCGCCTGCATGGCCTCGCGCTCGGCGCGGATCACTTCGGCCTGGCGCGCGTACTCGTCCACATGGTCCAGCGCGAACAGCGCCGCCTCGGCGTTGAGCACGCTCACATTGAAGGGCGGGCGCAGTTTGTCCAGCTCACGGATGAGGGGCGCGCGGCCGATGAGGTAGCCGATGCGCACGCCGGCCAGGCCGAACTTGCTCATGGTGCGCATCAGCAGCACGTGGTCGTGGCGCTGCAGCCGGGCGCGGGAATCGCGCGCGGCGAAAGGCTGGTAGGCCTCGTCCATCACCACCAGCCCGGGCGCTGCCTCGATGATCGCCTCGATGGTGGCGTCGTCCCAGAGGTTGGCGGTGGGGTTGTTGGGGTAGGCCAGGTAGATGAGGGCCGGCTGGTGCTCGGCGATCGCGGCCAGCATGGCGGCGCGGTCGAGCTGGAAATCGGCCGTGGTGGGCACACCCACGAAGCGCAGGCCCTGCAGCTTCGCCGAGAGCTCGTACATCACGAAGCCCGGCACCGGCGCCAGCACCACGCTGCCCGGCACATCGGCAGCCAGCGCCAGCAGGCTGATGAGCTCGTCGGAGCCGTTGCCCAGCATCAGATCGCAGCCCTCGGGCATGCCGGCGTGGCGGGCCAGCGCCTCGCGCAGCACGTCGATGCGCTCGGCCGGGTAGCGGTTGAGCGCCACCTCGGCCAGCCGCTCGCCCAGCGCACGGCGCAGTGCCGGCGGCAGGGTGAACGGGTTCTCCATGGTGTCCACCTTCACGAAGCCGGCGCTGGGCTGCACGGCGTACCCGTGCATGCCCTGCACATCGGCGCGCAGAAAGCGGGTCATGCGGTTGGCGAGGGTGGCGCTCATGGCTTGGCGGCGGGTTCGGGAGGGGGCTGGTCCAGCACGGCGGGGTCGACGAGGAAGGGGTTCACGATGCGCAGGCCGTCGATGCGCTGGTCGTGCTGCAGGTCCTCGGTGAGCAGCCACTCGCAGCCCTGGTGCAGCGCGGCCGCCACCATCAGGCTGTCCCACCAGCTGATGCCGAAGCGTGCCTCCAGGGCCCAGGCAGTCTCGACGGTCTGGTGGTCGACGGCCCAGGGCTGCCAGTGCTGATACCGACGCACCTCGGCGCGGGCATCACCGCGTGTCACGTTGGCTGCCAGCTTGCGCGTGGCCACCGCGTAGTACTCGTTCAGGACCTGCTGGCTCGTGCGACCGCGCCGCTCGAGCCACAGCTTCTCCAGCCAGGCGCGGGCGATGGGCCGCTTGTCGTCCTCGCGCGCATCGTCGGCGTAGACGAGGACGTTGGTGTCAACGAAAACGGTCGAGGCGGTCGCCATAAATCTCGTCCCGCTTGGGATAAGGGCCGCCGATGCTGAACAAGGGCCGCTCGCGCTGCCGCCACTCGTTCATCGCGCGCTCGTAGGCGTCGTCGTGGCGCATCTTCTCGGCCAGCATCTCGCCGACCAGCCGCGACACGCTGGTGTTGCGGCGCGCGGCTTCGAGCCTCGCCCATTCGGCGACGCTGTCTTCCATCGTGACGGTGACGTTCTTCATGCCTACCCCGCGAAACCGGACGAACACGAACTTCGTGTTGCACGATTCTCGTGTGGCACGAAGTTCGTGTCAACGCTTCAGGCGCATCTCCGCGGCCCGGGCGTGGCCCTGCAGGCCCTCGCCGTGCGCCAGCTCGGCGGCGATCACGCCGAGCTTGTTGGCGCCCACTTCGCTCACCTCGATGAGGCTGCTGCGCTTCTGGAAGTCGTACACCCCCAGCGGCGACGAGAAGCGCGCCGTGCCCGACGTGGGCAGCACATGGTTGGGGCCTGCGCAGTAGTCGCCCAGGCTCTCGCTGGTGTAGGCCCCGAGGAAGATGGCGCCCGCATGCCGCAGCAGCGGCTCCCAGCGGTGCGGGTCGGCGGACGACACCTCCAGGTGCTCCGGCGCGATGCGGTTGCTGATCTCGCAGGCTTCTTCCATGGAGCGCGTGCGGATGAGCGCCCCGCGGCCTTCCAGCGAGGCGCGGATCACCGCCGCGCGCGGCATCTCGGGCAGCAGGCGATCGATGGCGGCGCGCACCTCGGCCAGGTACTCGGCGCTCGGGCACAGCAGGATGGACTGCGCCAGCTCGTCGTGCTCGGCCTGGCTGAACAGGTCCATGGCCACCCAGTCGGCGGGCGTGCTGCCGTCGGCCAGCACCAGGATCTCGCTGGGCCCCGCGATCATGTCGATGCCCACCTGGCCGAACACCCGCCGCTTGGCGCTGGCCACGTAGGCATTGCCGGGGCCGGTGATCTTGTCCACCGCCGGCACGGTAGCGGTGCCATAGGCCAGCGCCGCCACCGCCTGGGCGCCGCCCAGCGTGAACGCGCGCGTGACGCCGGCCACATAGGCCGCCGCCAGCACCAGCGGGTTCTTCTCGCCACCGGGGGTGGGCACCACCATGATGATCTCGCCCACGCCGGCCACGTGGGCCGGGATGGCGTTCATCAGCACGGACGAGGGGTACGCCGCCTTGCCACCCGGCACGTAGATGCCCACGCGGTCGAGCGGGGTGACCTTCTGCCCGAGCAGCGTGCCGTCCTCGTCGCGGTAGCTGAAGCTGCGGCCGCAGGCGTCGAGCTGGCGCTCGTGGTAGCGGCGCACCCGCTCGGCAGCGGCCTGCAGCGCGCTGCGCTGGGCAGGCGTGATGGCGTCGAAGGCCGCCTTCAGCTCCTCGCGCGTGAGCTCGAGCGCGGCCACCGACGCGGCCTGCAGGCGGTCGAAGCGCGCGGTGTACTCCAGCACCGCCGCGTCGCCGCGGCGCCGCACGTCCGCGAGGATGTCCGCCACGCGCTGCTCGATGGACGCATCGGTGTCCTCCGACCAATGGCGCAGGCGGGCGAACTCGGCGTCGAAGTCAGCGGCGGTGGTGTCGAGCTGGCGCAGGTTCAGCATGGCGGGATGGGGCAGGCGGTGGCTTCGGTCGTCAGGCGCGCACGGCGCCAGCGAACGCATCGATCAAGGGGCGCAGCATGTCGCGCTTGAGCTTCAGCGCGGCCTGGTTCACCACCAGGCGCGAGGAGATGTCCATGATGCGCTCCACCTCGACCAGGTGGTTGGCCTTGAGCGTGGAGCCGGTGGACACCAGGTCGACGATGGCATCGGCCAGGCCCGTGAGCGGCGCCAGCTCCATCGAGCCGTACAGCTTGATCAGGTCCACGTGCACGCCCTTGTCGGCGAAGTGCTGGCGCGCCACGCTGGTGTACTTGGTGGCCACGCGGATGCGCGAGCCCTGGCGCACCGCCGCGGCGTAGTCGAAGTCGTCGCGCACGGCCACGCTCATGCGGCAGCGCGCGATCTGCAGGTCCAGCGGCTGGTACAGGCCCTCGCCGCCATGTTCCAGCAGCACGTCCTTGCCGGCCACGCCGAGATCGGCCGCGCCGTACTGCACGTAGGTGGGCACGTCGGTGGCGCGCACCAGCACCACGCGCACATCGGGCCGGTTGGTGGCCAGGATGAGCTTGCGGCTCTTTTCAGGGTCCTCCGCCACCTCGATGCCGGCGGCGGCCAGCAGCGGCAGGGTCTCCTCGAAGATGCGTCCCTTGGACAACGCGAGCGTGAGCATCAGGCCCCCCGTGCGGCAATGCGTTCGATGTCGGCGCCGATGGCGCGCAGCTTGTCTTCCATGCGGTCGTAGCCGCGGTCCAGGTGGTAGATGCGGTCCACCACCGTGGTGCCCTCGGCCACCAGGCCGGCGATGACCAGGCTGGCCGAGGCGCGCAGGTCGGTGGCCATCACGGCCGCCCCGGACAGGCGTTCGACGCCCGTCACCATGGCCGAATGCCCGTCCACCTCGATCTTCGCGCCCAAGCGGATCAGCTCGTTGACGTGCATGAAGCGGTTCTCGAAGATCGTCTCGCTGATGCGCGCCGCCCCTTCGGCAATGCAGTTGACCGCCATGAACTGCGCCTGCATGTCGGTGGGGAAGGCCGGGTACTCGCTGGTGCGGAAGCTCACCGCCTGCGGCCGGCGATCGGCCTGCACGCGGATCCAACCGCCGCCGCCGTCGCGCCCCGAGGTGACGGTGACACCCGCCTCGCGCAGCTTGTCGATCACCGCGTCGAGGTGCCGCGCCTCGGCGCGGCGCAGCGTGACGTCGCCGCCCGCCGCCGCCACCGCGCACAGGAAGGTGCCGGTCTCGATGCGGTCGGGCAGGATGTGGTGCGGCGCAGCCGGCGCGTGCAGGCGCTCCACGCCCTCGATCACGATGCGGTGCGTGCCGTGGCCCTCGATGCGCGCGCCCATGGCGATGAGCAGCTCGGCCAGATCCGGGATCTCCGGCTCCTGCGCGGCGTTCTCCAGCACGGTGCGCCCCTCGGCGAGCGTGGCCGCCATCATGAGGTTTTCGGTGCCGGTCACGGTGACCATGTCGGTGGTGATGCGCGCACCACGCAGGCGGCGCTGGCCGGCGGCGTTCAGCGGCGCCTGGGCACGGATGTCGCCGTGTTCCACCACGATCTCGGCGCCCATGGCCTGCAGGCCCTTGATGTGCTGGTCGACCGGGCGCGAGCCAATGGCACATCCACCCGGCAGCGACACCGTCGCCGTGCCGAAGCGGGCCAGCAGCGGCCCCAGCACCAGGATGGACGCCCGCATGGTCTTGACCAGCTCGTAGGGCGCCTGGGTGCTGGTGATGTCGGCGGCGTGGATCTCGACGCGGCCTGCGGCCGCCTCGTCCACGCCCGTGCGCGCGCCGAGGTGGCGCAGCAGCTTCAAGGTGGTGGCCACGTCCTGCAGCCGCGGCACGTTGTGCAGCGCCACCGGCTCCGCGGTGAGCAGGGCCGCGCACAGCTCGGGCAGCGCGGCGTTCTTGGCACCGGAGATGGTGATCTCGCCCTGGAGGCGGCGGCCGCCGCGAATCTGCAGTTTGTCCATGGGGTGGGGGCACAAGGGCCGGTGGGGCCGGAAAGGGCGCGTCCGGCGGGCGCGGGCGGCAGACGGGGCCGCCAGGCCGGCATGGCCGAGGCCCGCCGGCACCTGCAGGCCAGCGTCAGTGCGCGCCGGCGCCGGCCGCCCACTCGGCGGGTGTGAGCGTCTTCATCGACAGCGCGTGGATCTCTTCGCGCATGCGGTCGCCCAAGGCGGCGTACACCCGCTGGTGGCGGCGCACGCGCGACAGGCCATCGAACTCGGCCGACACGATGGTGGCGAAGAAGTGTCGCCCGTCGCCCTCCACCTCCAGGTGGTCGCAGCCGAGGCCGGCGGCGATGTACTCACGGATGTGGGCGGGGGGGGGCGCGGACATGGGTCGGGATTATCCCCGATAGGCCGGCGCAGCGGCGCGCGCGGGGCCGCCCCGCGCGTCAGTGGCGCAGCTTGTAGCCGGTGTGCAGCAGCCGCAGCGCGGCAGCGGCCACCAGCACGAAGGCACCCAGCACCACGCCCAGCGACAGCCACGGCGACACATCGCTGACGCCGAAGAAGCCGTGGCGGAAGCCATCGACCATGTAGAAGAAGGGGTTGAGGTGGCTGGCGGCCTGCCAGAAGGGCGGCAGGGATTGCACGGAATAGAACACGCCGGCCAGGAAGGTCATGGGCATGACGATGAAGTTCTGGAACGCGGCCATCTGGTCGAACTTCTCGGCCCACAGCCCGGCGATCAGCCCCAGCGAGCCCATCAGGGCCGAGCCGGCGAGACCGAAGACGAGGATCCACGCCGGCGCCGCAAACGCCGGCGGGTCGAACCACACGGTGACCAGCAGCACGCCCAGCCCCACCACCAGCCCGCGCACCATCGAGGCACCCACGTAGGCCACGTACCAGGCCAGCGGCGACAGCGGCGTGACGAGCAGGAACACCAGGTTGCCGGTGATCTTGCTCTGGATCAGGCTGGACGAGGTGTTGGCGAAGGCGTTCTGCAACACGCTCATCATCACGAGGCCCGGGATCAGGAAGCTGGTGTAGGACAGGCGGTCGTAGACCTGCACATGGTCTTCCAGCACGTGGCCGAAGATCAGCAGGTAGAGCACGGCCGTGAGCACCGGGGCGCCCACGGTCTGGAAGCTCACCTTCCAGAAGCGCAGGATCTCCTTGTAGAACAGCGGGCGGCTGCCCTCCAGGCGCCAGAAGCGGGAGGAAGCTCCGGTCGGGCTCATGCCGCCACCTCCTGCGCATGCGCCTGCATGATCTGCAGGAACACGTCCTCCAGGTCGGCGCGGCCGATCTCGAGGTCTTCCACCCGCACCCGGGCCTGGCGCAGGCGGGCGAGCAGTTGTTCGATCTCCGTGGCGTCGTGGGCGGGCAGCTGCACGATGCGGCCGGTGATGCGCGCGCCCGCGGCGAGCTCGGGCGGCAGGACATCGTCGGTCTTGAAGCGCAGCTGGCTGCCCGCCGTGCCGGCCAGCAGGTCGGCCGTGCGCGCCAGCGCCACGATGCGCCCCTGCTTGAGCATGGCGATGCGGCCACACAGGGCCTCCGCCTCCTCGAGGTAGTGGGTGGTCAGCAGCACGGTGTGGCCTTCGCGGTTCAGGCGCGCGATGAACTGCCACAGCGTCTGGCGCAGTTCCACGTCCACGCCGGCGGTCGGCTCGTCCAGCACGATCACCGGCGGCCGATGCACCAGCGCCTGGGCCACCAGCACGCGGCGCTTCATGCCGCCCGAGAGCTGGCGCATGTTGGCGTGGGCCTTGTCGGCCAGGCCCAGGCCGGTGAGCAGCTCGTCGATCCAGTCGTCGTTGTGGCGTACGCCGAAGTAGCCGCTCTGGATGCGCAGCGTCTCACGCACCGAGAAGAAGGGGTCGAACACCAGCTCCTGCGGCACGATGCCCAGCATGCGCCGGGCCGCGGCGTAGTCGTCGACCACGTCATGCCCCATGACCGAGACCCGGCCTTCGTTGGCGCGCGCCAGCCCGGCCAGGATGCTGATCAGCGTGGTCTTGCCCGCCCCGTTGGGGCCCAGCAAGCCGAAGAACTCGCCCTGCTGGATATCGAAACTGACCCCATCGAGCGCACGCAAGGTGCCCCGGGCGCCGGTGTAGGTCTTGGCGACGCCCTGAAAGGAAACGGCTGGCATAGCGGCGGGATTGTAGGTAGCCTCCCCAACGGGTGTCGGGTGCGGGGATGCTAGATTGGCGGCGCCCACCATGCCCACGAAGAAGCCCCGCCGCACCGCCGAGCGCATCCTGGAGGTCACGCTCGACCTGTTCAACCGTTTCGGCGAGCCGAACGTGTCGACCACGCTCATCTCGGCCGAGCTGGGCATCAGCCCGGGCAACCTGTACTACCACTACCCGGCCAAGGACGAGCTGATCAACGCGCTGTTCGACCGCTACGAACGCGCGCTCAACGAGCTGCTCAACGCCGCGGACGACGTGCGCCATGTGGAGGACGCCTGGCTGTTCTTCCACATGCTCTTCGAGCTGATCTGGAACCACCGCTTCCTCTACCGCGACCTGAACGACCTGCTGAGCAAGAACCGCCGGCTGGAGACGCACTTCCAGTACGTGCTGAAGAACAAGTCGCGCGCGGTCGAGGCGGTGCTCACCGGCCTGACGCGCGGCCAGGCGATGCGGCTGGCCCGCGAGGACACGGCGGTGGTGGCCACCTCCATGGTGGTGGTGCTCACCTACTGGCTCAGCTACGCCTACGTGCGCGAGCCGCGCAAGGCGCTGGAGGCCGAGCATGCCGCCGCCACCCTGGCCGGCGGGGCCTGGCATGTGCTGGGCCTGCTGGGGCCCTACCTCGAGCCGGAGGCGCGCGCACATCTGCACGCGTTGGCGGGCCCCTACCGCCACACCGATTGATGCGCCTGCCGCGCTCGCCCTGCCCCCTCACTGACAACGACACCGACATCCGCACGGAGACAGCCATGGCCAAGTGGACCGCCTTTCCCTATGACAGCGCCGACTACACCTACGACGCGGCTGCGCTGAAGAAGCACTGGGCCCGCCTGCACGCAGGCGACGCCGAGCCCTGGCCCAAGGACGAAGCGGCGCAGCAGGCCTGGGCGCTCTACCACGCCGGCCAGTTCCAGAAGGCGGCGGAAGCCGGCCTGAAGGCGGGCGGCTCGGGTCTGACCGCCGCCAACAAGGCGCAGGCCATCTACGCCAACTACCTTGAGAAGAGCGAGAAGACACGGCTGGCGCTGCTGCTGGAGGTGGCCGAGCGGGCCGAGGCGCAGGCCCGCGCCGAGCCCAAGAATGCCAATGCCTGGTACCTCATGGCCTATGCGCTGGGCCGCTACAGCCAGGGCATCAGCGTGGCCAAGGCACTGGCCCAGGGCCTGGGCGGCAAGGTCAAGGGAGCGCTGGAGACCGCCATCCAGCTGCAGCCCAAGCATGCCGATGCCCACATCGCGCTGGCCGCCTTCCACGCCGAGGTGATCGACAAGGTGGGCAAGCTGCTGGGCAAGACCCAGGGTGCGGACGCCGCCACCGGCCTGCGCCTGTACAAGGAGGCGCTCAAGCTCAACCCCGCCAGCGCCATCGCCCGCGTCGAGTACGCCAACGGCCTGGTGATGCTCGAGGGCGACAAGAAGATGGCCGAGGCCGAGCGCCTGTATGCCGAGGCGGCCGAGTGCGAGCCGATGGATGCGATGGAGCGCCTGGACGTCGAGATGGCGCGGGCAGAACTCGAGGACGAGTGACCACCGACCGGCGCCCGCCCCTCTCCCCCGCCCTCGCCGCGCTGGCGATCGCGCTGCTGCTGGGCCTGCAGCCGGTCACCACCGACCTGTACCTGCCGGCCCTGCCCCTGCTGCGTGCGCAGCTCGGTGCGTCCATGCCCGCGGTGCAGCTGACCATGTCGCTGCTGCTGCTGGCCTTCGGCGCGGGGCAGCTGGTGGCGGGCCCGCTGTCCGACCGCTTCGGCCGCCGCCCGGTGCTGGTGGGCGGCCTGACGCTGCACGTGGCGGCCAGCCTGGCCTGCGCGGTGGCGCCGGACATCGAGGCCCTCATCGTCGCGCGCACGGTGCAGGGCCTGGGCCTGGCGGCCTGCGTGGTCTGCGCCCGGGCCATGGTGCGCGATCTGTACGAGCCGGCCGAGGGCGCCCATGTGATGACCTGGGCCATGTCGGGTCTGGGCGTGATGGCGCTCGCGGCGCCGCTGGTCGGCGGCTGGCTCGCGGCCCAGGTGGGCTGGCGCGCGCCGCTCGGTGCCGTGGCGGCCGTGGCGGTCGCGACGCTCGCTTTCATCGCGGGCCGGGTGCCCGAGACGATCGCCCGCCGCCAGCCCGACGCGCTGCGCCTGGGGCCCCTGGCGCGGGCCATGGGCGAGGTGCTGCGGCACCGCACCTTCCGCGCCTGGGCGGGCCTGGTCAGCGCCACCTACGGCGGCCTGTTCCTCATGCTGGCGGGCTCTTCCTTCGTCTACATGGGCGTGCTCGGCCTCGACGCCGCCGGCTATGGCATGGCCCTCGCCTCGGCGTCGCTCGCCTACCTGGGCGGCACGTTCTGGTGCCGCCGTCTGCTGCGCCAGCATGGGCTGGCCGGCGCGGCGCGGCGCGGCGCCGTGTGCACGCTGCTGGGTGGCCTGGGCATGGCCGCCCTCGGGCTGTCCGGCAGCACCCAGCTGGCCCCCGTGCTGGCGGCGCACTGGCTCTACAACATCGGCCACGGCGTGCACCAGCCCTGCGGGCAGGCGGGCGCCGTGGGCCCGTTCCCCCGATCGGCCGGCCTCGCGTCGGCGCTGGCGGGATGCCTGCTGGCAGTGGTCGCCTTCGCCGTGGGGCTGTGGCTGGGCCGGGCACTGGATGGCAGCCTGCGGCCGCTCGGCCTGGGCCTGGGCTTCTGGTCCGTGACCACCTCGCTCATCGCGTGGACCTGGGTGCGCCGCGACGGCGAACACTTCGGCCCGGCCCACGCCTCGGCGGCGGCGCGCTGATCCCATGCAGCCACCACGCGTCGACTGGATCGGCCTGGCCGGGCCCACCGCGTCGGGGAAGACCGACCTCGCCCTCGCCCTGGCGCGCGAGTTCCCGTTGGAGATCGTGAGCGTCGATTCGGCCCTCGTGTACCGCGGCATGGACGTCGGCACCGCCAAGCCCACGCGCGACGAGCGCGCCGCCGTGCCGCACCACCTCATCGACATCCTCGACCCGGCTGCCTCTTACTCGGCCGCGCAGTTCGTGGCCGACGCACAGCGCCTGGTGGGCGAGATCCGCGCGCGTGGCCGGCTGCCCCTGCTCGTGGGCGGCACGATGCTGTACTTCAAGGCGCTGATCGACGGGATCGACGCGCTGCCCGGCGCTGACGAAGGCGTACGCGCGGCCCTGGATGCCGAAGCAGCGCGCGACGGATGGCCCGCGCTGCACGCGCGCCTGGCACGGCACGACCCCGCCACCGCCGCGCGCCTGCCTCCCAGCGACGCCCAGCGCATCCAGCGGGCGCTGGAGGTGCTGGCGCTCACCGGCCGGCCGCTGTCGTCCTTCCACACCGGCGGCGCGGCACGGCCACCCGCAGCGCACCGGCTGCTGTCGCTGGAGCCGGCTGACCGCGCCTGGCTGCACGCCCGCATCGACCAGCGCTTCGCCCACATGCTGCGGGGCGGCCTGCTGGACGAGGTGCACGCGCTCAGGGCCCGGGGCGACCTGCACCTGGGCTTGCCCAGCGTGCGCTGCGTGGGTTACCGCCAGGCCTGGGAGGCGCTGGATGCCGGTCTGGACGGCCCCGCGCTGCATGCCATCGTGCAGGAGCGCGGCGCCGCGGCCACGCGCCAGCTGGCCAAGCGCCAGCTGACCTGGCTGCGCAAAATGGAGCGTGACATATTGCCCGCCGAGGACGCAGGCGCTGCCATGGCCCGCGCCCGGCACCTGTTACAGGCCGTATACGATTGACGCTCATCAATCGGAGGCGCTGTCACGGCGCCTACATTGCGCCGCATGCCTGTCACCCTGTACGACCAGGACGGCCACCGCTGTCTCATGTTCACCGACCTCGGCCACCCGCCCGGTGCGGACAGCCATGCCGACGAGGCGGTGCAGTCAAACCAGTTCCTGGTCGTCGATGGCGACACGGGCGCCATCATCGACCCGGGTGGCAACCTCGCCTACAGCGAGCTGTACCTGGCGATGACGCGGCACTTCCCGCCGCACCGGCTGGAGGCGCTGCTGGCCTCGCACGCCGACCCCGACATCATCGCCTCGCTCGACCGCTGGACGACGTCCACCCAGGCGAAGATCTATGTGTCGGCGGTGTGGGAGCGCTTCATCCCCCACTTCTGCAAGCCCGGCAAGACGGTCGGCCGCATCGTGCCGATCCCGGACAGCGGCATGCGCATCCGCATCGGCCGCTCTGACCTGATCGCCCTGCCGGCGCACTTCCTGCACGCCGAAGGCAACTTCCAGTTCTACGACCCGGTCAGCCGCATCCTGTTCTCGGGTGACCTGGGCGTGTCGCTGGTGGGGGGCCAGGCGGCCCAGAAGCCGGTGGACAACCTGGCCACGCTGCTGCCGCACATGGAGCGCTTCCATCGGCGCTACATGGTGTCCAACAAGGTGCTCCGGCTGTGGGCCGACATGGTCTCCACCCTGCCGATCCAGATGATCGTGCCGCAGCACGGCGCCCCGATGGTGGGCCCGGCGGTGGGCCAGTTCATCCAGTGGGCACGCGGCCTGGCCTGCGGCGTGGACCTGGTGGACAGCACGCTGTACCGCGTGCCCGCCTGACGCGCCGCGCCCGACTCAGGACGTGACCGAGCGCGTCTCGCCGCTGCGGCGAGGCTGGATGGGCGTGGCGCGCACGCAGTTGCGGCCCGCTTCCTTGGCGGCCTCGAGCGCCGCTTCGGCGTCCTGAATCAGCCCGTCGAGCGCCGCCTGGCCCATGTGCACATGGGCGACACCCACGCTCACCGTGGCCACCACGTGCGCGTTCTCCCAGCGGAACGGCGCCGAGGCCACCTGCTGGCGGATGCGCTCGGCCGCATCCAGCGCGCCCAGCGGGTCGGTGTGGGGCAGGAAGACGGCCAGCTCGGCCCCACCGAAGCGCGCGAGCAGGTCGGACTGCCGCAGCGTGGCGTTCACGCGCCGGGTCACCTCCATGAGGATGGCGTCGCCACAGCGCTGGCCCATGCTGTCGTTGATGCGGCGCAAGTGGTCGGCGTCGATCAACAGCAGGGCCCCGTCGTCGCCATAGCGCCGGCAGCGCGACCACTCGCGCTCGGCCAGGCGCAGGAACTGCCGGCGGTTGCTCACGCCGGTGAGCTCATCGTCGACCATCAGCATTTCGCGCTGCACCGACGACTGCGCCAGCGCGCGCGCCAGATGCAGGGCCGCGTAGCCCGCCGCCACGGCGGGCACCAGCGCCAGCACACCCGCGCCCAGCGCCACCGGCCAGGACGTGCCGTCCAGCCAGACCAGCAAGGTGGCCACGACCACCGCCACGACCACCGCCACCCCGGCCTGGAAGGCCAGTGCTGACCCCAGGCTCGCACGGCCAGCCAGCCGGGTGAGGGCTTGCAGCCAGGCGGGCGAGACAGCTCGCGGAGCGGGCGGCGGGGGGTCGTTCACCATGGTCAGGTCGGGTCAGAGTCGGGGAATTCGAACACAAATCGGCCGAATGGGGACGCGCTTGAGGGCTGGCCGCGAGGCATTTACATCGGCCCGGGCGACCCCGGTTGACAGCCGCACGGCACGCGTCCTAAAGTGATATCACTTTGATTTCAACGAGGAGACTGCACATGACCGCTGCCATCCGGGCCGAACGGCCCTTCACGTCCGCCAACGGCTACCTGATGACCGCCGTCGGCGCCGGGCTCATCGCGCTCGGCGTGGCGACCCTGGTGCGCGGCATCGCCGGCGTGGGCGGGCGGCTGCTGGCCGCGGGGCTGCTGCTGTCCGGCGCGCTGGTGCTGGCCGGCCTGTACATGCTGCAGCCCAACACGTCGGCCCTGCTGCTGCTGTTCGGTGAATACCGCGGCACCGACCGCAGCGAGGGCCTGCGCTGGGCCAACCCGCTACTGGTCAAGCGCAAGCTGTCGCTGCGCGCGCGCAACCTGAACGCGCCCACGCTGAAGGTGAACGACCGACGCGGCAACCCCGTGGAGATCAGCGCCGCCGTGGTCTGGCGGGTACGCGACACGGCGCAGGCGGTGTTCGAGGTGGACGACTTCGAGCTGTTCGTGAAGGTGCAGGCCGAAGCGGCCCTGCGCCACCTGGCCTCGCAGTACGCCTACGACCAGGGTGAGGACGCGGAAGCCGACGGCCCGGAGGTCACCCTGCGCGGCAGCATCGACGAGGTGGCCGCGGCGCTGAAGACCGAGCTGCAGGCACGCTTTGCCGACGCGGGCGTGGAAGTCATCGACGCCAAGCTCACTCACCTGGCCTACGCGCCCGAGATCGCGCAGGTGATGCTGCGCCGCCAGCAGGCCGAGGCCATCATCAGTGCGCGCCGCAAGATCGTGACCGGCGCCGTCACCATGGTGGAAGCCGCGCTGCAGGGGCTGTCCGAGCGCGAGATCGTGCACCTGGACGACGAGCGCAAGGCCGCCATGGTGAGCAACCTGCTGGTGGTGCTGTGCTCCGACAAGGACACCCAGCCCATCCTCAACGCGGGCACCTTGTACAACTGAGCCGGCATGGCCAGCCCAGGCAAGAAGAGCTACCCGCTGCGGATCGACCCCGCGCTGTGGGCCGAGATCGAGCGGCTCGCGGCGCAGGAGCTGCGCAGCGCCAACGCGCAGGTGGAGTTCCTGCTGCGCGAGGCTCTCGCACGCCGCGGCCGCCTGCCGGCCGGCGATGGCGCTGCGCTCAGTGCGCCCCGCCCGCGTCCACCGCCGCCGGGCCCAGGCGAGGCGGACGGCGAGTGAACCAGATCAGCCCGATCAGCGCCAGGAACAGCACCGACGACGCGAAGAAGATGTCGTCCGCGGCCCGCGTGTAGGCCTGCTGGTCGATCAGCCGGTTCACCTGGGCCAGTGCCTGCTCGGCGCTCAGGCCCGCCGACTGCAGCCCGGCCAGCGCCTGCGTCAGCGGCCCGTGCCCGGCCGACAGCGGCTCGGCCAGGTGCGCATGGTGCATGGCCGCCCGGTCGTCCCACAGCGTGGTGGCGATGGAGGTGCCCATGGCGCCGGCCGTGATGCGCACGAAGTTCGACAGCCCCGCCGCGGCCGCGATGCGGTCCGGGCCGATGCCGGACATGGTGATCGTCGTCAACGGAATGAAGAAGAACGCCATGGCCGCACCCTGGATGAAGGTGGGCAGCAGCACATGGGCCATGTCGGTCTGCGTCGTGAACTGCGAGCGCATCCACAGCACCAGCGCGAACACCACGAAGGCCAGCGTCGCCATGCGGCGCGGGTCCCACACCGCCACCTTGCGGCCTACCAGCGGCGACAGCAGGATGGCGAACACACCCACAGGCGCCAGCGCCATGCCGGCCGCGGTGGCCGTGTAGCCCATCCACTGCTGCAGCCACAGCGGCATGAGCACCACGTTGCCGAAGAACAACCCGTAGGCCACCGACAGGGCCAGCGCGCCGAACGCGAAGTTGCGCCGCGCGAACAGGCGCAGGTCCACCACCGGGTGCGCATCGGTGAGCTCCCACACCAGGAACACCGCGAACGAGACGAGCGCCACGACGCCGAGCAGCACGATCTGCGGCGAGGAGAACCAATCCAGCTCCTTGCCCTTGTCGAGCATGAGCTGCAGCGCGCCGACCCAGGTGACGAGCAGGGCCAGGCCCACGCCGTCGATGGGCAGGCGGCGCACGGGCGTCTCCCGCTCGCGGTAGATGCCCCAGGTGAGCGCCGCGGCCACGAGCCCCACCGGAATGTTGATGTAGAAGATCCACGGCCACGAGATGTGGTCGGTGATCCAGCCGCCCAGCAGCGGCCCCACCACCGGCGCGACCAGCGTGGTGACGCCCCACAGCGCGAGCGCCGTGCCCGCCTTGGCGCGCGGGTAGCTGGCCAGAAGCAGGGTCTGCGACAGCGGGATCATGGGCCCGGCCACCAGGCCCTGCATCACGCGGAACGCCACCAGCCATTCGAGCGAGGGCGCGAAGCCGCACAGCCACGAGGCCAGCACGAACAGCAGCACGCTCCAGGTGAACAGCCGCACCGCGCCGATGCGCTGGGTGAGCCAACCCGTGAGCGGCACGGAGATCGCGTTGGCCACGCCGAAGCTGGTGATCACCCAGGTGCCCTGGCCGGGGCTCACGCCCAGGTCACCGGCGATGGCGGGGATCGACACGTTCGCGATGGACGAGTCCAGCACGTTCATGAAGGTCGCCAGCGACAGCGACAGCGTGCCCAGCGCCAGGGCCGCGCCCTGCAGCGGCGGCGGCGCCGCCGGGGCGGCGGGGGCGGAGGTCTGGCTCATGCGGATACGGTGCGATGCGCTCAGTGCGCGACGGACTGGCCGCGCACGATGCGGGCGATGCGCTCGTCCACGGCGCGCTGGGCGGCCGTGTCCGCGGCCATGGCCGCGACAGCCTGCTCGCGCGGGGCGGATGCCAGCGCCGTGCCACCGGTGTCGGCGGTGTCCACGGTGACCTCCATCGACAGGCCGATGCGCAGCGGATGCGACGCCAGCTCGGCCGGGTCCAGCGCGATGCGCACCGGCACGCGCTGCACCACCTTGATCCAGTTGCCGGTGGCGTTCTGCGCCGGCAGCAGCGCGAAGGCCGACCCGGTGCCGGCGCCCAGCCCGGCCACCCGGCCGTGGTAGACCACCCGCGTGCCGTAGACATCAGCCACCAGCTCGGCCGGCTGGCCGATGCGCAGGTCGGCCAGCTGGCCTTCCTTGAAGTTCGCGTCCACCCACACCCGGTCCAGCGCCACCACCGTCATCAGCGGCGCACCCGCCTGCACACGCTGGCCCACCTGCACCGAGCGGCGGGCCACGTGGCCGTCGATGGGGGCCAGCAGGTCGGCGCGCTGCAGAGCGAGCGCCGCCTCGCGCACCCGCGCCGCGGCGCGCTGCACGTTGGGGTGCTGCTCGGGGCCGGTGCCCTCCGTCATCACACGGGCGGTGGCCAGCTGCTCACGCGCCGCGATCACCGCCGACTGTGCCGCCGCGGCCGCGCTGCGGGCGGACGCCAGCTGCGCGGTAGCGTGCTCGTACTCCTCGCGTCCCACCGCGCCGGTGGCCACGAGAGGCGCACGCCGGTCCACGTCTTCCTGGGCGCGGCGCTGCTCGGCCTGGGCGCGGGCCAGATCCGCCTCGCGCAGGGCCACCTGGGCCTGCAGCGTGGCGTTGCCCGCATACAGCGAGCGCACCTCGCGCACCGTCTGCGCCAGCTGCGCCTCGGCCTGCTCCAGGGCCACGCGCATGTCAGCGGTGTCCAGGCGCACCAGTGGCTGGCCGGCCTTCACCCGGTCGTTGTCATCGGCGAGGATGGCCACCACCGTGCCCGCCACCTGGGGCGTGATCTGCACCACGTTGCCCGCCACGTAGGCGTTGTCGGTGCTCTCGTGGTGCCGGCCGTGCAGCCAGTGCCAGCCGGCCCAGCCCGCCCCGGCCAGTACCACGGCGATGGCCACCAGAGCCAGGCCGCGACGGCGGGCAGCGGGCTGGGCGACAGGGGAAGAAGCGTTGTCGGTCATGGAAGCTCGGGACGTCGGGTTCACAGGGCACCAGCGATGGACGCGCTGGTGGTGGTGGTGATGGCGGTGGCCGGGGCGTCGGCCGGCGACCAGCCGCCGCCCAGCGCGAGGGCGAGCGACACGCCGGCGTCCAGCTCGCGCGCCTGCAGGTCCACGGCCTGCCGCTGCTGGGCCAGCCATTGCGTCTCGGCGTTCAGCACCACCAGGTGGCTGCCCAGGCCCGCGCGGTGACGCTGCACCGCCAGGCCATGCGCCTGCTGCGCGCCCGCGAGGGCCTGCGCCTGCTCGGCCCGCTGGCGGGCGATCGACTGCAGCGACACGATGCCGTCCGCGGCCTCGCGCACCGCGGTCAGCACCACGCCGTCGTACTGCGCCACCGCGGCGTTGAACTCGGCCTCGCGGCCACGCAGCTGCGCACGCAACTGGCCACCGTCGAAGAGCGGCAGGTGCAGGGCGGGTGTCACGCCGGCCTGGCGGCTCGCGGCCTCGAACACGTGGTCCAGCCCGATGGCATTCAGGCCGATGAAGGCGGTGAGGCTCACGTCCGGGTAGAAGCGGGTGCGCGCCAGGCGCACCTCCTGGCTGGCCGCCTCGGTGCGCCAGCGCGCCGCCTGCACGTCGGCGCGGCGCGCCAGCAGGTCGGCCCCCAGGGCACGCGGCAGCGGGGGCAGCGCCAGCGCGCCCAGCACCGGACGCAGGCCGTCCAGGGCGCCAGGGGCCTGGCCGGTGAGCACCGCCAGCTGGTGCCGTGCCAGTGCCGCCTGTTCGTCCAGGGCCTCGATCTGCGCCCGCATGTCGGGCAGCGACGCCTCCGTCTGCACGCGCTCGAGCTGGGTGTCCAGGCCGGCCGCGACGCGCTGCCGCGTCAGCTCGCGCATCTGCTCGCGCTGGGCCAGCGTGCGTTCGGCCACGTCGCGCTGCGCCAGCACCCGGGCCAGCCCCACATAGGCACGCGTCACCTGGGCCGCCAGGCCCTGGGCCGCGAGCCCCGCGTCGGCCTCGGCAGCCTGGGCCTGCCCGCGGGACGCCGCCAGGGCGGCCGCCTGGGCGCCATACCAATCGGGCCCCCAGGCGATGCCCGCCTGCACCGTGCCACTGTTGAGCACGCTGCCGGCCACGGGCGGCGGCACGAGCCCCTGCCCGGTGTAGCGCTGCCGCGAGGCCTCGGCCGACAGACGGGCCTGTGCCTGGCCGGCGCCGTCCACCTGCCGGGCCAGCGCCTGGGCGCGCACGGCGCGCGCCTGCGCGGCAGCGAGGCTCGGCTGGTCGCGCAGCGCGCGCTCGACCAGGTCGTCGAGCTGTGCATCACCGAGCGCCGTCCACCAGGCGGCACGCGGCCACGGCGCGGCCTCGGGCGCCGGGCCGGCGGCGGCCAGGCCGAGCGCGCGGGCGTCGCG
>JACRBA010000060.1 GCA_016213265.1 Burkholderiales bacterium | reverse complement strand
TTCCCGATCGCGGAAAACCATATCGAGACCGAGGCTGCCGACCTGATGCGCTGGCGCGCCTGCGAGCTGTTCGACGCCAAGCAGCCCTGCGGCGCCGAGGCCAACATGGCCAAGTACCTGGCCGCCAAGGCCTCGTTCGAGGCCGCCAACGTGGCGATCCAGACGCACGGCGGCTTCGGCTTCGCCTGCGAGTACGACGTCGAACGCAAGTTCCGCGAGACGCGGCTGTACCAGGTGGCGCCGATCTCGACCAACCTGATCCTGTCGTACGTGGCTGAGCACGTGCTCGGCCTGCCGCGTTCGTTCTGAAGGGTCCTGCCATGCGTCCGCTTCAGGGCATGCTCGTCGTCACCCTCGAGCACGCCATCGCCGCCCCGTTCTGCACGCGCCAGCTCGCCGACCTGGGCGCGCGTGTCATCAAGGTCGAGCGCCCCGGCGAAGGCGACTTCGCGCGCGCCTACGACACGCGCACGCGCGGCTCGGCGTCGCACTTCGTGTGGTGCAACCGCGGCAAGGAGAGCCTGACGCTCGACCTCAAGAATGCCACCTCGCGTGCAGTGCTTCAGGAACTGGTGGAACGCGCCGACGTGTTGGTACAGAACCTGGCGCCCGGTGCCGCCGCGCGCATGGGCCTGGACCATGCGAGCCTCGCGCCGCGCAACCCCAAGCTCGTGGTCTGCGACATCTCGGGCTACGGAGACGGCGGCCCCTTTACCGAGAAGAAGGCGTACGACTTGCTGATCCAGAGCGAGTCGGGCTTCGTGTCGGTGACCGGCACGCCAGAGCATCCGTCGAAGGCCGGCCTGTCGATCGCCGACATCGCCGCTGGCATGTACGCCTACAGCAGCGTGCTGGCTGCTCTGCTGGAGCGCGGGCGCACCGGGCGCGGCAAACGACTCGAGATCTCGATGCTCGAGGCCATGTCCGAGTGGATGGGCTTTCCGCTGTACTACACGCTCGGCGGCCAGCCGCCGCCGCCGCGCGCCGGTGCCGCACACGCGGCGATCTATCCCTACGGCCCGTTCGTCTGCGGCGACGGACGCCAGATCGTGCTTGCGGTGCAGCACGACCGCGAGTGGGGCCAGTTCTGCGACAAGGTGCTGCGCCGGCCCGAGTTGGCCGCGCAGTACAAGGGCAACGCGAAACGCCTGGCCGAGCGTGAGACCTTGCGCGGGATCATCGAGTCGGTCTGCGTGGGGCTGACCGGCGAGCAGCTGATCGAACGCCTCGAGGAGGCGCAGATCGCCTACGGCCGGCTCAACGAGATGGCCGATCTGTGGCGCCACGTGCAGCTCCAGGCCCGCGCGCGCTGGACCGAGATCGGCACGCCCGGCGGCCCGGTACCGGCGCTGTATCCGCCGCACCACGTGTCCGGCGAAGAGCCGCCGCCGATGGGCGCGGTGCCGGCGCTGGGCGCACACACCGATGCCATCCTGGCCGAGCTCGGGCGGTCGCCGAACCAGATCGCGAAGCTGCGCGCTGAGGGCGCGATCTGACGTGACCGAGCTTTCGCGGAGACACCAATGAACGATCACCCTTCGGCCGCACTGGCCGCCTTCGCCGCGAAGCTCCGTGCGGAGGACATCCCCGTCGCGGTGCTGCGCCGCAGCGAGGACCTGTTCCTCGACTGGCTGGGCTCGACGCTCGCGGGCAAGAGCGCCCGGGCCGTTCAGGCGATCGAGCGCTACGCGCTGGCGATGGGGCCGACGCTGCGCAACGGCGACGCAGGTGGCGCCGAGGTGTTGATCTCGCGCCGCCTCACGTCGCCGCATTTCGCGGCGATGGTGAACGCTGCCGCCTCGCATGTCGTGGAGCAGGACGACGTGCACAACGGCTCGGTGTTCCATCCGGCCGCGGTAGTCTTTCCCGCGGCGCTCGCCACTGCGCAGGCCACGGGGGCAAGCGGGCGCGAGTTCCTGGCCGCCGCGGTCGCCGGCTACGAGGTAGGCATCCGTGTGGGCGAGTTCCTCGGCCGGCCGCACTACCGCATCTTCCACACCACTGCCACGGCCGGCACGCTGGCCGCCGCCGCGGCCACCGGGCGGCTGCTCGGGCTCGACGCCGAGACGATGCTGCACGCGTTCGGCAGCGCGGGCACGCAGGCCGCGGGCCTGTGGGAGTTCCTGCGCGACGCTGCCGATTCCAAGCAGCTGCATTGCGCGCACGCGGCCTCGGCCGGCCTGGCATCGGCTTGGCTCGCACGCGACGGGTTCACCGGCGCGCGGCGCATCCTCGAAGGCGAGCAGGGCATGGCCGCGGGCATGTCCAGCGATGCCGATCCGGCCCGGCTGACGGTCGGCCTGGGCGAACGCTGGGCGACCGCAGAGACCTCGTTCAAGTACCACGCCTCGTGCCGCCACACGCATCCGAGCGCCGACGCGCTGCTGGCGCTGATGCGCGAGCACCGGCTCGGCGCGGACGACATCGCGGAGGTCAAGGCGCGGGTGCACCAGGGGGCGATCGACGTGCTCGGGCGCGTCGTGGTGCCGGCCACCGTGCACCAGGCCAAGTTCTCGATGGGCACGGTGCTGGGCCTGGTGGCCGAGTTCGGCTACGCCGGCCTCGACGAGTTCGACCGCCACTTCGTCGCCCCGCGCGTCGCCGAGTTCCGCGACCGTGTCGCGATGCAGCTAGACGCCGAGGTCGACGCCGCGTACCCGCAACGCTGGATCGGCAAGGTGCAGGTGCGCACGCGCGATGGACGAATCCTCGACGCGCGCGTCGACCAGCCCAAGGGCGACCCCGGCAACACGCTGAGCCGGGCCGAGTTGGAGGACAAGGCGCGCCGGCTCGCCGCCTACGGCGATGCGGCCACGCCGGCCGAGATGGGCACGCTGATCGCAGGCGTCTGGGCGCTGGAGCGCACCCCGCACATCGGCCGCCTGCTGGGCACCTGACGGACACGCGAAGGGGCCGGGCAGGGACCTCCAGATGAGCGACGACGGGCTCGCAGCGCGGCAGCCGCGCACCTACCTGTTCGTGCCGGCCGACCGGCCCGAGCGCTACGCCAAGGCGCGCGCGGCCGGGGCCGATGCCGTCATCGTCGATCTCGAGGACGCCGTCGCGCCCGCCGCCAAGCCGGATGCACGCGACGCGCTGGCGAACGCTCTGGACGGTGCTCTCGACGCAGCGCAGGACGAAGCCGCGCCGCTGATCGTGCGCGTCAACGCGGCGGGCACGCCCTGGTTCGACGACGACCTGGCACTGTGCCGGCATCCGGGCGTGGCCGCGGTGATGCTGCCCAAGGCCGACGGCATCGACGCCGTCTGCCACGCCTTCGAGAATGCGTTCAAGGACGTGCTGCCGATCATCGAGTCGGCGCGCGGCATCGAGGAGGTGCGCGCCATCGCGCGCGTGCCGGGGGTCGTGCGGCTGGCCTTCGGCAGCATCGACCTGGCGGTCGATCTCGGCATCGACTGCGCGCCCGACGGCGGCGAGGCCGAGCTGCAGCCCTATCGTGCGCAGGTGGTGCTGGCGTCGCGGCTCGGAGGCCTGGCGGCGCCGGCCGACGGCGTGAGCCTCGCGATCGACGATGCGCCGCGCTTGCGCGCCGATGCGGAGCGTTCGCGCCGGCTCGGGTTCGGCGCCAAGCTGTGCATCCATCCCAAGCAGATCGCCGTCGTGCAGGGCGTGTTTGCCGCCGATCCCGAGCGCATCGCCTGGGCTCGGCGCGTGTGCGCGGCGTTCGCTGCCTCGGGCGGCGCCGCGGTGGCCGTGGATGGCGAAATGATCGACGTGCCCGTCGTCGAGCGCGCCCGTGCCGTGCTGCGGAGCGCCGGGCTCGCAAGCTGAACCCCTTTCCCAACTTTGTCCATTACAGGAGGGCCTATGCCCCGCAAGACCAAGCCGATCCGCTCCGACATCGCCTGGAGCACGCCCGACCGCATCGAGGTGCGCGCGCGCAGCCTGCCCGACGAGCTGCTGGGCAAGATCAGCCTCGGCGACATGGCCTGGCTGCTGATCGTCGGCCGCACGCCTACGCCGCAGGAGTCGACAGTCTTCAACGCGATCGCGGTGACGCTGGTCGAGCACGGCATCACGCCCAGCGCGCTGGCCGCGCGCCTGACCTATGCCGGCGCGCCCGAGTCGCTGCAGGCGGCAGTGGCCGCGGGCCTGTGCGGCTTGGGATCGGTGTTCGTCGGTTCGACCGAGGGCACGGCGAAGATGCTCTACGAGGCCCTGCCGCCCGGAACGAAGGGCGCCGACCTCGAGAAGATCGCGCGCGACCTCGTGGCCGGCTACCGCCAGCGGGGGCAGATCGTGCCCGGCCTCGGCCACCCGCTGCACAAGCCCGTCGATCCGCGGGCGCCGCGGCTCTTCAAGATCGCCGAGGAGAACGGCTTCTCGGGCGATTACATCCGGCTCGAACGCCTGATCTGCGCCGAAGCCGAACACGCGAGCGGCAAGATGCTGCCAGTCAACGCGACCGGCGCGATCGGCGCGATCTGTTGTGAACTCGGACTGCCGTGGAAAATCGTGCGTGGCGTGGGCGTGTTCGCGCGTGCGATCGGTCTCGTGGGCCACATCCTTGAGGAAAGCAACAATCCGATGGCAGTGGAGATCTGGCAGCGTGTCGAGGACGAGGCCAGCGCCCACGTGCGGCCCAATGCCGGATGAATTGAACATGAACGAACTGAAGGATGTTGTCGAGCAACCTCTGCAGTGGCTGCCGGCGCGCCGCGACGGGCGCGGCGCAGCGGAGGGTGCTGTCGCGGAGCGCTGGAGCGTAGATCGGGTAGAGGCGCTGTTCGATCTGCCCTTTGCCGACCTGATGCACCGCGCGCAGCAGGTGCATCGCGAGCACTTCGACGCCAACGAGGTGCAGCTGTCCACGCTGCTGTCGATCAAGACCGGCGGTTGCCCGGAAGACTGCGGCTACTGCCCGCAGTCGGTCCACTTCGACACGGGCGTGGCGGCCGGCAAGCTGCTCGACGTGGGCGAGGTCACCACCGCGGCACGCGCGGCACGCGAGCAGGGCGCGTCGCGCTTCTGCATGGGCGCGGCGTGGCGCGAACCCAAGGACCGCGACATCGAGAAGGTGGCCGAGCTGGTTCGCGCCGTGAAGGCAGAAGGGCTCGAAGCCTGCTGCACCCTCGGCATGCTGAGCGATGGCCAGGCACACGCCCTCAAGAACGCCGGGCTCGACTACTACAACCACAACCTCGACACCGCGCCCGAGGCCTACGGCCGCATCATCTCCACCCGCGCCTACGACGACCGCCTGCGCACGCTCGAGCGCGTGCGCGACGCCGGCATCGGCGTGTGCTGCGGCGGCATTGTCGGCATGGGCGAGTCGCGGCGCGAGCGGGCCGGCCTGGTGGCCCAGGTGGCCAACCTCGACCCCTACCCCGAGTCGGTGCCGATCAACCAACTGGTGCGCGTGGAAGGCACGCCGCTGGCCGAGGCCGAGGCGCTCGATCCGCTCGAGTTCGTGCGCACAATCGCGGTGGCGCGCATCACGATGCCGCGGGCCCGCGTGCGCCTGTCCGCCGGGAGACGCGAGATGAGCGATGCCGTACAGGCGCTGTGCTTCCTCGCGGGCGCCAACTCGATCTTCTATGGCGACAAGCTGCTGACCACCGGCAACCCGGATTGGGAAGCTGACCAGCGGCTGCTCGGCGCGCTCGGCATCCGCACCTGCTGAGGCGACAACCATGTTCCGCCACATGCTGAAGTCGAAGATCCACCGCGCCACCGTCACCGCGTGCGAGCTGCACTACGAGGGATCTTGCGCCATCGACGAGGACCTGCTCGACGCGGCCGACCTGCGCGAGAACGAGCAGGTGCACATCTGGAACATCGCAAACGGCGAGCGCTTCGTCACCTACGCGATCCGGGGCGTCCGCGGCAGCGGCATCGTGTCGCTGAACGGCTCAGCCGCCCGCCGTGCCGCGCTCGGCGACCTGGTCATCATCGCGGCCTTCGGGATGGTGGCCGAGGACGAGCTGGACCGGCGGCGCCCGAAGCTCGTCTTCGTCGACGAACGAAACCGCATCCGCGAGATGCGGTCTGACATCCCCGTGCAGGCGACTCCGGCATGAGCGCATTGGTGGAGGCTACGCGGCCCGAGCGCAAGCCGGTGTCGCTGCTGCGCCTGCGCGCCATGCTCGCCGCAGGCGAGAAGATCGCGATGCTGACCGCCTACGACGCCGCGTTCGCGCGCGCGGCCGACGACGCGGGTGTCGACTGCCTGCTCGTCGGCGATTCGCTCGGCATGGTCGTGCAGGGCGGATCGAGCACGGTGCCGGTGACGCTCGACGAGGTGGCCTACCACGTCCGCTGCGTCGCGCGCGGGCGCCGGCATGCCTGGTTGCTCGCCGACCTGCCCTTCGGCACCTACGAGGAAAGCCCCGAGCAGGCGCTGCGCTCCAGCGCGGTGCTCGCCCGCGCAGGTGCCCAGATGGTCAAGCTCGAGGGCGGCTGGGCGGCCGAGACGGTGCGCTTCCTGGTGGAGCGCGGCATCGTGGTCTGCGCCCATCTCGGGCTGACGCCGCAGTCGGCTTCGGCGCTCGGCGGCTACCGCGTGCAGGGCCGCGACGAGGCCGCCGCCGACCGCCTCGCCCGCGAAGCACGTGCGCTCGCGGACGCGGGCGCGGCAATGCTGGTGCTCGAGCTGGTGCCGGCTGCGCTGGCGCGGCGTGTGCAGCAGGAGAATCCGGCGCTCGTCGTGATCGGCATCGGCGCGGGCGGCGACGTCGCCGGCCAGGTGCTGGTGCTGCACGACATGCTGGGCGTCACCGCCGGGCCGATGCCGCGCTTCGTGCGCGACTTCGGCCGCGAGGGGGGCGGCGTCCACCAGGCGCTGCAACGCTATGTCGCCGCGGTCAAGGAACGCAGCTTTCCGGAAGCAACGCAGCACACCTACTGAAATGCGCCGGGGGGCAGCATGCGAACCATCCACACCATTGCCGGTCTGCGGGAGGCCCTGGCGGGCTGCGGCTCGACGAGCTTCGTTCCGACGATGGGCAACCTGCACGACGGCCATCTGGCGCTCGTCCGGGAGGCCGGCCGGCAGGGCGGTCCGGTGGTCGCGAGCATCTTCGTCAACCGGCTGCAGTTCGCTCCGCACGAGGACTTCGACCGCTACCCCCGCTCGCTGGCACGCGACTGCGAACTGCTCGAGGCGGCGGGTTGCGACATCGTCTTCGCTCCCGACGAGCGCGAGCTCTACCCGCAAGCGCAGACCTATGCGGTGTGTCCGGACCCGGCGCTGGCCGATACCCTGGAAGGGGAGTTCCGGCCCGGCTTCTTCGGTGGCGTGTGCACGGTGGTGCTCAAGCTGTTTGCCTGCGTGCGGCCGGCGGTGGCGGTGTTCGGCAAGAAGGACTACCAGCAGTGGAAGGTGGTCGGCCGGATGGTCGAGCAGTTCGCACTGCCGATCCGAATCGTCGGCGGCGAGACCGTGCGCGCGGCAGACGGTCTCGCGCTGTCCAGCCGCAACGGCTATCTCGACCCGGGCGAGCGGGCCCGCGCCGTCGGCCTCTCACAGGCGCTGGCGCGTGTTCGCGACGCCTGGAACACGGCGGCGCCGGATGCGGCGGCGATCGAGGCGGCTGCGATGGCCGCACTCCGTGATGGCGGCTGGCTGCCCGACTACGTGTGCATCCGCCGACAGGCCGATCTGGCCGTGCCGACATTGCAGGATCGTGCCGACGGCGTGCCGGTCGTCGTTCTTGCAGCGGCCCGTATCGGCTCGACACGCTTGATCGACAACATCGAAATCAGCGCTACGGCCCGCCAGCGCTAAGCATGTGCTGATTACGCAGCAGCCCGTGCGGTTGCGAAGGCACCCCTTCAGCGCGCCCCCAGGCCCAGCCACTCAAACTGCGCGTGGGCGCGCCGAGTCGGCGGCGTGATGGTGCTCAGCAGTTTGTCGCCGTAGCACATCGAATTCCCGCAGATGTGGAAACACAGCGCCTGCGACGCCGTCGTTCATCCGTTTCGCGGCCGGCCGCCAGCCGCACGATCGCAGGCGGCGGGTGAATGCCCGCCGCAGCGATCGTGCGGACGAGTTCTAACGCGTCGATCGGCTCGGTCGTTGCCAGCGGCGCGCATTTGAAGCCCACTCCCAGTGGCCCGAATTACCCCTGTCCAGCATGGCTTCGTACATTTGAACCATCCCGAGGGCGGCGAGGATCGTTCAGCATGGCGCGACTGTAAGAGGGGGTGCCTTTTCAGATAGTTGACATAATTAACCACGTCACACAGAGGCAGCACAAAAACTCTCAGCACTGGTGAGAGCGTTCTTGGGCAGATCACAGGCGGGTTGTTGTTTGATCGCGGGCCCATTCTCTGACTGATCGAGCAAAGAGTCGGCGCCGGCCTCGTCCCCGGCAGGGAGGAGCGCACGGCGCCGTGATTGGAAGTCTGTATGCCTCAGCCGACCATCAGCGTGACCGGCGTCCCGTCGGCGGCGTGGCGGACGATGCGGTTGCCCGCGAGCCGCAGGCCGTCGCTTTCGACTTCGCCGAGCATCGTGCTGGGCAGTTGAAGCCCTAGTTCGGCGACTTTGCCACGCAAGGTCGCGATGGCGGTCCAGTCCCGCTGGGGCTCCTGAAGGCTGGCGTAGAGCACCGTGTTCCGCTTGCCGTGGACCTGGAGGAAATAGTCCCCCAGGCGGCGATCAAAGCCGGCCACGACCTCGACCGTACGTCCGTTCAGCTGTGCCGTCGCGAGGTGCTGGCTCACGGCCCCGGCTCCACTGCGTCGAAGACCGGAAGGCCATCGATGACGGCCGCCTCGCGATCGAACATCAGCCAGGCCACACCGGCGGATTCGGCCACCTCGAACAGCATGGCCAGATCGGGTTCCGACGGCACACGGTACTTCGGTGCCCCGACATAGACGAACCCGCCGCAGTCGGTCGGGTAGGCGTTCACGGACAGGTCGTCATCGGCGAGCTTGTTGCGCGTTGCCGAACTCAGATGCTTCAGGGACAGGCTGGCCAGCATCTCGGCCTGCTGTCGCAGGCCGGTGGCGGGCAGGGTATGCATCGTGGCTTCCTCCTAGGGATGAACTGGGAGATGTGGGGGATTCAGCCGCTGGCTTTCTGGTCGAGAGCGCACGGGGCGTGCGCTTCGAACGTCCGGCGCGGGCGAACGTCATGCCGCAGTCGCGGCAGCGGAACCAGTACAGGCGACCGAGCGCGCCCAGGGGCACGCCGTGGCCGGCACAGCAGGGGCAGGTCGGGGGTCTTCTCTCCGACATGGGCATCCTTGGTTGGGGTGGGATCGGTGGGAAGGGCACCGCCTCGGCGGCGCCCTTCCCGCGGCTGGGTCGTGCAGGGCGTGACTGCCGCACATGGCGTCAGAGCAGTCCGCGCTCCGCGAACTATGTTGTGCTCCCCATACATGGCCGAACGTGGACTTCTTTGATATGTGGAGTCGCGCCGCGCCTGCCTGGGTGGCGAGCCGTGCCAGGGCCGTTTGACTCCACATATTGTTCTCACATTCGCCGCAGCCAGCCGACCAGGTCGCGGCCGTCGGGCTGGTACCGCCCACCCCGTGGCGGTGCCAGCGCATCGGGGAACACCTGGGCGATAGCCTGCCGCTTGAGGTCGATGTCCGCACGCGCGTAGCGCATGGTCGTGTTCAGGCCGGCATGTCCCAGCCACTGGCTGATGGTGGCGAAGTCGACGCCCGACTTCAGCAGCGCAATGGCGGTGCTGTGGCGCAGCGAGTGCGGGTGGATGCTCTTGTCGCGCATGTCTGGCAGCTGCCTGGCCGCCGCATCGACGTAGCGCCGCAGCAGGTAGCGCACGCCGAAGCGCGTGAGCGGCCGGCCGCGAGCGTTGGTGAACAGCAGCGCGTCGGCGGGGTCACCGTCGGCCGGCGGCAGCTCCTGGATGTACGCGTCCAACAACCTGGCTGTCACGGGCCAGATCGGGCAGAGCCGGACCTTGTTGCCCTTTCCATGCAGGCGGACCTGGGGCGGCGCTTCCAGCCGCACATCACGCCGGCGCAGGTCCAGCGCTTCCTGCACCCTGGCACCAGTGTTGAACATCAGCGCGAACAAGGCATAGTCCCGTCGCCCGAGCACCGTGCCGCGGTCGATGTTCTGCAGCACCGCCTCGATCTCGCTCCGCTCCAGGTACGAGATCGGCGCCTCGCGTGCACCGCGCTTGTAGGGCAGCGCGATCACTTGCTGCAGCGTGCCCAGCACCTCCGGTCGCCGCCCGGCCAGGAAGCGGGCGAAGACATGGATGGCGCCGAGCCTAGCGTTGCGCGTGGCAATGCCGTTGCCACGCCCGGCTTCCAGGTGGTTCAGGAAGGCAATCACCCGCTCCGCCGTGAGGTCGCGGATCTGCAGCCGTTCCACCGGGCGCTTGGCGTCGGCGGCGGTGAACTGCAGCCATAGCACCAGCGCGTCGCGGTAGCTGCGCACGGTGTTCGGGCTCAGGCCCCGCTGGCCGGGCAGGAACTCCTCGAAGAAGCGAACCAGTTCCTGCCCCAGGTCGGTCGGCGCGGCGGGCCTCATGACGCACCCCCGTCGATCACCCCGGCACAGGAGCGGGCGAACCGGGCGGAGGCCTTCGACACGACGGCCGGCATCCAGCGCAGGTAGTAGGCCGTGGACACGATCGAGACGTGTCCCATGTAAAGCGCCAGCTTCGGCAGGCTGGACTGCACGTCGGCATCGGTCTCGTACCAGCGCAGCAGCGCCGCCACGGCGAAGCTGTGGCGGAAGTCCTGCATCCTCGGCACCCGCCCGCCATCGCCGCGGATGCCGGCATCGCGAAGCGCCTGCTTGACGCTGTTGTAGAGGCCCTGGCAGGAGTAGGCGCGGGCATGCGCGGTGCACAGCAGCGGCGCTGCCGGCCGCTCGTCGAGGCCAGCCCGGCGCCGAGCGGCCAGGTAGGCCTGCAGTTCGGCCCGCGCGCTGGGCGACAGCGGCACCCAGCGCGACTTGTGGAACTTGGACTCCCGGATCCGCAGCACGCCGCTGAGTGCATCGACATCGGCCAGCGTCAGGCGCACCAGTTCCCCGCGTCGCAGCCCGGCGGTGTACAGCAGCACCACAGCCAGCCGCAGGACCTGGGCGCGCAGCGGTGACCGGCTGCCCGGCGGCAAGTCGCTCACGTAGGCCAGCAGTCGCTGCACCTGGTCCGCTCCGACGATGGTCGGCAGGGCGTGCGGCGTTTGGCGCGCCAGCGTGTCGCGGTCGGGCAGGAAGCACGCCGGGTCGGTGCGCCGCCGGTAGCGACACAGCTTGTAGACGGCATGCTCGCGCTTGACCCGGCTGCTCGCGCTGAGGTGCTGGAACTGGTGTCGCCAGCGATCGAACGTCGCTGCATCGAGGTCGGCAACGCCCGACTGCACGAGGAAGCGGCGCAGGTGAAGCAGCGCGTACTCCTCGTTGAGGTAGGCGCGGCCGATGGCGCGGCGGCTGCTCAGGAAGGCGGCGACCACGGCATCCCAGGCATCGAGGTTGGCGGTCTCACGCATGGCAGGCTCCCCGCTGGACACCGAGCCGCGGCACCTCCAGGGCAACGCCGCGCAGCATCTCGACGTCCAGCCGCAGGTAGGCGCAGGTGCTCTCCAGGCTGCGGTGGCCCAGCAGGTCGCCGATGGCCTTGACGCCCACGCCGCGCGTCAGAAGCCGCATGGCGAAGGTGTGGCGCAGCCGGTAGACGTTGTGCCCCGGCAGTTCGATGCCGGCCTCCCGCACGCGCTTCTTGAAGATGTCACCGATGGCCCAGCGTTCGATGGGGCCGCTCGGGCAACGCGCCCGCAGGAAGAGTTCGGGATGCTCGGCCCCGTGGGCCAGGCGCTCCTTGTCGAGGTACCGCCGCAGGATGCGCAGCGTCTGCGGCGCCAGCGGCAGGAACAGGTCGGATCGGGTCTTGCACTGCACCACGTGAAGCACGGCCGTGCCCCAATCGATCGAGTCCATGCGCAGGGTGACCACCTCCGAGGGTCGCAGCCCGTAGTGCGCCATCAGGTGCAGGATGCAGTGGTCGCGGTAGCCGGCCCGGCTGCGGACGTCGATCGACCGGATCAAGTCCTGCACCGCAGTCCATTCGAGGGCCTGGGGCGGCAGCTCACCGCGGTAGGTTCTCGGAGTATCGATGGCATCGAGTGGGCGATCGATGACCCCCTGGTCCCGGCAGAAGCGCAGGAAGCTCCGCAGATGCCCGACGACATGCTGCAGCGAGTGGCGCGACAGCTCCCGGCTGCGCAAGGCGACGAAGCGCTCGATGTCCGCGCTCGTCAGCGCGTTCAGGTCATGCGCATCGCCCAGCCCCCGGGCGAGGAAGTCGCTGATCGTCATGGCATGGTGTTCGCGTGCCGACAGCGACAGGCCTCGCAGTTCCAGCAGCTGCCGCTGGTAGGCGGCGCACAGCTCGGCGTGCGGGCTTCGATCGGTCGGCTTGTGCAGACGCCCGGCGCCAAGCAAGTACCGGGCGTAGACCCGCTCCGTGGCGTTGAAGACCAGAGGCCGGCTCGGCACCCCTCGACCCACGGCCGCAAACGCTGCGTGCAACTGCCCTGCGCTGGGTGCAGTATCGGCCAGGCGAGGCAAGACCTGTTCGAGCCGCAGCAGGTGCCGATGGACGACGGCCGGCGGGTAGCACTGGCCGCCCAGCCATCGCGCAAAGGCCTTCAGCTCCGCCGAATGCCGTGAGCGCGCCAGCAGCGCACGGGTGTTGCTGGGAAAATCGTCAACCATGATGCCCTTCCTTGTGCAGTGGATGGACAGGACACGGTACGAGTGCCGGGCGCAGCTATGTGCAGTTAGCGGCCGCCCAAGCGAAGGCGGGAGCCTCCTTGGCCCCCGCGCTCAACATTTCACAGGCGTCCACATTCCGCGAAGCTGACGCACTGGTCGCCGGCGACGACGAAGTGGTCGATCAGGCGGATGTCCACCAGCGCCAGCGCCGACTTCAGCGTCTGCGTCAGGAACTCGTCCGCGCGGCTCGGCTCGGCCTGGCCGCTCGGGTGGTTG
>JACRBA010000002.1 GCA_016213265.1 Burkholderiales bacterium | reverse complement strand
GAGGTGCGGCCATGAGCGGCTGGGACATCGCCGGGGGCGCGCTCGCGCTGGGCCTGCTCGTGTACCTCGTGGTCGTCCTGCTGCGGCCGGAGGACTTCTCGTGACCGCGCCCGCCTGGATGCTGCTGGCCGTGTTTCTGGGCGCGCTGCTGCTGCTGGCCTGGCCCGTGGCGCGCATGATGGACGCGGTGCTCAACGGCCGCTTCGCGTGGGGCCACCGGGTCGAAGCCCCGCTGTACCGGCTGGCCGGTGTCGACGCCCGGCAGGAGCACGGCTGGCTGCGCTACGCGCTGGGCCTGCTGCTGTTCAACATGCTGGGCCTGCTGGCGGTGTATGGCCTGCAGCGCCTGCAAGGCGAGCTGCCGCTGAACCCGCAAGGCATGGCGCCGGTCTCCCCCGACTCCGCCTTCAACACGGCGGTGAGCTTCGTCACCAACACCAACTGGCAGGGCTACGGCGGTGAGACCACCCTGTCCTACCTCACCCAGATGCTGGCGCTGACGGTGCAGAACTTCCTCTCCGCCGCCACCGGCATCGCGGTGGTGGTCGCGCTCGTCCGTGGCTTCGCTCGCCATTCCGCGCAGACACTGGGCAACGTGTGGGTGGACCTGACCCGCGTCACGCTGTGGGTGCTGCTGCCGCTGTCGCTGGTGACGGCCCTCGTGCTGGCGGGCCAGGGGGTGATCCAGAACCTGTCGCCCTACCAGGCCGTGGACACGCTGGAAAGCGTGAGCTGGCAGACCCCCCGCCTGGCCGCCGACGGCCAGCCCGTCACGGGTGCCGACGGCCAGCCGGTGATGGACGAGCACCGCTCCGCCACGCAGACCCTGGCCATGGGCCCGGTGGCCTCGCAGCTGGCCATCAAGATGCTGGGCACCAACGGGGGCGGCTTCTTCAACGTGAACTCCGCCCACCCGTTCGAGAACCCCAGCGCCGCCTCCAACCTGGTGCAGATGCTGGCCATCTTCCTGATCCCCACGGCCTTGGTGTTCATGTTCGGCCGCATGGTGGGCGACCTGCGCCAGGGCGGGGCCTTGCTGGCCGCGATGGTGCTGGTGTTCGTGCTGGCCGTGGTGGCCGCCACCTCGGCCGAGCAGCAGGGCAACCCGCTGCTCGCCACGATCGGCGCCGATGCGCAGCCGAGTGCCACCCAGGCCGGCGGCAACATGGAAGGCAAGGAGGTGCGCTTCGGCGTGCGCGCCTCGACGCTGTTCGCCACCATCACCACTGCCGCCAGCTGCGGCGCGGTGAACGCCATGCACGACAGCTTCACGCCGCTGGGCGGCGCGGTGCCGCTGGTGATGATGCAGCTGGGCGAGGTGATCTTCGGCGGCGTGGGTGCGGGCCTGTACGGCATGCTCGTGTTCGCGGTCATGGCGGTGTTCATCGCCGGCCTGATGATCGGCCGCACGCCCGAGTACCTGGGCAAGAAGATCGAGACGCACGAGATGAAGATGGTGGCCATCGCCATCCTCGTGACGCCGCTGCTGGTGCTGCTGGGCACCGCGGTGGCCGTGATGGCAGAGGCCGGCCGCGCCGGCATCGCCAACCCCGGGCCGCACGGCTTCTCCGAGGTGCTGTACGCGCTGTCCTCGGCGGCCAACAACAACGGCAGCGCCTTCGCCGGCCTGTCGGCCAACACCCCCTTCTACAACGTGCTGCTGGGGCTGGCCATGTGGTTCGGACGCTTCGGCGTGATCGTTCCCGTGCTGGCCATGGCGGGCTCGCTGGCCGCCAAGAAGCGCCTGGCCGTCACCGAAGGCACCCTGCCGACGCACGGGCCGCTGTTCGTGGCGCTGCTGGTGGGCACCGTGCTGCTGGTGGGGCTGCTGAACTACGTGCCCGCCCTGGCCCTGGGCCCCGTGGTCGAGCACCTGATGCTGCATGCGCACTGAGGACACCATGACCCGCCCTGCCCTGACCCTGTTCGACCCGAGGCTGGTGAAGCCGGCCGTCGTGGACGCCCTGCGCAAGCTGGACCCGCGCGTGCAGTGGCGCAACCCCGTGATGTTCGTCGTCTATGTGGGCAGCGCCTTCACCACGGCGCTGGCGTTCGCCCGGCCCGAGGTCTTCACCCTGGCCGTGGCGCTGTGGCTCTGGTTCACCGTGCTCTTCGCCAACTTCGCCGAGGCCCTGGCCGAGGGGCGCAGCAAGGCGCAGGCCGCGTCGCTGCGCGGCCTGAAGAAGAAGACCTGGGCCAAGAAGCTCGAAGGCGAGTACCGCCACGGCAGCGACCGCACCACCATGAAGTGGCACCCGCTGGAAGCGGACCAGCTGCGCAAGGGCGACACCGTGCTCATCGAGGCGGGCGACACCGTCCCGGCTGACGGCGAGGTGATCGACGGCGTGGCCTCGGTGGACGAAAGCGTCATCACCGGTGAATCGGCACCCGTGATCCGCGAGTCCGGCGGCGATTTTTCCGCCATCACCGGCGGCACCCGCGTGCTGTCCGACTGGATCGTGGCGCGCGTGTCGGTGAACCCGGGCGAGACCTTTGTCGACCGCATGATCGCCATGGTCGAGCAGGCCAAGCGCCAGAAGACGCCCAACGAGATCGCGTTGACCATCCTGCTGGTGGCGCTGACCATCGTGTTCCTGGGTGTGGTGGTCACGCTGCTGCCGTTCTCCGCCTTCGGCGTGCAGGCCACCGGCAGCGGCGAGCCCGTCAGCCTGGTGATCCTGGTGGCGCTGCTGGTGTGCCTGATTCCCACCACCATCGCCGGGCTGCTCAGCGCCATCGGCGTGGCGGGCATGAGCCGCATGATGCAGGCCAACGTCATCGCCACCTCCGGCCGCGCGGTGGAGGCTGCCGGTGACGTGGATGTGCTGCTGCTGGACAAGACGGGCACCATCACGCTGGGCAACCGCCAGGCCAGCGCCTTCCTGCCCGCCGCTGGCGTGAGCGAGGCCGAGCTGGCCGACGCCGCGCAACTGGCCTCCCTGGCCGACGAGACGCCCGAGGGCCGCAGCATCGTGGTGCTGGCCAAGCAGAAGTTCAACCTGCGCGAGCGCGAGGTCGCACAACTGCACGCGCAGTTCGTGCACTTCACGGCCCAGACCCGCATGAGCGGGGTCGACCTGGCCGCTGCGGCCCCTGGGGAGGCGGCACGCCAGATCCGCAAGGGCGCGGCCGACGCGGTGCGCCACTTCGTCGAGGCCCAGGGCGGCAGCTTTCCGTCCTCGCTGCAGCAGCGGGTGGACGAGGTGTCCCGACGTGGGTCCACGCCGCTGGTGGTGGCCGAGTGGCGCAGCGGCGTGCCCGGCACGGCCGGACCACGCGTGCTCGGTGTCATCGAGCTGAAGGACATCGTCAAGGGCGGCATCAAGGAGCGCTTCGCCGAGCTGCGCCGCATGGGCATCAAGACGGTGATGGTGACCGGCGACAACCGCCTGACGGCCGCCGCCATCGCTGCCGAGGCGGGCGTGGACGACTTCCTGGCCGAGGCGACGCCCGAGGCCAAGCTCAGGCTCATCCGTGAGCACCAGGGCGCTGGCCGCCTGGTGGCCATGACCGGCGACGGCACCAACGACGCACCCGCCCTGGCCCAGGCCGACGTGGCGGTGGCCATGAACACCGGCACCCAGGCCGCCAAGGAGGCCGGGAACATGGTGGACCTGGACAGCAACCCCACCAAGCTGATCGAGATCGTCGAGACCGGCAAGCAGATGCTCATGACGCGCGGCTCGCTGACGACCTTCTCCATTGCCAACGACATCGCCAAGTACTTCGCCATCATCCCGGCGGCCTTCGTGGCCACCTACCCGCAGCTCGGCGCGCTGAACGTGATGCAGCTGGCCAGCCCGACATCGGCCATCCTGTCGGCCGTCATCTTCAACGCCCTGATCATCGTGGCGCTGATTCCTCTGGCCCTGCGCGGCGTGCGCTATCGCGCCGTCGGCGCCGCCAGCCTGCTGCGCCGCAATCTCGCCTGGTATGGCCTGGGCGGCGTGGTGGTGCCCTTCATCGGCATCAAGGCCATCGACCTGATCCTCACGGCGCTGGGCCTGGCCTGACGGCCCGCCTGCGCCACCTGGTGCCCCCTCGGGGAGCATACGGAGCCTCCCATGACCCCTTCAGCCTCTTCCACCCCCCCTGCTGCCGCGCCCACCGCCAGCGGTGGCCTGTGGCGCCCAGCCCTTGTCCTGTTCACCCTGCTGAGCCTGGTCACCGGCCTGGCCTACCCGCTGCTCGTCACCGGCGTGGCCCAGCGGCTCTTCCCGCACCAGGCCAACGGCAGCCTCATCGAGCGCGAAGGCCGTGTCGTCGGCTCCTCACTGATCGGCCAGCACTTCGACGATCCGGGCCACTTCTGGGGCCGTCCGTCGGCCACCGGGCCCATGGCTTACAACGCCGGCGCGTCCTCCGGCTCCAACCAGGGCCCGCTGAACCCCGCGCTGGCAGAGGCCGTGAAGACGCGCGTGGCTGCCCTGCGTTCAGCCGATCCGGGCAACATCGCCCCCGTGCCGGTGGACCTGGTCACCGCATCGGCCAGCGGCCTGGACCCGCACATCTCGCGCGCTGCGGCCGACTACCAGGCCGCCCGGGTGGCGCGCGCGCGCGGCCTGCCCGTGCCGCGCGTGCGCGAGCTGGTCGAGCAGCACACCGAGTGGCCGACGCTGGGCTTCCTGGGCGAGCCGCGGGTCCATGTGCTGCGGCTCAACCTGGCCCTGCAGGGCGTGGGAAGATGACACCCTGCGGCTGACATGCCCCACGCGGGCGTGGACGGCCGTGGCGCCCACGATGACCGACGCCAGACCCGACCCCGACCGCCTGCTGCAGCAGGTCCAGCAGGACGAGGCGCGCGAGCGCCGCGGCAGGCTCAAGATCTTCTTTGGCGCCTGCGCCGGCGTCGGCAAGACGTACGCCATGCTGGCCGCGGCGCGCGCGGCCCAGGCACAAGGCACCGCCTTGCAGGTGGGCCTGGTCGAGACGCACGGCCGCGCCGACACCGAAGCCATGGCGCTCGGCCTGCCCCACCTGCCCTTGCGGGCCCTGCCGTACCGCGAGCGCACCCTGCAGGAGTTCGACCTGGACGCGGCGCTGGCCTGGGCGCGCGGGCAGCACGCGCCCTTGGTGCTGCTCGACGAGCTGGCCCACAGCAACGCGCCGGGCTCGCGCCACCCCAAGCGCTGGCAGGACGTGGAGGAGCTGCTGGACGCCGGCGTGGACGTGTGGTCCACGATGAACGTGCAGCACCTGGAAAGCCTGAACGACATCGTCAGCGGCATCACCGGCGTGCGCGTGTGGGAGACGGTGCCCGACCGGCTGTTCGACGAGGCCGACGAGGTGGTGGTGGTGGACCTGCCGCCCGACGAGCTGCTGGAGCGGATGAAGGCGGGCAAGGTGTACCTGCCTCCACAGGCCGAGCGGGCCCAGGCACACTTCTTTCGCAAGGGCAATCTGCTGGCCCTGCGCGAGCTGGCGCTGCGGCGCACCGCCGACCGCGTGGACGACCAGATGCAGGCCTGGCGCAAACGCAGCCTGGTGCAGGCGGTGTGGCCGAACCGGGAAGCGCTGCTCGCCGGCGTGGGAAGCGACGAGGGCGCCGAGAAGGTGGTGCGCGCCTGCGCCCGGCTGGCCACGCAGCTGGACGTGCCCTGGCACGCGGTGCACGTGGAAACGCCCGCGGTGCAGGGCCTGCCCGAGGCGCGTCGCGAGCAGGCGCTGCGCGTACTGAAGCTGGCCGCCGAACTGGGCGCCACCGTCGCCACGCCGGCGGCGCCGGACGCCGCCGCCGCGCGGGTGCGGCATGCACGTGAACACAACCTGTCCCGGCTGGTGCTGGGCCGTGGCCGGACGCGCTGGCCCTGGCACGCCACCATGGCCGAGCGCGTGGCCCGGCTGGCTGACGAGCTGGACGTGCTGCAGGTGGCGCCGCCGGCAGCCCCGCGCGGCCACCCGGCCGGGCAGGCAGCCCCCACCCCGCTGGCTGGCGAGCTGGCCTGGAAGGGCTACGCCTTCGCGGTGATGGCCAGCGCCGGTACCGCGTTGCTGGCCACCCCGCTCGTGGGCCGCATCGACCTGGCCAACATCGTGATGATGTTCCTGCTGTCGGTGGTGGGCGTGGGCTGGTTCCACGGCCGGGGGCCGGCGGTGGCAGCGGCCTTCTTCGGCGTCGGCCTGTTCGACTTCTTCTTCGTGCAGCCGCGCTTCTCGTTCGCCGTGTCGGACGTGCAGTACCTGATGACCTTCGGCGTCATGCTGGTCGTGGCGCTCTCCATCGGCCAGCTGACCGCCGGGCTGAAGGCGCAGGCGGCGGCGGCCAGGCAGCGCGAACACCGCATGCGGGGGCTGTACGAGATGTCGCGTGATCTCTCCGCCGCCCTGCTGCCCGAGCAGGTGGCCGAGATCGGCGCGCGCTTCCTGGCGGCGGAGTTCGACGCCCGCAGCACCTTGCTGGCCGCAGACGACCACGACCAGCTCACCGCCCTGGCGGGAGGCAGCGCCGAGGTGGACCACGCCGTGGCGCAATGGGCCTTCGACCGGGGTGAGGCCGCGGGCTTCGGCACGGACACCCTGGCCGCCAGCGCCTGCCTGGTGTTGCCGCTGAAGGCGCCCATGCGCCTGCGCGGCGTGCTGGCCGTGCAGCCGGCTGAGCGCCGCATGCTGGGCCCGGACCAGCGACGGCTGCTGGACACCTGCGCCTCGCTGCTGGCCATCTCGCTGGAGCGCATCCACTACATCGACGTGGCACAGAAGAGCACCGTGCAGATCGAATCCGAACGGCTGCGCAATTCGCTGCTGTCGGCCATCTCGCACGACCTGCGCACGCCGCTGGCCGCCCTGGTGGGGCTCACCGACACCTTGCGCCTGACGCCGCCTGCCCTCCCGCCAACCCACGAGGACGTGGCCGGGGCCATCCGTGAATCGGCCCTGCGCATGAACGCGATGGTGGCCAATCTGCTCGACATGGCGCGGCTGGAGGCCGGCGCCGTGTCGCTGCGGCGCGAATGGCTGCCTGTGGAGGAGGTGGTGGGCAGCGCGCTGGCGGCCTGCGCACCGGCGCTGCGAGGCCGGCCGGTGCAGGTGCGGCTGCCTGATGACCTCCCCTTGGTGCACCTGGACGCCGCGCTGTTCGAGCGCGTGCTGGTGAACCTGCTGGAGAACGCGGCCAAGTACACGCCCGCCGGCTCGGCCATCGAGATCGGCGCCCGCGCCGCCAGCGACAGCGTGACGCTGCTGCTGGACGACCACGGGCCCGGCCTGCCCGCGGGCCGCGAGGAGGCCGTGTTCGAGAAGTTCGAGCGTGGCCGCAAGGAAAGCGCCACCCCCGGCGTGGGGCTGGGCCTGGCCATCGCACGCGCCATCGTGCAGGCGCACGGGGGCCGCATCCACGCGGCCAACCGCAGCGGGCCCGCCGGCGTGGACGGTGCGCGTTTCACCATCGAGCTGCCGCGCGGCGAGCCGCCGGCTGACGACGGCAGCACGTCCGGGGCCGCAGCGGCCAGCTAGCATCCGCGGCCATGGACCTGCATGCACGCATCCTGCTGGTGGAGGACGAGCCGGACATCCGGCGCTTCGTGCGCCTGACGCTGAGTGCTGCCGGGCATGAAGTGTTCGAGGCCGCCACGTGGGAGCGCGGGCTGATCGACGCGGGCACACGCCGGCCCGACCTGGCCATCGTGGACCTGGGCCTGCCCGACGGTGACGGGGTGGATCTGATCCGCGAGCTGCGCGGTTGGTCGACGGCACCGGTGATCGTGCTGTCGGCACGCAGCGGCGAGGGCGACAAGGTGGCGGCGCTGGATGCCGGGGCGGACGATTACCTCGTCAAGCCGTTCGGTGCCGCGGAGCTGATGGCACGGGTGCGGGCCCAGTTGCGCCGCCAGACCCTGCCTGCCGCGGGCGCCGGGCCGGTGCTGCAGTTCGGCGCCATCGAGGTGGACCTGTCGCGTCGGGTGGTGACCCGCGATGGCCAGCCCCTGCACCTGACCCCCATCGAGTACCGCCTGCTCACCCATCTGGCGGCACAGCCCGATCGCGTCATCACGCACCGGCAGCTGCTGAACGCCGTGTGGGGACCTGGCCACGCCGAACACACGCACTACGTGCGGGTTCACATGGCCAACCTGCGCAAGAAGGTCGAGGTCGAGCCGACCATGCCGCGCCACCTCGTCACCGAGGCGGGCGTGGGCTACCGCTTCCGCCCCTGATCGGCCATCAGGGCAGCAGCACCGTGCAGCCGGTGGTGGCGCGCGCCTCCAGGTCGCGGTGCGCCTGGGCCACCTCGGCCAACGGGTAGCGCTGGTCGATGCGGATGCGCACCTCGCCCGACTGCACCACCGCGAACAGGTCGTCGGCCATGGCCTGCGTGCGCTCGCGCGTGGCGATGTGCGTGAACAGCGTGGGCCGTGTGACGTACAGCGAGTTCTTCGACAGCACGCCCACGTCCAGCGGCGCGGGCTTGCCCGAGGCGCTGCCGAAGTTGGCCAGCAGGCCGAACGGCGCCAGGCAGTCGAGCGATTGCATGAAGGTGTCGGCGCCCACCGAGTCGTAGACCACCTTCACGCCGGCGCCGCCGGTGATGTCGCGCACGCGGGCCACGAAGTCCTCGCTGCGGTAGTCGATGGCATGGGTGGCGCCATGCGCCAGGGCCAGCTCGCACTTGGCCGCGCCGCCGGCGGTGGCGATGAGGTTCAGCCCCAGCGCACGGGCCCACTGGCAGGCGATGAGCCCCACGCCGCCGGCCGCCGCATGGAACAGCACCCAGTCGCCCGCCTGCAGGCCGCCGGCGGGCAGGGTCTGGCGCAGCAGGTACTGCGCGGTCAGGCCCTTGAGCATCATCGCGGCGCCGGTCTCGAAGTCGATGCCATTGGGCAGCTGCACCACGCACTTCGCGGGCATGACGCGCAGCTCGCAGTAGCTGCCCGGGGGCGCGCTGGCGTAGGCCGCCCGGTCGCCGGGCGACAGATGCGTGACGCCCTCGCCCACGGCCTCCACGATGCCGGCGCCTTCCATGCCCAGCTGCAGCGGCAGCGCATTGGGGTACAGGCCCGTGCGCTGGTAGACGTCGATGTAGTTCAGGCCCACGGCATGGTGGCGGATGCGGATCTCGCCCGGGCCGGGCTCGCCGACCTCGGTGTCTACCTGGCGCATCTGCTCGGGGCCACCGAAGGCGTCGATGCGGATGGCGCGGCTGGGATGGGGCATGGGGGTCTCCTGAAGAGGGGCACGAACGGGGTGGACGACGCAGCGGGCCGCCCGGCGGGCGGCCGCGTTCTCGGCTATCGTGCCAGCCTTTGCCCATGTCTGCCGCCGCCCTCACGCCCCGCCTGGCCCTGCTGCTGCTGCTGCCGCCGCTGCTGTGGGCCGGCAACGCCATCGTGGGCCGGCTGGCGGTGGGCCAGGTGCCGCCGGTGGGCCTGAACTTCGCGCGCTGGGCGCTGGCCTTCGCGCTGCTGTGGCCGCTGGGCCGCGCTGCGCTCGCCGACCGCGCCGCCATCGCCGAACGCTGGCCCTACCTGGCCGCGCTGGGCCTGCTGGGCATGGGCAGCTACAACGCGCTGCAGTACCTCGCGCTGCACACCTCCACGCCGCTGAACGTCACGCTCATCGCCGCCAGCATGCCGGCCTGGATGCTGGGCTTCGGCGCCCTGCTGTACCGGGTGCACCCCAGCGGGCGCGAGCTGCTGGGCGCGGCCTGCTCGCTGGCTGGTGTGGCGCTGGTGGTGGCCCGCGGCGAGCCCGCGCGCCTGGCCGAGCTGCGCTTCGTGGCGGGCGACCTGCTCATGCTGCTGGCCGTCGTGTGCTGGGCGCTGTACAGCTGGCTGCTGGCCCGCCCACCCGCGCACATGCAGGGCGATCGCCGGCCGGGCTGGGACTGGGCCGGCATGCTGCTGGTGCAGATCGCCTTCGGCCTGGGCTGGAGCGGCCTGGCCGCGGGCGTGGAGGCCGTGGCCGCGCCCGAGCTGGCCTGGCACTGGAGCCCGGGCGTGCTGGCGCTGCTCGCCTACGTGGCCATCGGCCCGTCGCTGGTGGCCTACCGCTGCTGGGGGCTGGGCGTGGCCACGGTGGGCCCGGCCGTCGCCGCCTTCTTCAGCAACCTCACCCCGGTGTTCGCGGGCGTGATGTCGGCCGCGCTGCTGGGCGAGCCGCCCCACTGGTACCACGGGGTCGCATTCGCCCTGATCCTGGCGGGGATCTGGCTGTCCTCGCGGCGGCGCGGCTGAAGCGGGGCATCATGGCGGCCCGCCGTGTGTCCACCCAGGAGCCTTCGCGCATGACGCCTTCGATCGCCCTTCGCCTGCTGCCCGCCGCCCTCGTGGCCCTCACCGCCTGCCTGGGCACGCCGGCCATCGCCCAGGCGCCCGCCGCCGCGAGCGCACCGGCTGCCGCCCTGCCCTATGACGAGCGGGCCGACGCGGCGGCCGAGGTGCAGCGTGCGCAGCAGGCCGCTTCGCGGGCGGGCAAGCCGATGCTGGTGGTGTTCGGTGCCAACTGGTGCGGCGACTGCCGCGCGCTCGACAAGGCCATGCACACCCCGGCCAACGCCGCGATGCTCGACAAGGAGTTCGTGGTGGTGAAGGTGGACGTGGGCAACTTCAACCGCCACCTCGACATCGCCGGCCGCTACGGCAACCCGATCAAGCAGGGCATCCCGGCCGCGGCCATCGTGTCGCCCCAGGGCGAGCTGCTCTACGCCACGCGCGGCGGTGAGCTGGCCAACGCGCGCAAGATGAGCGACTCGGGCGTGTACGACTTCTTCCACCAGGCGGCCACCCGGGCCCGCGCGCCGCGATGAGCACGCCGGCCGAGCCGGGCGAGATCCTGCGCTTCTGGTTCGGCGACGACCCGGCCCGCGCGCTGGACGACCCCGCCCTGCAGCGCCTGTGGTGGGCCAAGCAGCCGGCCGTGGACGCCGCCATGCGCGAGCGCTTCGGTGCGCAGGTGCAGGCCGCCGGCGAGGGCGCGCTGGACGGCTGGGCCGCCACCGCCGAGGGCCGGCTGGCGCTGATCCTGCTGACCGACCAGTTCCCGCGCAACATCTTCCGCGGCACGCCAGCCGCCTTCGCGCTGGACCCGTTGGCCCGCCGCTGGGCGCTGCAGGGCATCGAGCAGGGTGTGTTCGACGGGCTGCCCCCGGTGCAGCAGGTGTTCGCCTGGCTGCCGCTGGAGCATGCCGAGGACGCTGCTCTGCAAGCCCGCTGCGTGCAGGGCATGCGCGCGCTGCGGGAGCGCGCGCCCGCCGCGCAGCGCGCGGCCTTCGACAGCTTCGTGGACTTCGCCGAGCGGCACGAGGCCGTGATCCAGCGCTTCGGCCGCTTCCCGCACCGCAACGCTGTGCTCGGCCGCGACAGCACCGATGAGGAGCGGGCCTTCCTGGCCACGCCCGGCTCGTCGTTCTAGGCGCGGCTCACAGCCGCCAGGCGTAGCGCAGCTGGCGGAAGTTCTCGCCCGGGTTGGGCAGGCGCAGGCCGGCGTTGGAGAAGTGCTCGATGCGCAGCGCGATCTCGTGCTGCCCGCGCTCGCCGAAGCGGTAGCCGGCCGCCAGATGGTCGCCGAAGTTGAACGAGGTGGAAAAGCGCTTGGACTGGCGCTGGTACACGGGCGAGATGAGGTTCAGGCCGATGGCGCCCTCGAGGAACCAGCCGCGGCCCTCGGCGGACTGCCAGCGCAGCACCGGCGCCACGCCCACCTGGGTGAACCAGGCGTCGGCCGTGGGGTCGCGGCGCGCGTCGTGGTCACGCACCCAGCGGCCTGCGGCCAGCTCGGTGTAGAGCGTCCAATGGCCGCCCAGGGCCTGGGCACGCCAGCCGCTGTCCCAGCCCACGCCCGCCACCGCGCTGCGCGACTCGTGCGAGTCGCCCGCCTGCACGAACAGCTGCTGGGGCCACCAGTCGGGCGAGGTGCTTTCGGCCGCGCCGGCGGCCTGCGCCCAGGCGCCGCTGGCGGCCAGCCAGGCGGCGGCCGAGAGCAGCGCGGGCCGGGCCATGCGGGCCACACCGGCCAGGCGAGGCAGGCGGCACACCATGGCGTTCAGAAGGTGCCGGGGTACAGGCCCCCATCCAGCAGCCAGTTCTGGCCGGTGATGTAGCCCGCATGCACGCTGCAGAGGAACGCGCAGGCGGCACCGAACTCCTCCGGCCGGCCGTAGCGCTGGGCCGGCACGCCCAGGCGGCGCTGGTCCCACACCGATTCCAGCGGCCGGCCCTGCGCCTGGGCGGCGGCCTCCACCGTCTTGCGCAGGCGGTCGGTGTCGAAGGGGCCCGGCAGCAGGTTGTTGACCGTCACGTTGCGCCCGGCCAGCCGCGGCTGCCGGGCCAACCCGGCCACGAACCCGGTGAGGCCGCTGCGTGCCCCGTTGGACAGCCCCAGCGTGTCGATGGGCGCCTTCACCGCGGCCGAGGTGATGTTGACGATGCGGCCGAAGCCACGCTGGGCCATGCCGTCCACCGTGGCGCGGATGAGCGCGATGGGCGTGAGCATGTTGGCGTCGAGCGCGGCGATCCACTGCTCGCGCTCCCACTGCCGGAAGTCGCCCGGCGGCGGCCCGCCGGCGTTGTTGACCAGGATGTCCACCTGCGGCGCCGCCTCCAGCGCGGCAGCGCGGCCGGCCTCGGTGGTGATGTCGCCCACCACGGTGCGCACCTGCACGCCGGGGGCGAGCCGGCGCAGCTCGTCGGCCGTGGCCTCCAGGGCCTCGGCGCCGCGCGCGGTGATGACCACGTTCACGCCCTCGGCCGCCAGCGCCGCCGCGCAGCCCTTGCCCAGCCCCTTGCTCGCGGCGCACACCAGCGCCCATTTGCCTTGCAGGCCCAAGTCCATCGGGTGTTTCCTCCTCCAGCGTGCATTGTGCGACGCTGGGGCAAACCCTATGCCTTGGTGGGCTTGGGGGGTGCCGGCTGGCGCGCCAGCAGCCACACGCCGGCCAGCACCAGGCCGGTGCCGGCCACCAGCACGGGGGTGAAAGGCTCGTCGAGGAACAGCACGCCCATGGCGATGGTGCTCATGGGGCCCACCATGCCGGTCTGTGCGGTGAGCGTGGGGCCCAGGCGCTCGATGGCCATCATCACCATCCACACCGGCGCCACCGTGCAGGCGGTGGCGTTCAGCACCGACAGCCACAGCACCGGCTCGGCCACGCGGGCGGCGCCCAGCGGGTCCGCCGCGTTGGCCACCAGGAAGTGGCCGATGCAGAACAGGCAGGCGATGCTGCCGGCCCACCCGGCCAGGCGCATGGCGCCCAGGCGGCCCACCCATTGGCCGCTCATCACCAGGTAGATGGCATAGCTCACCGCGCTGCCGAACACCAGCGCCGTGCCCAGGGCCACGTCGGCGCCCTGGAACTGCAGCTCCTGGCCGAACACCAGCAGCACGCCCGCGTAGCTCACGCCCAGTGCGGCCAGCTGGCGCAGCGTGACGCGGCGGCCGAGGAACAGCACCGACAGGCCGAGCACGATGGTGGGGTTGAGGTAGAGGATGAGGCGCTCCAGGCTCGCGCTGATGAGCGCCAGGCCCATGAAATCGAGCAGGCTGGCCAGGTAGTAGCCCGAAAAGCCCAGCGCCAGCAAGGCGAGCGCCTCGCGCCGCGTGAGCGCCGGCCGGCCCCGGCCCGCCCACCAGGCCATGGCGGCGAACAGCGGCAGCGCGAACAGCATGCGGTACATGATGAGCGTGACCGCGTCCACGCCGTGCCGGTAGGCCAGCTTGACGATGATGGCCTTGCCCGAGAAGGCCACCGCCCCGCCGATGGCCAGCAGCAGGCCGGGCCAGCGCGCGCCGCCGCCGAACGAACGCGATGGCGTCATGGGGGGGCCGGCCGGGTTGCGGCGCTAACGGCGCGTTTGTACAGTGCAGGCTCCTGCCCTCCGGTGTGCCCGCCATGCGCCTTGTGATGCCCGTTCTCCTTGCCACCGGCCTGCTGTCCGCGGGCCCCGCCCTGGCCGTGCACAAGTGCGTGGACGCCGCCGGCCGGGTGACCTACTCCGACGCGCCCTGCCCGAGCGCCACGGCGCGCGCCGAGCAGTTGCGCGCCGCGCCCAACCAGATCGACGGCGCCGGCGAAGCGGCCGAAGCGGGCGCCGCCTTCGTGCAGCGCGAGCAGGCGCGGCAGGAGGACGAGCGCCGCCAGGTGCAGGCCCAGGACGCCGCCGTGCTGAAGGCATGGAACGACAGCCCGGCCCGCAAGACCCCCGACCCGAGCAGCCCTGCCTGCCGCCAGGCGCTGAAGGATTACGACTGGGCCAGCCGCAGCCGCTCGGTGCACGACCGCAGCACCACGGCCGAAGCGGCCGCCGTGCGGGCGCACTGCGGCCCGCAGGTGCTGCCCGCCGCCCCGGCCAAGGGCGAAGGCTGGCGCACCTGCGCCCATGCGCAGGACACCGCCTGCACCCGGCGTTGATTCGGGCCCTGCGCGCACGCCGGCGGCGCCCCGCCTAGAAGCCCACCGCCGCGCCATCGCGCCGCGGGTCGCTGGCGGCCACGTAGCCCTCGCTGCGGGTGTCGCCCAGCCGCCAGATGAACTGGCCGGCGCCGAAATCCATGTAGCTGTCGTCCAGGCCCGCCACCTCGTGGCCCAGGGCCTGCAGGCCGGCCAGCGTGTCGCGGCGCATGTGCGGCTCCACGTTGATCTCGCGCCCCTGGTTGAAGCGCCAGCGCGGCGCGTCGCAGGCGGCCTGCGGGCTCTGGTGGTAGTCGACCATGCGCACCAGCGTCTGCAGGTGGCCCTGCGGCTGCATGTGCCCACCCATGACGCCGAAGCTCATCTGGGGCTCGCCGTCGCGCGTGACGAAGGCCGGAATGATGGTGTGGAAAGGCCGCTTGCCCGGCGCCACCACGTTGGGGTGGGCGGCGTCCATGGAGAAGCCGTGGCCGCGGTTCTGCAGGCTCACGCCGTAGCCCGGCACCACCACGCCCGAGCCGAAGCCCATGTAGTTGCTCTGGATGAAGCTCACCATCATGCCGTTCTCGTCGGCCGCGGTGAGGTAGATGGTGCCGCCCTTGACCGGGTTGCCGGGCTCGAAGGGCTGGGCACGCTTCAGGTCCACCAGGCGCGCCCGCCCGGCCAGGTAGGTGTCGTCGAGCAGGTCGGCCGGGGTGAGCCCCATGCTCGCGGGCTCGCTGACATAGCGGTACACGTCGGCGAAGGCGAGCTTCATGGCCTCGATCTGCAGGTGCTGGCTCTCCACGCCGTCCGGGTCCAGGCCGCCGATGTCGAAGTGGCGCAGGATGCCCAGCGCGATGAGCGCGGCGATGCCCTGGCCGTTGGGCGGGATCTCGTGCAGGCGGTAGCCGTGCCGGTAGTCCACCTCCACCGTGTCCACCCACTCGGGCCGGTGGGCCGCCAGGTCGGCGGCCGTCATGGCGCCGCCCTGCGCGGCGGACTGGGCCGCGATGGCGGCGGCGATCTCGCCGCGGTAGAAGGCCTCGCCGCGCGTGCTGGCGATGAGCCGCAACGCCCGCGCGGCGCCGGGGAACTGGAACAGCTCGCCCACCTGCGGCGCGCGGCCGCGCGGCAGGAAGGTCTCGGCGAAGCCGGGCTGGCGCACCAGCTCGGCCACCTTGGCCGCCAGCGCCCACTTCTGCTGCACGATGACCGGCACCGCGTAGCCGCGCTCGGCGATCTCGATGGCCGGTGCCAGCAGCTCCTCGAACGGCAGCTTGCCGTAGCGCTCGGACAGCGCCGCCCAGGCGGACACGGCCCCCGGCACCGTGATGGCACCCCAGCCGCGCACGGGCATCTGCGCGTCCACGCCGTAGGTGCGGCGCAGCCATTCGGGCGTCCACGCGGCGGGGGCCCGGCCGGACGCGTTCAGGCCCTGCAGGCGCTGGCCGTCCCACACGATGGCGAAGGCGTCGGAGCCCAGGCCGTTGCTGCAGGGCTCCACGATGGTCATGGCCGCGGCCGTGGCCACGGCGGCATCCACCGCGTTGCCGCCGCGGGCCAGCATGCGCAGGCCGGCCTGGGCGGCCAGCGGGTGGGAGGTGGCCACCACGTTGCGCGCGAACACCGGCGTGCGGGTGCTGGGGTAGCCGTTGGACCAGTGGAAATCGTGGGTCATGCGGGGGCCTCGTCATGCGCGGCGCGTGCACCGCGCCGAAGGGGGCTGACAGTCTGCCACCGCCCGCTGGCGCGAGCCTGTCAGCGGGTTTCCCGCACATGCAGCAGCTGCACCAGCGTCGGCACGGCGCCCGGCGCGTCGCGGTCGCTCAGTGCGCCATAGCGCTCGTACAGCGCATCCATCTCACGCGACAGCGCCTGCGCCTGCTCGGGCGTCAGCCACAACCGGGCCCAGTAGTAGAGGAAGTCGTCCGGCGGCGCGCTGCAGCCCTGGCGCGGCAGGATGGTGGTGGACAGCCCCGCGGCGCCGGTGTCCGCAATGCTCAGCTCCAGCTGCGCCGCCTGGCGTGCCAGCGAGCGCGCCATGGCGCCGTGCGCCTGGCCCATCCAGCGGGCGGAGAAGTCGGCGAACACGCCTTCGTAGCTGGACAAGGGCGCCTCCACCAGCGCCACGCGCAGGCGGTCGGCCACGCAGCGGTACGAGCGCCGCACATGGCGGCCCTGCTTGTGCGTGCCCACCAGGCGGATGAGCCCCACGTCCAGCAGCCGGCCGATCCAGTAGCTCATGGCCGGCTTGGCGATGCCCAGCTCGGCGGCGGCGGTGGCCAGGTCGGCCGCGCGGCCGAGAAAGGGCTTGAGGTGGCGGCGCTTGTCGGCCTGCCACAGCACCTCCACCGCGGCGGGGTCGGTGACGAGCAGGTCGGCGGCCGGGGCCCACCCGGGGTCGGACGGTTCAGTGTCAAGCATGGGTTTTGAACGGTGCGCGGCCTAGTCTGCCGCATCGCCGCGCCCGTTCGCGTGGCCTCGAAGGAGCCCCCCATGAACCTGCACACCGCCCCACTGGGCCGATCCGACGCATCGGCCCGACCGTCCGCCCGCCGCCCTTGGCGCCAGCTGCTGGCGGCGACGGCGCTCGCCACGCTCGGCGCGCTCGCCGCCTGCGGCGGCGGGGGCGGCGGCGACACCGACCCCGGCCCCGGCAACCCGCCCCCGCCACCGCCCCCACCCACCGGCCTGTCCGGCCGGCTCTGGCACGACAACTACGCGCTGGACTTCCGCGACGGCACGCAGATCGCCTCGCCGGCGGGCGCCCTGCCGGTGCAGGTGACGTCCGAGGCCGCCGCCTACCCGTGGCCGGACGGCAACCAGTACGTGACCACCGAATGGGATGTGTTCGAGGACCGCTCGTCGCTGGAGGTGATGGACACCGCCACCGGGCAGGTGCGCCATGCCCTCTGGGCCGAGGGCTACCTGCGCCGGGAGCGCCCCTCGCCCGTCGACAAGAACATGGTGGTGGCGCTGCTGGGCGAGGACAGCACCTCGCCGGCAGACTGGGTGTTCATCGACCTGGACGCCGCCCAGGTGGTGCACGCGGTGCCCGGCGACACCCCCCTGGACTGGCTGCCCGACGGGCGCTACCTGCGCGTGCTGGGCTCGGGTGAGATCCGCACCGGCCGCCTGGGCGGCACCGAGCAGGTGACCGGGCGCCTCGCGCTGCCGGCCAACCACACCGTGGCCGACCTGTGGGTGAACCGCCAGGGCGACCGGCTGGCCCTGCGGGTGGACCGCCAGGTGGGCACGCTGGTGGACGCGGACATCTGGGTGGCCGACCTCGACGGCAGCCGGCTGGAGCCGCTGACGGCCACCACGATGTCGTACTTCGCCCGCTGGTCGCCCGATGGCCGGCACATCGCCTTCGATGTGGACACCGGGCACTTCTGCACCGGCTTCGGCTGCATGGGCACCTGCGAGCTCTGGTACGTGCCCGCCACCGCCCGCCGCGTCACCACCCTGCCCGCCGCGGGCGACGCCTACACCTTCGAGGTGAAGAACCGCGACGGCGAGACGCGCACCCTCGGCTGCGAGCTGCTGGCCTGGTCGGACTGAGCGACCGGGCCGGCAGCCGGGGCGCGGCTCAGTCCGCGTCCTGGAAGGCTTCCTCGCGCTTGCTGCGGATGGACGGCAGCAGCACCACCACCACCATCAGCGCGGCGGCGACCAGCAGGCCGGCCGACAGCGGGCGGGTGAAGAAGGTGCTCCAGTCGCCACGCGACAGCAGCAGCGCGCGGCGCAGGTTCTCTTCCATCATCGGGCCCAGGATGAAGCCCAGCAGCAGCGGCGCGGGCTCGCAGCCCAGCTTGTAGAAGCCATAGCCGATGAGGCCGAACAGGGCCGCCATGTACACGTCGAAGTTGTTGTTGTTCAGCGTGTACAGGCCGATGCAGCAGAACGACAGGATGGCCGGGAACAGGAAGCGGTAAGGCACCGTGAGCAGCTTGATCCAGATGCCGATCAGGGGCAGGTTCAGGATCACCAGCATCAGGTTGCCGATCCACATCGAGGCGATCAGGCCCCAGAACAGCTCGGGGTTGCTGGTCATCACCTGCGGGCCGGGCTGGATGCCCTTGATCGTCATCGCGCCCACCATCAGCGCCATCACCGCGTTGGGCGGGATGCCCAGCGTGAGCATGGGGATGAAGCTGGTCTGCGCGCCGGCGTTGTTGGCCGACTCGGGGCCCGCCACGCCGCGGATGTTGCCCTGGCCGAAGACCGCCTCGCCCTCGCGCGGCTTCATCTTCTTTTCCACCGTGTAGGCCGCGAAGGACGCCAGCAGCGCGCCGCCGCCGGGCAGCACGCCCAGGATGGAGCCCAGCGTGGTGCCGCGCAGCACGGCGGGGAACGCGTCCTTGAAGTCCTGCCGCGTGGGCCACAGGCCGCTGACGTGCTTGGTGAACACCTCGCGGTGCTCGGCCGGGCGGCCCAGGTTGGCGATGATCTCGCCGAAGCCGAACACACCCATGGCGATGACCACGAAGTTGATGCCGTCGGTCAGCTCGGGGATGTCGAAGCTGTAGCGCGGCACGCCGGAGATCACGTCGGTGTTGATCTGCCCCAGCAGCAGGCCCAGCACGATCATGGAGATCGCCTTGAGCAGCGAGCCCGAGGCCAGCACCACCGCGCCGATCAGGCCCAGCGTCATCAGCGAGAAGTACTCCGCCGCACCGAACTGGAAGGCCAGCTCGGTGAGCGGCGGCGCGAAGGCGGCGATGATGATCGTGCCCACGCAGCCGGCGAAGAACGAGCCCAGGCCGGCGGCGGCCAGCGCCGCGCCGGCGCGGCCGCGGCGGGCCATCTGGTAGCCGTCGATCGCGGTGACCACCGAGCTCGATTCCCCCGGCACGTTGATCAGGATGGCGGTGGTGGAGCCGCCGTACTGCGCGCCGTAGTAGATGCCGGCCAGCATGATGAGCGCGGGCGTCGCATCGAGCGAGTAGATGCTGGGCAGCAGCATCGCGATGGTGGCCACCGGCCCCAGGCCCGGCAGCACGCCGATCAGCGTGCCGAGCACGGCACCGCCGAAGGCATAGAGCAGGTTGGCAAGCGTGAAGGCGGTCTGGAAGCCCAGCGCCAGGTTGTTCAGCAGGTCCATGGCGGGTCGTCCTTCAGCTGCCGGCCACCGCAGACGCGGCGAAGATCGTGGGCCACATGGGCAGCGTGAGCTTCAACCCCACCACGAACACCAGCCACGACAAGGTGGTGATGGCCACCGCATTGATGGCCGAGCCGATCCAGGTGTGCTCATCACTGGCGTAGGCCGACACGAGGATGAGCAGCGGCAGCGAGATCACCAGGCCCAGTCGTGGCAGCGCCACGCCGAACATGACCACCGCGCCCAGGATGATGAGCAGCGGCCGCCAGGCGAAGGCGCCCACCGGGTCGCCGTCGTCCGTCTCGATGGTGAGTGCCTGGAACAGGACCACGGCGCCCAGCAGCGCCAGCAGCACGCCCAGCCCGAGGGGGAAGTACCCGGGCCCCGGGCGCACCGAGTCACCGAGGCTGTAGTTGCCGGCGCCGACGGCGAACGCGGCGCCAACGGCCACGAACATCAGGCCGGACCAGAAATCCTTCTGGCTCTTGATCTTCACGGGATCTCCTCCACGGAATCAGGGGCAATGGCCGCGGATTCTAGGAAGGAGCCCCCGCCAAACGGGTGTGGAATACACGTAACGCCGGCCACGGCGCCACGTGCGCGCGGCGGCCGGTCAGGCGACGCGGAACACCGCCACCGATTCGACCAGCTCGGTGGACTGGTGCCGCAGGCTCTCGGCCGCGGCCGCGCTCTGCTCGACCAGGGCCGCGTTCTGCTGGGTGGCGCGGTCCATCTGCTCCACCGCGCCATCGAGCTGGCGCACACGTGCGCTCTGGTCGGCGCTGGCGGTGCTGATCTCGGCCACGATGCCGCTCACGCGCTGGATCGCCCCGACGATCTCGCCCATGGTCTCGCCCGCCTGGTCCACCAGCTGGGTGCCGCTGCGCACCTGCTCCATGCTGTCGGTGATCAGGGTCTTGATCTCCTTGGCCGCCTGGGCGCTGCGCTGCGCCAGGGTGCGCACCTCGCCGGCCACCACGGCGAAGCCGCGGCCCTGCTCGCCGGCGCGCGCGGCTTCCACCGCCGCGTTCAGCGCCAGGATGTTGGTCTGGAAGGCGATGCCGTCGATCACGCTGATGATGTCGCCGATGCGGTTGGAGCTGGCCTGGATGGACCGCATGGTCTGCACCACGTCGCCCACCATGGCGCCGCCACGGCTGGCGACGCGCGTCGCCCCCTCGGCCAGGTTCTTGGCCTCGTGGGCGCTCTCGGCGTTGAGGCTCACCGTCTGGCTGAGCTGCGACATCGTCGCGGCCGTCTCCTGCAGCGAGGACGCCTGGGTCTCCGTGCGCTGGCTCAGGTCCAGGTTGCCCTGGGCGATCTCGGCGCTGGCGCCGGCGACGCTCTCTGCGTTGCCCCGCACCCGCGCCACCACCTCGGCCAGGCGATGCTGCATGTCCTGCAGGGCGTTGAGCAGGCGGCCGGTCTCGTCGCTGCGGTCGGCCACGATGCGCTGCGTGAGGTCACCGTCGGCCACGCGCCGCGCGGCGGCCACCGCCTCGCCCAGCGGGCGCGTGATGCTGCGCGTGATCTGCCACGAGGCCACCACGCCCAGCAGGATCGCCACGGCGCTCAGGCCCAGCAGCCAGCCGGCGCTCGCCCGGTTGAGGGCGTCGATGGCCTGGCTGCGCGCGTCGAGGTCTTCGCGCTGCAGCTGCTGCAGGGACTTCATGCCGTCCAGGTAGGCCTGCGCGGCCGGCTTGAACTGCGAGTCCAGCAAGGCGAGCGCCTCGTCGACCTGCCCGTCCTTCTTCATGCCGGCGATGCGGTCGCGGGTGGTCACGAAGCGCTTGCGGGCGTCCGACAGCTGGGCGAACACGGCCTTCTCGCGCTCGGACGACAACAGCGCCTCGATGGATTTCTGGTAGTGGGTGGAGGCCTTCGTCGCCTCCGCCACGTCGTCGGCGAAGAACGCCACCAGCGACGGGTCGCTGCTGCGCGCGATGGCCAGGGTGCGCCGCACGCCCGCGTTCACGTTGGCGTACCAGTCGCTGACCAGCCGCTCCTTGGTCAGGGGCTCCTGCATCATGGCCCGCGTCTCCGCGGCGGTGTCCTGCAGCCGCCACAGGCTGATCAGCGCAATGGCCGCGGCCAGCACGAGCACCAGTGAGAAGCCGGCGGCCAGCCGCTGGCCGATGGAAAGTCGGGACATGTCCGCTCCGTGGGTGGGTGGATGCACGGGGCAGCGCGCGCCGCCATGGCTGGCAGGGGCCCCCGCAGCCGGTATGTCGGCAACCGCCGGACAGAGCTTGAATCGCCCGCGTGAGTTTTGTGACGGTTGGGGCGGGCAAGCACCGACGGCGCCATTTGACGTCTGTCAACGTCTGCCGGGTGTTTCGGCCGCAGATCGAGGGTTTACCCGGTGCCTAACCGCACGACGATGCTGAACACGGGTTCAGTCTTTCACCATCGGCAGGCCCGCATGGCCCGGTGCGGCCTGCCGCCTAACAAACTTCACAGGGGAAACCTTCAATGAATGCGCTGCGAAATTTGTCCATCGCACAACGGCTCGGCCTGGGCTTCGGTGTGATCGTCGCGATGATTCTCATCTTGTCGGGCGTGGTGTGGTCCATGATGCGGGCCGCCTCCCATGAGGTGGAGCAGGTCGTCGACGACCGCTACCCAAAGATCGACATGGTCACCGACATGCGGGCTGCCGCCAACACCCAGGCGCGGATGCTGCGCAACGCCATCATCGGCGCCATGCTGCAGAACCCTCAGGAGGTCAGCGCATCGCTGGCCATGGTGGAAGCCGCCGTCGAAGAGAACAACCAGTTGATGAACAAGCTCAAGGCGGTCATCAACACCCCCCAGGGCGCCGAGCGGCTGAGTGAGGTGGCCGACACGCGTGCCGCCTATGCCAAGGCGCGCAACGAAGCCGTGCGCCTGCTGCGCGAGGGCCAGGCAGAGGCGGCCGCCAGGCTCGCGCTGGGCGACGTGCGAACGGCCCAGGAGCGGTTCTTCGCCTCGCTGGAGAAGATGGCCGACTTCCAGCAGGGCCTGATGCAGAAGAGCAGCGCGGCCGCCAAGGACGGCATCGCCCAGGTGACGACCATCACGCTGGCCGTGACGGCGGCAGTCCTCGCGCTGTCTGTCGTGGCCGCGTGGACGATCACCCGATCCATCACCCGCCCCGTGGGCGAGGCGGTGCAGCTCACGCGCGCAGTGGCCGCGGGCGACCTGAGCGTTCGCGTGGAGCCCACCTCGAAAGACGAGATGGGCCAGCTGCTGGGCGCGCTGAAGGACATGACCGAGAACCTCGCGCGGGTGGTGGGAGACGTGCGCGGCGGCAGCGAGAGCGTGGCCACGGCGAGCGCCCAGATCGCCCAGGGCAACGCCGACCTCAGCCAACGCACCGAAGAACAGGCCAGCGCGCTCGAGGAGACCGCCGCCACCATGGAGGAGCTCAACAGCACCGTGCGCAACAACGCCGACAGCGCCAGGCAGGCCAACCAGCTGGCCCAGGCCGCCGCTGGCGTGGCCACCGAGGGCGGCACGGTGGTGGGCCAGGTGGTCAGCACGATGCTGGGCATCAGCGAATCCAGCCGGAAGATCGGCGACATCATCGGCGTGATCGACGGCATCGCCTTCCAGACCAACATCCTGGCGCTCAACGCGGCGGTGGAAGCAGCCCGCGCCGGCGAGCAGGGCCGCGGCTTCGCCGTGGTGGCCGGCGAAGTGCGCAGTCTGGCGCAGCGCAGCGCCGAGGCCGCCAAGGAGATCAAGGCACTGATCACACGCAACGTCGAGCAGGTGGAGGAAGGCACCGCACTGGTCGGCCGCGCCGGCACCACCATGGACGAGATCGTGGGCTCGATCAAACGGGTGAGCGACATCGTTGCGGAGATCAGCGCCGCCACGAGCGAGCAGAGCAACGGCATCCAGCAGGTGGGAGACGCCGTCAGCCAGATGGACCAGGTCACCCAGCAGAACGCCGCCCTGGTGGAAGAGAGCGCGGCCGCGGCCGAGAGCCTGAAGGGCCAGGCGCAACAGCTCGTGCAGGCGGTGTCGGTGTTCAAGTTGGCCACCAGCCCTGCAGCCACGCCGATGCCCACGACGGCGCCCGCCCCGAAGCCCCAGCCGCACACGGCGGCCAGGGTGGTGCCAGGCCGCCCGGCCCGCTCACCCCGCCTGGCGACTGCCGCCCGCGACCCGGGCGCCACCGCCACCCGCACGCCCCCCGCGGCTGCGCCTGCGCACGCGCAGGCCAACGACGAACAGTGGGCCACCTTCTAGGCGCGAGGGCTCGTCACGCGGCGCCGAGGCATGAGGCCGTGAGAACCGCTCGGCCATCAAGACTGCCGAGGTACCAATAGCGGTTCATCCCCGCGCTCGCGGGGAACACGCCACCATGTCCCTGCCCAAGAAGCTCAAGAACGGTTCATCCCCGCGCTCGCGGGGAACACCCGACCTGCGAGAGCATCTCTCGCAATGGGTTCGGTTCATCCCCGCGCTCGCGGGGAACACGGCTGAG
>JACRBA010000063.1 GCA_016213265.1 Burkholderiales bacterium | reverse complement strand
GCCGCAGCGCCCGCTCGCTGCGCGAGCTGTGGCACCTGCGCGCCGAGCTGTACGGCGTGGTGGCACGCCACCGCAGCCAGGCCGAGGCCGACCGCCGCATGGGGCAGGTGAACCAGCATTTCCCCTGCTCCGCCCGCCCCAGCCAGCGGCAGGACGCCATGGCCGTGGGAACCCGCGAGCCCCGTTGAATCCTCCCCACCCCTTCTTCCACCCACCCGCGATGAACCTGCCTTTTGACGACACGGTGGCCGGCCCGATGGACGACCACGCGCCCGCGGGCATCGGCCTGCCGCAGGACCGTGCCGCCCGCCTGGCGGCGCGCCGCGCCTTCGTGGACATGAAACTCATCTTCCTGCGTGCCACCGAGCCGCTAGAGGGCCGCAAGGGCGACTGGCTGCGCCAGCAGGTGCGGCGCGCGCACGACCCGCTGGAGCTGTGGCTGCTGCGCGGCCCCGTGCTCAGCGCGCTCAGTGGCGACGAACACCGCCACCGCGGGCTGCGGGCGGAGCTGTACCGCACGCTGGACCGCATCTTCCCGGAGGCCTTCGGCTTCGAGCCGGACGCCAGCCTGCCGCCCACCCTGCCCGTGCCCTGGGACGCCCTGCTGCCCTCGGCCCCGCGCCACGCCGTCGGCTGGGCCTGAGCCCCGGGTGATCACGCCCCCCGATGCACAATCGGGGCGTGAACATCATCATCCTCGACGACTACCAGGACGCCGTCCGCAAGCTGCCCTGCGCGTCCCGGCTGCAGCACCTGAACGCCAAGGTGTTCACCAACACCGTCAAGGGCCTGGGGCAGTTGTCCATCCGCCTGCGTGATGCCGAGGTGCTCGTGGCGATCCGCGAGCGCACGCAGTTCAACCGCCAGCTGCTCGAGAAGCTGCCCAAGCTGCGCCTGATCGCGCAGACCGGCCGTGTCGGCCCCCACATCGACGTGGACGCCTGCACGCGCCTGGGCATCGCCGTGGCCGAGGGCGTGGGCTCGCCGCACGCGCCGGCCGAGCTCACCTGGGCGCTGATCATGGCGGCCATGCGCCGGCTGCCGCAGTACATCGGCAACCTCAAGCACGGGGCATGGCAGCAGTCGGGCCTGAAGTCCGCGTCCATGCCGCCCAACTTCAGCATCGGCATGGTGCTGCGTGGCAAGGTGCTGGGCATCTGGGGCTACGGCAAGATCGGCGCGCTGGTGGCCGGCTACGGCCGCGCCTTCGGCATGGACGTGCGCATCTGGGCCAGCGAGGCCTCGCGCGAGCGCGCCCGCCAGGACGGCTACGCGGTGTTCGACTCGCGCGAGCAGTTGTTCGAGCAGAGCGACGTGCTCTCGGTGCACCTGCGCTTGTCCGACCGCACCCGGCATGCCGTCACCCTGGCCGACCTCGGCCGCATGAAGACCACTGCCCTGTTCGTCAACACCTCCCGCGCCGAGCTGGTGGAAGACGCGGCGCTGGTGGCCGCGCTGAACCGCGGCCGCCCCGGCATGGCGGCGGTGGATGTCTTCGAGAACGAGCCCATCCTGCAAGGCCACCCCCTGCTGCGCCTGGAGAACGCCGTGTGCACGCCGCACATCGGCTACGTGGAGCAGGACAGCTACGAGATGTACTTCGGCGCCGCCTTCGACAACGTCGTCAACTTCGTCAACGGCCAGCCCACGAACATCGTCAACCCGGACGCCCTGAAGGTCCTGCGGTGAGCCCCACCGAGGGTTCGGCCGGCGTACCCGCCGGGCGAGGGGCTGCCTCCGCCTCCTCGTGGTCGCTGCTCTTCGGCAACTTCGCCATCGGCTGCGGTGTGATGGTGGTGGCCGGGTCGCTCAACGACCTGACCCGGGCGCTCGACGTGAGTGTGGCCGTGGGCGGCCAGCTCATCACCGCCGCGGCCATCGTGATGTCGCTCGGCGCGCCGCTGCTGGCCGCGTGGCTGGGCGGCATGGACCGGCGCCGGCTGCTCACGCTCGCCCTCATCTGGTATGCCGTGGGCCATGCGGTGAGCGCCGTGGCGCCCGACTATGCGGCCCTGCTGCCGCTGCGCGCGGCCTGCATGCTGGCGGCCGCCGTGTTCACCCCGCAGGCCGCAGCGGCCGTGGGCTGGCTGGCGCCACCCGAGCAGCGCGGCCGCGCCATCACCTTCATCTTCCTGGGCTGGAGCGTGGCCTCGGTGTTCGGCATGCCGCTGCACAGCTACATCGGCGAGGCCTTCGGCTGGCGCTGGGCGTTCGCCCTGGTGGCGGCGCTGTCGGCGGGCGCCGCGGTGGGGGTGTGGCGCGCGCTGCCCGACGGCGTCCGCCCGCCCGCCATGAACTTCCGCGCCTGGCGCGAGGCCCTCACCCACCCGGGCCTGATGGCCGTGGTGGGTGTCACCGCCCTGGGCGGCGCCGGGCAGTTCACCCTATTCGCCTACTTCGCGCCCTACTACCGCCAGGTGCTCCACGCCGAGCCGGCGACCATCAGCGCACTGTTCATGTGGTTCGGGGCCTTCGGCCTGCTGGGCAACGTGCTGCTGTCGCACCATGTCGACCGGCTGGGTGCCGGCCGCGCCGTGGCACTGGCGCTGGCGGCCATCACGGTGTCGGTGCTGCTGTGGCCGCTGGGCAGCTCGCCGGTACTGCTCGGGCTCATCCTGCTGCCCTGGGCGCTGGGCGGCTTCGCATCGAACTCGGCCCAGCAGGCCCGGCTGGGCGGCGCCGCACCGGCCCTGGCCCCGGCGCTGATGGCCTTGAACACCTCGGCCATCTACCTGGGCCAGGCGCTGGGCGCGGCCGGCGGCGGCGCCATGATGGCCGCCAACGAAGCAGCGGGGCGCGCGACGTTCGCCTGGCTGCATGGTGTCTCGCTGGCTTGGCTGGTGGCGGCCTGGCTGCTCAGCCAGTGGGCCAACCGGGCGCTGCAGCGCGATGCTTCCCTGCGTCCCGCCTCGGGGTCGGGGGGCCGCCCCCATGCCTGACGCCCCTCCGCCGTCGCCCCGCCCCGCGCCGGCTGGCTGTGGAGATCTCTTCCTGGCCTTCAGCCGCCTGGCTCTGCAGGGCTTCGGCGGCGTGCTGCCCATCGCCCAGCGCGAGCTGGTGGAGCGCCTGGGCTGGCTGACACGGGAGGAGTTCGCCGAGGCGCTCTCGGTGGGCCAGGTGCTGCCGGGGCCCAACGTGGTGAACCTCTCGCTCATGGTGGGCGACCGGTACTTCGGCCTGCGCGGCGCGCTGGCGGCCCTGGCCGGCATGCTGGTGCTGCCCATGGCGCTGGTGCTGATGGTGGCGGCCGTGCATGGCCGTCTGGCCGAGGTGCCCGCGGTGGCCGGTGCCGTGCACGGCATGGGCATCGTCTCCGCGGGGCTCATCTTCGCCATGGGCTTGCGGCTGGTGCCCACGCTGGCCGGCCATCCGCTCGGCCGCGTGGGCTGGGTGGCGGTGGCCGCGGCGGTGGTGCTCACGGTGGCCGTCTGGCGCTGGCCCCTGGTGGCGGTGATCGCGGGCCTCGGCAGCCTGAGCTGCCTGCTCACCGCCTGGCGCCTGCGTCGCGCCCCTTCGCCGGGCCCCACCGAATGAACGACCTGCTGGCGCTGTTCAGCCACTGCCTGCTGCTGAGCCTGCTGGCCATCGGCGGGGCCATCGCCACCGTGCCCGACCTGCAGCGCATGGTGGTGGTGGAGCACGGCTGGCTGGACGCCACCCAGTTCACCGGGGCGGTCGCGCTGGCCCAGGCGGCCCCGGGCCCGAACCTGCTGTTCGTGGCGGTGGTGGGTTACCAGGCCCTGGGCCTGCCCGGCGCGCTGGCGGGCATGGCCGGCATGCTGCTGCCCAGCACGGCGCTCACGCTGATGCTCACCCGCTGGGGCCCGCGCCGGCGCGACAGCCTGCCCGTGCGCGTCTTCGTGCGCGGCATGGCACCCGTGACGCTCGGCTTGGTGCTCACCTCCGGCGCGCTGCTGGCCGCGCCCGTGATGCGGCAGCCGGTGGCCGTGGGCCTGTTCATCGCCACGGTGGCGGTGGCCTGGCGCACCCGGCTGAATCCGCTCTGGCTGCTCGCCGTGGGGGCGGTGGCGGGCGCCTTCGGCGGCCTTTCGACGTAGCGCCCACGCCACGCAGCGGGCTTGCGCTGCGTCAGAGATTCGGAATGCTAACGCGAACCGTTCGCATTTGCGTGTAGAGTGTGATCAGACGTTGCCGCAGCCCTTCGCCGCCGCCGGCACGACCGACCCACCCTACCCACGCAGTCCCCATGAAGAACACCTTTGCCCGCAGCGCCTGCGCACTCGCCGCCTGCGCCGCCCTCGGCCCCGCCCTCCCCCCCGCCCACGCGCAGGACGCGGCCCAGGCAGACACCGCCGCCACCCAGACCATCGAGGTGGTGGGCAAGCGGCAGAACCGCATCTCCAAGGGCGCCACCGGCCTGCCCATGGACGTGAAGGACACCCCGCAGACCATCAGCATCCTCGAGAAGGAAGACCTCGAGAACTTCGGCACCACCGGCTCCAACGAGGCGCTGCGCCTGGCCACCGGCATCAACGTGGAGCAGTACGAGACCAACCGCGCCACCTTCAACTCGCGGGGCTTCGAAATCCAGCTCACGCAGATCGACGGCCTGGGCATGAGCAACGACTGGGGCACCGTCGTGGGCCAGCTCGACACCTTCCTCTTCGACCGCATCGAGCTCATCCGCGGCGCCAACGGCCTGCTCACCGGCGTGGGCAACGCATCCGGCACCATCAACTACGTGCGCAAGCGCCCCACCAACAAGGACTCGGCCGAAGTGGGCCTGGCCGGCGGCTCCTACGCACAGAAACGCGCCACGCTGGACGTGAACAAGGTCTTCACGGCAGACGGCACCTGGGCCGGCCGCGTGGTCGTCGCCCATGAAGACAAGGACTCCTACCTGCGCGACCTGCACGACCAGCGCACCAGCCTGTACGCCGTGGTCGACGGCCAGATCGGCGAGAACGGTGTGCTCACGCTCGGCGTGACGGCGCTGGACGCGCAGCAGGATTCGCCGATGTGGGGCTCGCTGACGCTGAACTACCTGTCCGACGGCCAGGCCGAGTTCGACGTGTCCGCCTCCACCTCGCAGAAGTGGACGTACTGGGACACCCGCTCGCAGAGCGCCTTCATCGAGTACAGCCACGCGCTGAACGACGACTGGGAAGCCAAGTTCACCTACACCCACCGCCGGGCCGAGGAGGACGTGCAACTGCTCTACGCCTACGCACCGGCCGGCGGCCTGAACGACGACAACACCGGCCTCATCGGCTGGCCCTACGCCAGCTTCGTCACGACCGAGAACGACCTGCTCGACGTGAACCTCAGTGGCCAGTTCAAGGCGCTCGGCCGCCAGCACAGCCTGATCGCCGGCGTCAGCCATTCCAAGCAGAAGACGGCCACGGACACACGCGCGCCGGCCGCCGAGGACATGTTCCTGCCCCTGCCTGCCTTCCCGTACGGTGGCGATGCCTACGCCGAACCGGACTGGGGCCCGAGCACCCCCACCTCGGGCGGCGAGCAGGCGCTGACCCGGCTCTACGCCGCGACGCGCATCGCGGTGACCGACCAGCTCAAGCTCATCGCAGGCGTCAACGCCATCCACCTGGAACGTTCGGGCAGCTCCCGCTACGGCAGCGTGGTGGACGCCACCGCCTATCCCGACACCGAAGAGGTCAGCCCCTACGTCGGCCTGACGTATGACTTCAGCCGCGATGTGCTGGGCTACCTCTCGTACTCCGACATCTTCCAAAACCAGGACCAGACCGACTTCGACGGCGAGTACCTGGCCCCGATGAAGGGCGTGAACGTGGAAGCCGGCGTGAAGGGCGAGTGGTTCGGCAAGCAGCTGTTGACCACCCTGGCGGTGTTCAGCGCCGAGCAGAAGGGCCTGGCCACGCAAGGCGACGGCCTGACGCCGGACGGCAACTACTGGTACCGCCCCGTCGACGCGAAATCGCGCGGCGTGGAAGCCGAGGCCACCGGCCGCATCGGCCGCGACACGCGCGTGTCGCTCGGCGTCACCCACCTCGACCTGGACGTGCCCACCGCGGGCGACTACCCCTGGGTGCCGCGCACCACGGTGAACTTCCGCGCCGACACCCGCCTGGCCGCCCTGCCCGCGCTGAAGCTGGGCATCGGCGGGCGGTGGCAGTCCGACGTCACCAACGCCACCGGCACGGTGAAGCAGGACGCGTTCTTCGTCGCCAACGCCTTCGCCTCGTACGAGCTGAACAAGCAGGCCTCGGTGCGCCTGAACGTGAACAACCTGTTCAACGAGAAGTACATCGGCGGCCTGGCCTACGGCGCCATCTACGGCGCGCCGCGCAACGCGTCGGTGACGCTGGCCTACCAGTTCTGACGCCGCGCCGCGGCGCGGCGGCGGCTCACACGGTGCTCTCGTCCTTGGTGCCGAAGATCTTGTCGCCCGCGTCGCCCAGGCCCGGGATGATGTAGCCGTTGGCGTCCAGGTGGCTGTCGATGGCGGCCGTCCAGCAGCGCACGTCCGGGTGGGCCTTGTCGAGCGCGGCAATGCCCTCGGGCGCGGCCACCAGCACCAGCGCGCGGATGTCCTTGCAGCCGCGGCGCTTGAGCAGGTCCACCGTGGCGATCATCGAGCCGGCCGTGGCCAGCATGGGGTCGATGATCAGCGCGGTGCGCTGCTCCAGGTGGCCCACGAACTTCTCGAAGTAGTGCTCGGGCTGCAGCGTGTCGTGGTTGCGCGCCAGGCCCACCACGCTCACCTTGGCGTTGGGCACCATATCCAGCACGCCGTCCAGCATGCCCAGACCGGCCCGCAGGATGGGCACCACCGTCACCTTGCGGCCGGCGATCTGCTCCACCTCGGTGGGGCCGCTCCAGCAGCTGATGGTGACAGGCGCGAGCGGGAAATCCGCCGTGGCCTCATAGGCCAGCAGGCGCGCCAGCTCGCCCGTGAGCTCGCGGAACTTCTTGGTGGAGATCTCCGCCTCGCGCAGCAGGCCGATCTTGTGGCGCACGAGGGGGTGGGTGACGGCGATGGTGGGCATGGGAAAACCGGGGTGTGGGCTGCGGTCAGCAAGGCAGCCAGTGTAGTGAGCCTCAGCCCGCCGCCAGCAGCACCGGCAGCACACCGGCCGCGGTGCCGCGCACGATCTGGTCGGCGTCGCCGTCGATCTCGCTGGGGTGCGGGTTGACGATGGCGACCCAGGCCCCCGCGCGGCGGGCGCGGGCGGCCAGTCCGGCGGCGGGCCAGACGGCGCCGGAGGTGCCCACCACCAGCATGAGGTCGGCGCCCATCGCGGCCGCTTCGGCGGCGTTCAGGGCGGCCAGCGGCAGGTTTTCGCCGAACCACACCACCGCCGGGCGCACGAGGTTGCCGCATTCGTTGCAGTGCGGCGGCTGGCCGGGGCGGGCCCACTCGGTTTCGCAGGGCGGCCCGCCGCGGCGTGGGCATGGGTCGAGCCACTGGTCGGCCAGGATGTCGCCGTGCAGGCGGATGGTGTCGGTGTGGCCGGCACGCTGGTGCAGGTCGTCCACGTTCTGGGTGATGACCGTCAGCCGCCCGGGGTGGCGGCGGGCGTAGTCGGCCAGGGCGCGGTGGCCGGCGTTGGGCTCGGCCTGGCGCACGCCCTCGCGCCGCTCGACGTACCAGGCCCACACGCGCGCCGGGTCGGCGCGAAAACCCTCTTCGCTCGCCAGCGCCGCGGGGTCGAAGCGCGACCACAGGCCGGTCATGGCGTCACGGAAGGTGGGGATGCCGCTCTCGGCGGACATGCCCGCGCCGGTGAGCACCACCAGGCGGCGGGCCCGATGGATGCGGGACTGGAGCTCCTCGAGTTCGATGTGCTCGGTCAAGGACATGGTGAGGGGCCTTCGACAGGCTCAGGCCGAACGGCAGGGGTGGACTCAGGCCGAACGGCAGGCGTGGGCTCGGGCCGAACGGCGGATGATCAGGTGGACCGGGCCCGGCGCTGGCGACGCGCCTCGTACAAGCACACGCCCGCAGCGACCGACACGTTCAGGCTCTCCACCGCGCCGGCCATGGGGATGCTCACCAGCTGGTCGCAGGTGGTGCGCGTGAGCTGGCGCATGCCCTTGCCTTCGGCGCCCAGCACCAGGGCCACGGGGCCGCTCAGGTCCACGTCGTAGAGCGTGGCCTCGGCGTCGTCGCTGGTGCCGATGATGCGGATGCCGCGCTCCTTCATCTCGTTCAGGCTGCGCGCGAGGTTGGTCACCATCAGGTAGGGCACCGTCTCGGCCGCCCCCGAGGCCACCTTGGCCACGGTGGCGTTCAGGCCCACCGCGTGGTCCTTGGGCGCGATCACGGCATGCGCGCCGGCGCCGTCGGCCACGCGCAGGCACGCGCCCAGGTTGTGCGGGTCGGTCACGCCGTCCAGCGCCAGCACCAGCGGCGGGTCTTCCCGGGCGGCTTCCACGCCTTCCAGCACCTCGTCCAGCGAGTGGGTGGCGGGCAGCGGGTCCACGCGGGCCACCACGCCCTGGTGGCGCGGGTTGCCAGCCAGCTTGGACAGGCGCGTGTCGTCGCTGTCGATCAGCCGCAGGCCGGCCTCCTTCACGCGCTCGACGAAGCCGCGCATGCGTGCGTCGCGGCGGGTGGCGTCCACGTGCACTTCGTGGATGGAGGTGGGGGCCGTCTTCAGGCGGACGGTGACGGCATGGAAGCCGAAAAGGATGCGTGAGGCCATGGCCCGAGGGTACCAGTCGGTCACGCAATGGCCGACCGTGCACGGCCGATTCCACGGCGCTGGTTTTCATTTGTGCTGATTTATATGATACTTGACGCGCACCTGTATCACTTAGAGCGCCATGTTGACCCCCACCCCCGCCGACTCCCCCGCGCTGCCCGGCGCGCCGGCGACGCTGTTGCTGGTCGACGACGAGCCTGCCGTGCTGAGCGCCTTGCGCCGTCTGTTCCGCACCGAGGGCTACCGCATCGTGCAGGCCTCGGGCGGGGCCGAAGGGTTGGAGCTGCTGGCGGCGCACGCGCCCGACGTGGTCATCTCCGACATGCGCATGCCGGGCATGGATGGCGCCCAGTTCCTTGAGCAGGTGCGCGCGCGCGACCCTCACCCCGTGCGCCTGCTGCTGACGGGCTACGCCGACATCGGCTCCACCATCCAGGCCATCAACCGGGGAGAGATCCACCGCTACGTGGAAAAGCCCTGGGACGACCGCGAACTGCTGCTGCTGGTGCGCGACGCCCTCGCCCGCCGGCAGCTTGAGCGCCGCAATGCCGAACTCACGGCGCTCACCGAGCAGCAGAACGAGGCGCTGCGCGTGGCGAACCAGACGCTGGAAGCCCGGGTCGCGGCACGCACCGCCGAGATCGGCCAGATCAACGACATGCTGGAAACCGCCTACCAGGAGCTGCGCGACCAGTTCCTGCTGTCGGTGAACATGTTCGTGGCGCTGCTGGAATCGCGCGAGGAGGGCATGGCCGGCCATGCCCGCCGTGTGGCGCGTCTGGCGCGCGGTACCGCCGCCCTGCTGGGCCTGGACGAGCGCCAGCAGCAGGACGTGGAGATGGCGGCGCTGCTGCACGACGTGGGCAAGGTGGGCTTCCCCGACCGCATGCTGCGCCGCCCCACCGCGAGCTACAACGACGAGGAGCGCGCCCGCTACCGGCAGCACGCGGTGGACGGCGAGGCGGCGCTGATGCCGCTGGTCAAGATGCAGCCGGTTGCGCGCATGGTGCGCCAGCACCACGAACGCTGGGACGGCCGCGGCTTCCCCGACGGCATCGCCGGGCCGGACATCACCCTGGGCGCGCGCATCATCGCGGCGGCCAGCGACTGGGACGGCCTGGTCCACGGTGGCCTGTCCGACCGGCCCGTGCCGCCTGAGCTGGCGCGCCGCCACCTGCGAGACGGGGCCGGCAGCCGCTACGACCCCGCCGTGGTGGATGCGCTGGTGCGTGCCATCGACGAGGAGGCGGCACGCCCCGACGACCACCGCCTGATCGACGTGCGCGACCTGCGGCCCGGCATGGTGCTCGCGCGCGACCTGCTGTCGTCGCGCGGCGTCATCCTGCTGGCGGCCGGCTACGTGTTCGATGCGCAGGTGATCCGGCAGGTCAACGACTTCGCCCGCCGAGAGAGCCTCAAGCTGAGCCTGCATGTCCGCGCCGAACCCGCGGCCACCGTGCCGCCCACGCCATGAACGACATGACGCTGCCCTTCGCGGGCGAGGCGACCGCCCGCGCCCTGCTCGATGCCATCGCGGTGCCGGCGGCGCCGCACCGCGGCGGCCCGGTGATCGCGGCGAACGAGGCGCTGCAGCGGCTGTGCGGGCTGGACGGCGCCACGCTCTCGCGCCGGCCGTTCCGTGAGCTGGTGGTGCCCGATGACCGCCCTGGCGTGCAGGAGGCGGCCGACCTGTGCCTGACCCGCACCGACGACCCGCCGGCGCGCGCGGCCACCTTGCAGACCGCCGGGGGCGGCACGCGCCAGGTCGAGATCACGCAGCGCCGCCTGGTGCTCGACGGTGAGCCCACGGTGGTGCTCACCTGCGTGGACCTGTCGGACGTGCACCATGTGCAGAGCAGCCTGTTCGCGCTGAGCGACCTGCTGCGCCAGATCGTGGACAGCGGCCCGGTGCCGTCCTATGTGATCGACCTCGGCCACCGCGTCACCCACTGGAACCTCGCCTGCGAGCGCCTGACGGGCCTGTCCGCCGCGCAGATGGTGGGCCGCACCGACACCTGGCGCGCCTTCCATGCCAGCGCGCGGCCCACCTTGGCCGACCTCGTGGTCGATGGCGCCCCTGAGGCGCAGCTGGCCGAGCTGTACGGGCCGCAGGCCCGCCCGCGCCGGGCCGAGGACGGCTTCTGCGAGGTCGAGGCGTTTTTCCCCCATCTGGGCGACGCGGGGCGCTGGCTCTACCTCACGGCCGCGCCCCTGCGCAATGGCGACGGCCAGGTCACCGGCGCGGTCGCCTCGCTGCAGGACACCACCCAGCGGCGCGAGGCCGAGCAGGAGCTGCGGCGCCACCGCCAGCGCCTGGAAGAGCTGGTCGAGGCCCGCTCGCGCGCCCTGGCGCACAGCGTGCAGGCCCTGGAGACCTTCGTCGACAACGCGCCGATCGCGGTGGTGTACTCCACGCGCCGGCAGGTGCAGCGCTGCAACCGCGCCATGGAGACGCTGTTCGGCCTGCAGCCGGGCCAGGCGCTCGGCCTGCACGCCCGCGAGTTCTTCGCCTCGCCCGAGGACATGGAGCGCATGCTGGAGGTGATCGCGCCCGAGCTGCTGGCGGGCCGGCAGGCGCACATCGAAGGCTGGATGCGCCACCACGACGGCCACCCGGTGTGGGTGCAACTGCACGCCTTCATGCCCGACACGGCCGACCCGGAGATGGGCACCTGGTGGATGATGCAGGACCGCACCGAGGTGCGCGCCGCGGGCGAGCGCCTGCGCGAGCAGAACGAGCACCTGCGCGAGACCAACCGCCGGCTCGAGGAAGCGCAGAACCAGCTGCTGCAGTCGGAGAAGATGGCCTCCATCGGCCAGCTGGCCGCCGGCGTGGCGCACGAGATCAACAACCCGATCGGCTTCGTCAGCTCCAACCTGCACACGCTGCGGCAGTACATCGACGACGTGCTGCGCCTGGTGGATGCGGGCGAGGCGTTCCTGCAGGCCCCGGGCGACGGCGCGGCGCGCCAGCAGCTGCTGCAGCTGCGCGACGCCATCGAGCTCGACTACCTGCGCGAGGACCTGCCCGCCCTGCTGTCGGAAAGCGCCGAGGGCCTCGGCCGGGTGAAGAAGATCGTGCAGGACCTGAAGGACTTCTCGCGCGTGGACCAGGCCGAATGGCAGGAGGCCGACCTCAACGCCGGGCTCGAATCCACCCTCAACGTGGTGCGCAACGAGGTCAAGTACAAGGCCGACGTGCGCCTGGAGCTCGGCGCCCTGCCGCCGGTGCGCTGCCTGGCCGGCCAGCTCAACCAGGTGTTCATGAACCTCATCGTCAACGCGGCCCACGCCATCGCGCAACGCGGGGTGATCACCCTGCGCAGCGGCCAGCAAGGCGGCTGGGCATGGGTGGAGGTGGCCGACACGGGCTGCGGCATGAGCCCCGAGATCCAGCGCCGCATCTTCGAGCCCTTCTTCACCACCAAGGAGGTGGGCCAGGGCACCGGCCTGGGCCTGTCGCTCGCGTTCTCCATCGTGCAGCGGCATGGCGGGCGCCTGGACGTGCGATCCACCGTGGGCGTGGGCAGCCGCTTCCGCGTGTGGGTGCCCGTGGAGGGGCCCGAGTCGCCAGCGGCCGGCCACTCGCCGGTGTGGGGGGCGGACGAATGAGCGCGCCCGGGCCGGCCATGACCGCCTGGCACGACGACGTGCTCGCCCGCACGGAGGCCCTGTGCGGCACCGGCTCCTTCACGCTGGAGGGCCCCGACGACGTGGTGGTGCCGTCCGCCGGCCTGTGCCGCCTGCTGGGGCTGCCCTGGCCCGCGGCCCCGCAGCCCATCGGCAGCGCCACCTGGCTGCACCCGCGGGAACGCCCGCTGCTGGCCCGGCTGTGGGCGCATGCGGAGCCGGGCGTGCCGTTCGAGTTCTGCCACGGCCTGGTGCGGGCCGACGGCGACGTGCTGCCGGTGCTGCAGCATGCCGTGCTGCACGAGGCCGCGGGCGCCCTGCGGCGCGGCACCGCGGTGTTGCGTGACCTGCGCGCCCAGCAGGCCGCCCAGCAACGCCTGCAGCTCGCCGAGCACGCCCACCCCACCACCGGCCTGCCCAATCGCCGCTGGCTGCTGCAGGAGCTGGACGTCGAGGTCGATGCCGCCGCCTGGCGCGGCCACGGGTTCGCGCTGGTGTCGATCGAGGTGCCGCGCATCGCGGAGCTGGCCGGCTCGATGGGCTTTGCGGCCGCGGACGCGCTGGCGCGCTCGCTCGCGCAGCGCCTGCGCGACGCCTGCACCGCGCGTGAACGGGCGGCGCAGGTGGACGGCGCGGAGTTCGCCGTCGTGCTGGCGCACGATGAGGCGGCCGGGCGTGAGCCGCTGGCCCGGCGCGCGCAGGCCCTGCGCGAGGTGCTGGAAGCGGCGGTGCCGCTGGGCGCGGTGGAGGTGTGCCCCTCGGTGCGCATCGGCATCGCCCGCTTCCCGGGCGATGGCGTCAGCAGCGCCCAGGTGCTGCAGGCCGCCCAGCGTGCGCGCGGCGAGGCGGCCGCCCGGCTCGGCTGTGCGTTCCACGATGCCCAGGCGGCCGTTCGCCACGTGCAGGCGCTGTCGCTGGAGGCCGACCTGCGCCACGCGCTGGCCCAGGGCGAGCTCACCCTGTGCTTCGAGCCCCAGGCCGCGCTGCACTCGGGCGACATCACCGGCGTCGCCGCCTTGCCGCGCTGGCAGCCGCCTGGCCACGCCGAGTGGCCACGCGAGGTGTTCCTGCCGGTGGCCGAGCGGTCGGGGTTGATGGGGCCGCTGGGCGACTGGATGATCCGCCAGGCCTGCGCCCAGGCGGCCCGGTGGCCGTGGGGCGGCACGGCCACCGAGTGGCGGCTCAGCCTGCCGCTGTCGCCGGTGCAGTTCCAGGTGGGCGACGTGGTGGCCACGCTCTCCGCGGCCCTGCGCGACAGCGGTCTGAAGCCGGCGCAGCTGCGCCTGGCCGTCACCGAGGCGGCGCTGCTGCATGACGAGCCGCGCGTGCTCGCCACCCTGCAGCGCCTGCGCCAGATGGGCATCGAGGTCGCGCTGGCGGGTTTCGGCGCCGGCCTGTCCGGCCTGGGCCGCCTGCGCGAATGGCCGGTGGACGCCCTGCACCTGGACGCGAGCTTCGTCGCCTCGCTGGGTGACACGGCCAACGCCGAATCCGCCGCCGCGTCCCTGGCCCACACCCTCGTGCACCTGGGCCACAGCCTGCGGCTGTCGGTGCTGGCCGAAGGGGTGAGCCGGCCCGGTGAACTCACCGCACTGGCCAGCGCCGGCTGCGACACGGTGCAAGGGCCGCTTTTCCACGGGCCGCTGCCGGCCGACGAGGCCGCGGCCATGCTGGCGCGGCGCGAACGCCTGGCGCCCGAGCTGACCACCAGCCACCCGCGCCAGCGCACGCTGCTGCTGGTCGATGACGAGCCGAGCATGCTGTCGGCCCTGCGACGGCTGTTCCGGCGTGATGGCTACCGGGTGCTCACCGCGGGCAGCGGCGCCGAGGGCCTGGAGCTCATGGCCACGACCGACGTCGACGTGATCGTGTCCGACCAGCGCATGCCCGGCATGGCGGGGGTGGATTTCCTGCGCAAGGCCAAGGAACGCTGGCCCGAGACCATCCGCATGACGCTCTCGGGCTTCACCGACCTGCAGACCATCATCGACGCGGTCAACGAAGGCGCGGTCTTCAAGTTCCTGGTCAAGCCCTGGGACGACGAGCGGCTGCGCGACCACGTGGCCCAGGCCTTCCGGCAGAAGGAGCTGGCCGACGAGAACCGGCGCCTGAACCAGCTGCTGGCGCGCGCGGGCGTGGAGCAGGCGCAACTGGCGCGCCGGCTGTCGGGCCTGCTGAACGCGAGTGAAGCGCCCGCGGATGAGCGGCGCCCCAGCTGCCCGATGGATGCATTGCCCGTGCCTGTGCTGGGGCTCGATCCCCACGGGCTGCTGGCCTACCTCAATGCCGACGCGCAGCAGCGCCTGCCCGAGCTGGCCGCCTGCCTGGGCGGCGTGCTGCCGCCCGCCTGGCAGGCGCTCGGCCTGCCCGCCGAGCAGGCCGACACCGTGCAGATGCCCCTGGACGGGCTCGGCCTGCGCGCCCTGCAGCGCCCGTGGCGCGAGGGCGGGCACTCGCGCGGCACCTGGGTGTTCCTCCTGCCTGAGAGTTTCGCGGCATGAGCTTCCCCACTGCCCACACGGCGCCCACGGCGGCCGCCCCTCCCGCCGACCCCACCCTGGCCGAACGCGCGCAGCGCGTGAGCGGCCTGCCGGCGCGCCCCCAGGCGCTCACCGATGTGCTGCGCGCGCTGCAGGACCCCCCTCTCGCCCCCGCACGCTGCGTGGCCCTGATCGAAGCCGAGCCGGCCCTGGCGGCGCGCATCATGCGGCTGGCCAACTCGCCGTTCCACGGGCGTGCTGGCACGGTGAGTTCGGTGGCCGCGGCCGTGGCCTTGCTGGGCATGCGCCTGGTCACGGGCGTCATGGCCGCCTCGGCGCTGTCCAGCCAGCTGCGCCCGCCGGCGGGCAGCCCCTTCGACACCGAGCGCCACTGGCGGCGCGCCAGTGCCACGGCGGTGGGCGCGGCCATGCTGGCCATGCGCGTGGGCCTCGAAGCGAGCGAGGCGTTTCTTGCCGGGCTGATGCAGGACGTGGGCCTGCTGATGCTGGCGGTCGTCGCGCCGGCCAGCCTGGCGCAGGTGCAGGCGCGGCGCGCCAGCGGCCTGCCGCGGGCGGCGGCGGAGCGGGCCGTGCTGGGCGACACGGTGCCGCACCTGGGTGCGGAGGTCTGCCGCCAATGGGGCTTTCCGCCGTCCATCGTGGCGGCCATCGGTGCGGCGGATGGTGGGGCGGACGGTGGGGCGCCGGCCACCACGAGCGCCGCGGTGTCACTGCCCGATCTGCTATGGCGCGCCGCCCCGCTGCTGGAGGCCCTGGCGCAGGGGCTGGAGCCGGGCGCCGCCTCCGCTGCCCTGCCGGAGACGGCATGGCAGGCGCTGACCGGCGCGCCCGACGAGCGCGAGCCGCTGATTCAGTCGCTCTGGGCAGCACGCGCCGCCGTGTGGGGGTGAGGCCGCCGGGCGGCCCGGCGAGGCCCCGGCTCAGGCCGCCGCGACGATCGCCCGCCAGGCCATCAGGCCGCCGATGAGCACCGGCTGGTGCAGCATGTAGAAGCTGAGCGACCAGCGACCCAGCGTCGCCAGCGGCTGCCACGCGGCCGGCACCGGGCCGGCCAGCGCCGCCGGCGCGCGGCGCTGCAGCAGATCGGCCAGCCACACGCCCGCCAGCACCACGCCCAGCCAGGGCAGCACGGGCACGTAGTCCTCCGTCACGGGCAGGCGCGTGACGAGGCCGGTCCAGTTCGTCCAGCGGCTGTCTGCCCACGGGGCCTGCACCAGCCGCGGCAGCAGCAGCGCCAGGCCCGCCAGCGCCAGCAACGCGGCCCGACCCGCCGCGCCGCGCGCCAGCAACGGCGGCGCCACCAGCCGCACCACGACCAGCATCACGGCGATGCCATGCAGCACGCCGAAGCTGATCCAGCTGCGCGGGAACATCAGCGCCGACCCGGCCGACACCAGCACGGCACACCCCGCCACCTGCGCCCAGCGGCGCCAGAAGCGCGCCCAGCCCTGCCCCGCCTGCAGCGCCACCGCCTGGCCCATGCCCGCACACAGCAGGAACAGCGTGACGATGGCGGTGCGCTGCGTCGTCCAGAACGCGTCGAGCTGGAAGTGCTGGCGCGGCTGGAAGTACCCGAAGTAGTTGAGGTCGAAGCAGAAGTGGAAGACCGCCATCCACACGATCGCCGCGCCGCGCAGGGCGTCGAGCCGGTCGAATCGGGGGAAGCGGTCGTGAACGGGGGCGGCGGTCATGCGGGCGCGACAATACCGCACTGGGGGGACCATAACGATGATCAAGCTGCTGATGCTGGCGCTGTCGGGCGCCAAGCTGGGCAAGGTGCTGCTGTCCGGCGGCAGCATGCTGCTGTCGCTGGGGCTGTACGCCTGGGTGTTCGGCTGGCGCTACGCGGTGGGCCTGGTGGCCTTGCTGCTGCTCCATGAGATGGGCCATTTCGTCGCCGCCCGGCACCGCGGGCTGGCCGTGGGCTGGCCCACCTTCCTGCCCTTCGTGGGCGCCTGGGTGGTGTTGAAGGACCGGCCGATGGACGCCGGCACCGACGCTTTCGTGGCCTTCGGCGGGCCGCTGCTGGGCTCGGCCGCGGCGCTGGTGGCCTACGTGGCCGCACGCGACACCGGGGCGCCCTGGCTGCTGGCAGTGGCCTACGCGGGCTTTCTCATCAACCTCATCAACCTGGCGCCCGTGCCCGGGCTGGACGGCGGGCGCATCACCGGCGTGCTCTCGCCGCGCCTGTGGGTGCTGGGCGTGCCACTGATGCTGGCGCTGTTCGCCTGGACGCACAGCCCGCTGCTGCTGCTGCTGGCGCTGCTGGCGCTGCCCCACGCCTGGCGCGGCTGGCGCGGGCGGGCGGCTGAAGACCAGCCGGCCGGCTTCTACGACGTGAGCCCGGCCACGCGCTGGGGCTATGCGCTGCTGTACCTGCTGCTGTGTGCCTGGCTGGGCCTGATGTCGCACGAGGTGCACGGCCTGGTCGAGGCCACGCGGGCGGCGGCGCCCGCCACCGAGATGGCGCCGGAGGGCCTCACACCCGCTCGATGACCGTGGCGATGCCCATGCCGGCGCCCACGCACAGCGTGATGCAGCCGGTGGCCAGGTCGCGCCGCTCGAGCTCGTCGAGCAAGGTGCCCAGCAGGATGGCGCCGGTGGCGCCCAGCGGGTGGCCCATGGCGATGGCACCGCCGTTCACGTTCACCCGGTCCAGGTCCAGGCCCAGGTCGCGCGCGCACTTGAGCGGCACCGAGGCGAAGGCCTCGTTGATCTCCCACAGGTCGACGTCGGCCGCCGTCATGCGCGCCTTGGCCAGCGCCTTGCGGCAGGCCGGCGCCGGGCCGGTGAGCATGATGGTGGGCTCGGAGCCGATCACCGCCATCGCCCGGATGCGCGCCCGCGGCTTCAGGCCCATGCGCCGCCCCGCGGCGGCATTGCCCACCAGCACCAGCGCGGCCCCGTCGACGATGCCCGACGAGTTGCCGGGGTGGTGCAGGTGCTCGATGCGCCCCGCCTGCGGGTAGCGCCGCAGCGCCACCGCGTCGAAGCCGGCGTCACCCATGGCCGCGAAACTGGGCTTGAGCGCGGCCAGCGTCTCCACCGTGGTGCCGGGCCGGATGGTCTCGTCTTCGGCCAGCAGCAGGCTGCCGTCCAGGTCGTGCACCGGCACCAGCGCCGGCCGGAACCACCCCGCCTCGCGGGCCGCGGCGGCGCGCTGGTGCGAGCTCGCGGCGAAGGCATCCAGCTCCGCCCGGCCCCAGCCTTCGAGCGTGGCGATGAGGTCGGCGCCGATGCCCTGCGGCACGATGCCGAGCGACTCGACGATGCGCGCATCCTGGATCCAGGCGCCGCCGTCGCTGCCCATGGGCACGCGGCTCATGCTCTCCACGCCGCCGGCCACCACCAGGTCTTCCATGCCGCTCATCACCTTGGCGGCGGCCAGGTTCACCGCCTCCAGGCCGGACGCGCAGAAGCGGCTGAGCGTGACGCCCGCCACCGACTGCGCCCAGCCGGCATCCAGCACGGCGGTGCGGGCGATGTCACCGCCCTGCTCCCCCACCGGGGTGACGCAGCCGAGCACCACGTCGTCCACCAGCGCGGTGTCCAGGCCGTGCCGCTGCGCCATCGCCTGCAGCAGCGTGCGCAGCAGCCACACCGGCGTGGCGGGGTGCAGGTGGCCGTCCTTCTTGCCGCGGCCGCGGGGGGTGCGCAGGTGGTCGAAGACGTAGGCGGACGAGTCGGTCATGGGGCGAGCAGCACGGTGGGGGCGTCAGCGCCCGATCAGGAAGGCCAGCAGCCGGTCGGCGAAGCCACCATAGGGCGGGCCGATGAACTTCATGGCCGAGATGGGCGCCTGGTGGAACACCGGGCGCAGCTTGGAGACGGTGTCGAAGCCTTCGCGGCCGTGGTAGTGGCCCATGCCCGACGGCCCCACACCGCCGAACGGCAGGTCGTGCTGGGCCACATGGAACAGCGCGTCGTTGACCGACACGCCGCCGGACATGATGCGGTCGAGCACCTGCTGCAGGAACTCGCCGTCGCGGCTGAAGGGGTAGACCGCCAGCGGGCGGTCGCCGGCGTTCACCCGCGCGATCACCTCGTCCAGCGTGCGGTAGGCGATGACGGGCAGGATGGGGCCGAAGATCTCGCGTCGCATGAGCGCCGTGTCCTCGGGGGCGTTCAACACGATGTGCGGCGCGATCTTGCGGGTGGCGGCGTCCCAGGCCGGGCCGTCGGGCAGCAGGTTGACGAGCGTGGCGCCGCGTTCTCGCGCTTCTTCCAGCGCGGCCACCAGGCGGTCGAACGACCGCTGGTCGATGATGGAGGTGTAGTCCGGCGAAGCCAGCCGCCCGAAGCGCGGCGGCACGATGGCCTGCGACAGCCGCACGAACTCGGCCACCTGCGCCTCGGGCACGTAGACGTGGTCCACGGTGGTGCAGATCTGGCCCGCGTTCAGGCACTTGACGAACAGGATGCGCTCGGCCGCCGTGCGCAGCGGAAAGCCCGGGCCCACGATGGCCGGCGCCTTGCCGCCCAGCTCCAGCGTGACGGGGCACAGGTTGGCCGCGGCCGCGGCCATCACGGCCCGGCCGGTCTGGCCCGAGCCGGTGAACAGCAGGTGGTCGAAGGGCAGCTTGGAGAACTCGATGCCCACGCCGCCGGTCTCGTCGAAGAACTGCAGTTTCTCGGGCGGGAAGTAGGCCGGGATCTTCTCGATCAGCAGCGCCGCCAGGTGGCGCGAGTTCTCGCTCATCTTCACCATGGCCCGGTTGCCCGCGGCGAAGATGTAGGTGAGCGGCACGAAGCTCAGGTTGATGGGGAAGTTCCAGGGCACGATCACGCCCACCACGCCCAGCGGCTGGGGGATGACGCGGTTGCGCGCGAGCGGGAAGGTGAGCCAGTCCACCCCGCGGCGCTGCTGGCGCATCCAGCGGCGCAGGTGCTTTTGCACATGGTCGATGCCGTCGATGGCGGGCACCAGCTCGGCCAGCCGGGTCTCGTGCGCGGAGCGGTGGCCGTAGTCGGCGCTGATGGCCTCGGCCAGCGCATGCTGGTGGTCGCGCAGGAAGGCCTGCAGGCGGTTGAGGTCGGCCCGGCGCTCGCCGAGCGTGGGCACCGGGTGCGCGTGGTAGGCCGCGCGCTGGGCGGCCAGGGTGGCCTGCAGGCGCTCGGGAATCGTCACGCCAGGCGGCAGGTCGGTGGGGTGCATGGGGGCTCCTTGGGCAGCTCAGCGCCGGTCGGCCAGGCTGCGCCGCACAGTCTCGTTGATCACGCGCAGCTCGGCCAGCGTGGCGTCGATGTGCGCACGCTTGGCCTCCAGCTCGGCGATGGCCGCATCGGTGCGCTGCAGCGCGTAGCGCATCTGCTGCACCCGGCCCTCGCCGTGCGTGCCGTACAGGTCCAGGTAGTGCTTGATCTCGGCCAGGGGCGTGCCAATGGCCTTGGCGCGCAGGATGAGCGCCAGGCGGGCGCGGTCGCGCCGGGTGTAGACGCGCGTGCCGTTCACCCGCCGCGGGTGCAGCAGGCCCTTGTCCTCGTAGAAGCGGATGGCGCGCAGCGAGATGCCGAACTCGCGGCACAGCTCGGTGATGCCGAACAGCTCGCCCGCCCCACCGTCGTCGCGGTGGGCGGCCACCGCGTCGTGGGCCGACCAGTTCAAAGCAGCCGCTGCAGCTTGAGGGCCACGCCCATGTCGCCGCTGACCTTGAGCTTGCCCATCATGAAGGCGGTGGTGGGCTCCAGCTCGTTGAGCAGCAGGCGGCTGAGCGAATCGAGGCTGAGCGCGATGGTGCAGGCAGCCTCCTTGTCCTCGTTGCTCACGGTGTTGGGCGTGGCGGCGCCGTCGACGTACACCACACCTTCGCTGCCGCAGTCGAACTTGAGCGTGGTGCCCAGGCCGCAATCGCTGCCGACCTTCTCGCGCATCACCTTGGTGGCGGCTTGCAGATCCATCGGTCGTCTCCCCAATTCAGACGGTTGAACACTGCGCGGCACTGTAGGGTCGCACCGCAGCCCCTCTCACTAGCGTAATTCCCTATTAGCCAGCCGGGTGACGTTAACGTTACCCTGCCCTGGTCTTCACTTGCCCCGCGGTCCACCGGCCTGGCGGGCCGTGCCATGACCGACGCCTCCTCCCCGGCCCGCTATGCCAGCGTGTTCCGCCCCGGCCTGTTCGCCGGGCAACGCCTGTGGGTCACCGGTGCCGGCTCCGGCATCGGCCGCTGCGTGGCCCATGAACTCGCCTCGCTGGGCGCCGAGGTGGTGCTCAGCGGCCGCACCGCCGCCAAGCTGGAGCAGGTGGCCCGGGAGATCGTGGACGACGGCGGCCGCTGCGTCTGGCGCGCCTTCGATATCCGGGACGAGGACGCGGTCAAGGCGCAGGTGGCCGACGTGCTGGCCAGCGGCCCGGTGCACGGCCTGGTCAACAACGCGGGCGGCCAGTTCCCCTCGCCCATGGCCGGGATCAGCAAGCGGGGCTTCGAGGCGGTGGTGGCCAACAACCTCACCGGCGGCTTCCTGATGATGCGTGAGCTCTTCCAGCAGAGCCTGCAGCACCACGGCGGCGCCATCGTGAACATGACGGCCGACTTCCGCAACGGCATGCCCGGCATGGCGCACTCGGGCGCGGCGCGGGCCGGCATGGCCAACCTCACCCAGACCGCGGCCGTCGAATGGGCCTGGGCCCATGTGCGGGTGAACGCGGTGGCGCCCGGCTGGGTGGCCAGCAGCGGCATGGACACCTATGGCGGCGCGGTGCGCGCCATGATCCCGCAGCTGCGCGCGCACGTGCCGCTGCGCCGCCTGGCCACCGAGGCCGAGGTCTCGGCGGCCATCGTATTCCTGCTCTCCCCGGCGGCGGCCTTCATCACCGGCGTCACCCTGCAGATCGATGGCGGGGCCTCGCTGGGCAGCGCCATCTGGCCCAGCGTGGACCATGCCGGCTCGCCGCCTTTCCAGGGCTTCCACCGCGCGGTGGTGCCGGAGGTGTTGAAGTGAGGCCGCGCGGTTTGGCCTTCGACAGGCTCAGGCCGAACGGTGATGGGGTTCCGTTCGGGCGCGCCTTCGACCGGCCTGTCCGGAGCTTGCCGACGGGCTCAGGCCGAACGGTGACCTTTGTCCGTTCGGGCTGAGCCCGTCGAAGCCCCTGACTGTCACCGCCGTTCGGGCTGAGCCTGTCGAAGCCCCCTCATCCATGATCCTGACCACTTCCCTGAGCCCCGCCAGCGCACGCTTCACGGCCAATGCCGCACGCATGGCCGAGCGCCTGGCCGAGGTGCAGGCGCTGCAGGCACAGGTGGCCGATGCCTCCGCGGCCAAGGCGGCCCGCTTCGCCGAGCGCGGGCAACTGCTGCCGCGCGACCGCGTGGCCACGCTGCTCGACCGCGGCTCGCCCTTCCTGGAACTCTCGCCCCTGGCCGGCTGGGGCATGCACGACGACGACGGCCGCCGTTCGGTGCTCGGTGGAGGCTCCATCGTGGGCATCGGGCTGGTGGCAGGCCGGCGCGTCGTGGTGTCAGCCAGCGACGCGTCGCTCAAGGGCGGCACCGTGTCACCCATGGGCCTGAAGAAGATGCTGCGCGCCCAGGAGATCGCGCGCGAGAACCGGCTGCCGGTGGTCTACCTCGTGGAATCCGGAGGCGCCAACCTGATGTACCAGAGCGAGATGTTCGTGGAAGGCGGGCGCAGCTTCGCCAACCAGGCGCGGCTGTCGGCGGCCGGCATCCCGCAGATCGCCGTGGTGCACGGGCCGTCCACCGCCGGCGGCGCCTACCTGCCCGGGCTGTCGGACTACGTGGTGCTGGTGCGGGGCCGCTCCAGCATCTACCTGGCCGGCCCGCCGCTGGTGAAGGCCGCCATCGGCGAGGACGCCACCGACGAGGACCTGGGCGGGGCGCTCTCCCACGCCCGCGTCACCGGCCTGGGCGAGTACCTGGCCGCGACCGACGCCCACGCCCTCGCCCTGGCGCGCGAGCTGCTGGGCGCCCTGCCCTGGGACGAGGTGCCGCCCCCGGCCGTGCACCCCGAGCCGCTGTACCCGGCCGGCGAGCTGATGGGCGTGGTGCCGGCCGACGAGCGCGAGCCCTACGACGTGCGCGAGGTCATCGCCCGGCTGGTGGACGGCTCGGCCTTCCTGGAGTTCAAGGCCGAGTTCGCCGCCGACACCGTGTGTGGCCATGCGCGGCTGGCGGGCCACCGCATTGCGCTGATCGGCAACAACGGCCCGATCCAGCCGCAAGGCTCGGCCAAGGCGGCGCAGTTCATCCAGCTGTGCGACCAGTCGGGCACGCCGCTGGTCTTCCTGCAGAACACCACCGGCTACATGGTGGGGCGAGCCGCCGAGCACGCCGGCGCCATCGCCCACGGCATCCGCATGATCCAGGCGGTGGCGAACGCTCGCTGCCCCAAGCTCACGGTGGTGCTGGGCGGCTCCTTCGGCGCCGGCAACTACGGCATGTGCGGCCGGGGCTTCGACCCGCGCTTCATCTTCAGCTGGCCCAGCGCCCGCACCGCGGTGATGGGCGGTGCGCAGGCGGCCAAGGTCATGGAGATCGTGGGCGCCGCCATGCTGCAGCGCGAGGGCCACGTGCCCGACCCGGCCGCGCTGCAGGCCATGGGCGAGCAGTTGCGCCAGCGCATCGACCGCGAGTCGCACGTGCTGTTCGGCACCGCGCGCCTGTGGGACGACGGCGTGATCGACCCGCGCGACACGCGCCGCGTGCTGGCCCTGTGCCTGGACACCATCGCCGAGGCCGGGCGCCGCCCGCTGCACCCCAACACCTTCGGCATCGCCCGCGTCTAGCGGACACGGACAGGAGACCCCCGTGCAGTTCACCCCCGAGCACCGCGCCCTGCAGGACACCGTGCTGCGCTTCGTGCGCGAGCGCATCAACCCCTTCGCGGCCGAGTGGGAGCGCGCCGAGCAGTTCCCCAGCCACGCCCTGTTCAAGCAGCTGGGCGACCTGGGGCTGCTCGGGCTCAAGTACCCCGAGGAGTTCGGCGGCGCCGGGCTGGACTTCAGCTACTCCATGGTGATGGCCGAGGCGCTGGGCGAGTGCAGCGTGGGCGGCGTGCCCATGGCCATCGGCGTGCAGACCGACATGTGCACGCCGGCGCTGGCACGCTTCGGCTCCGACGAGCTGCGGCGCGAGTTCCTGGCGCCCAGCATCGCGGGCGATTACGTCGGCTGCGTGGGCGTCAGCGAGGCGGGCGGCGGCTCGGACGTGGCGGCACTGAAGACCCGCGCCCGCGTCGAAGGCGGCGACTACGTCATCGACGGCAGCAAGATGTGGATCACCAACGGCCTGCAGGCCGACTGGTGCTGCCTGCTGGCCAACACCAGCGACGAGGGCGGGCCGCACAAGAACAAGAGCCTCATCATCGTGCCGATGGATGCGCCGGGCATCACGCGGCAGAAGATCACCAAGATCGGCATGGATTCGTCCGACACGGCGCAGCTGTTCTTCGATGGCGTGCGCGTGCCTCGGCGCCACCTGGTGGGCCAGGAAGGCATGGGCTTCGTCTACCAGATGATGCAGTTCCAGGAGGAGCGGCTCTGGGGCGCGGCCAACAGCCTGCGCGCGCTGGACCGCCTGATCGACCAGACCATCGCCTACACCCGCGAGCGCCAGGCCTTCGGCAGGTCCATCCTCGACAACCAGGTGGTCCACTTCCGGCTCGCCGAGCTGCGCACCGAGGTGGAGGCGCTGCGTGCGCTGACCTACTCCGCGGTGGCGCAGTACGTGT
>JACRBA010000061.1 GCA_016213265.1 Burkholderiales bacterium | reverse complement strand
GCAGGCCGCGGTAGGGCGCGCGGCCCTCGAGCGCGCAGGCGATGAGCAGCGACGAGTGGAACCAGCCGCGGTGCTGGTCGTGGCCTTCCAGGTACAGATCGGCCTCGGGGCCGCTGTCGTGGAAGCCCGCGGTGCCGCGCGCGTCCTGCGCGTGGGTGCCGCGCAGCACGTGGCTGAAGGTGGAGCCGGAGTCGAACCACACCTCCAGGATGTCGCTGCTCTTGGTGTAGTGCGGCGCGTCCTCTGCGCCCAGGATCTCCTCGGCCGTGACGCGGCTCCAGGCCTCGATGCCGCCGCGCTCGACGATGTCGGCCGCCTGGTCGAGGATCTCCATGGTGCGCGGGTGCAGCTCGCCCGAATCCTTGTGCAGGAAGAACGGCAGCGGCACGCCCCAGCTGCGCTGGCGCGAGATGCACCAGTCGGGCCGGTTGGCGATCATGTCGCGCAGCCGCGCCCGGCCGTTCTCGGGGTAGAAGCCGGTCTGGTCGATGGCGTCCAGCGCCATCTGGCGCAGGGTCTTGGGGGCCTTGTCCTTCGTGAACACGCCCTGGCCTTCGTCCATGCGGATGAACCACTGCGCCGCGGCGCGGTAGATCACCGGCGTCTTGTGGCGCCAGCAGTGCGGGTAGCTGTGGGTGATGGCCTCGGTGGCCATCAGCCGCCCGGCGGCCTTGAGCGTGTCGATGATCACCGGCACGGCCTTCCAGATGTTCTGGCCGCCGAACAGCGGGAAATCGGGTGCGTAGCTGCCGTTGCCCTGCACGGGGTTGAGGATCTCGTCGTACTTCATGCCGTGCGAGACGCAGGACATGAAGTCGTCCATGCCGTAGGCCGGCGACGAATGCACGATGCCGGTGCCGTCGTCGGCGGTGGCGTAGTCGGCCAGGTAGATGGGGCTGAAGCGGTCGTAGCCGGCATCCACATGGGCCAGCGGATGGCGGAAGCGGATGCCGCCCAGCTGCTCGCCCAGCGTGGTGGCCACCACCCGGCCCGTCAGGCCGTAGCGCGACAGGCACTTCTCGACCAGCTGCGTGGCCAGCAGCAGGAAGGCGGTCTTGCCGTCCTTCTGCGTCTCGACCAGCGCGTACTCGATCTTGGGGTTGAGGTTGAGCGCCTGGTTGGCGGGGATGGTCCAGGCGGTGGTCGTCCAGATCACCGCGAAGGCCTCGCCGGCCAGCGCCGGCAGGCCGAAGGCCGCGGCCAGGCGCTCGTTCTCGGCGCACAGGAAGGCGACGTCCAGCGTCTGGCTCTTCTTGTCGGCGTATTCGATCTCGAACTCGGCCAGCGACGAGCCGCAGTCGAAGCACCAGTACACCGGCTTCAGGCCGCGGTAGACGAAACCGCGCTCCATCACTCGCTTGAAGGCGCGGATCTCGCCGGCCTCGTTGGCGAAGTCCATGGTGCGGTAGGGCCGGTGCCAGTCACCCAGCACGCCCAGCCGCTTGAAATCGGCCATCTGCTGGGCGATCTGCTCGGTGGCGTAGGCGCGGCTCTTCGCCTGCATGTCGTCACGGCTGAGGTTGCGGCCGTGCTTCTTCTCGATGGCGTTCTCGATGGGCAGGCCGTGGCAATCCCAGCCGGGCACGTATTGGGCGTCGAAACCGGCCAGCTGCCGGGCCTTGACGATCATGTCCTTGAGCACCTTGTTCACGGCGTGACCCATGTGGATCTGGCCGTTGGCATAGGGCGGGCCGTCGTGCAGGATGAACTTCGGTGCGTCGCAGCGCGCCTCGCGCAGGCGCTGGTAGGTGCCTTCGTCCTCCCACTGCTTCACCCAGCCCGGCTCGCGCTTGGCGAGGTCGCCCCGCATCGGGAAGGGCGTGTCGGGCAGGTTCAGCGTGCGGCGGTAGTCGGGGGTCGCGTCGGTCATGGCGGGGGCGCGCTCGCTTCTTGGGCGCAGGGCGCGGGGGTCGGGCGGTGCGGGCGGCGCGGCTCGCGAAGGGGGCGGCGCGCCGGGCGGGAGTGAGCGTGGCCGGAAAAGCCGCGTCAGCCGCCGAGCCGAATTCGGTCGCGCGTCGTCTGCCGGCGCGTGCAGGCGTGGCCTTGCGCGAGGCGCAGGGCGTGCCACAGGCGCACGGGGCGGACGAAGGGGGTGACCATGGGCCGATTCTAGTCGCGTGGGGTGGGGGTGGCCGGGCAGGGGCCGAGCGCGCATGCTGCGGTGTCGAAGCGCGGCGGCCCCGATCGTCGTTCCCGTGAGCGGGCCGCCCATCGGTCGTTCGCCCTCACCCACCAGGAGAACCGCATGCCCAGCAAGAACACCCTCTGCCTGTGGTACGACGGCGCCGCCCTCGAGGCCGCCGAGTTCTACGCCAGTGTCTTTCCCGACAGCCGCGTCAGCGCCGTGCACCGGGCACCGGCGGACTTCCCCTCCGGCAAGCAGGGCGACGTGCTCACCGTGGAGTTCACGGTGCTGGGCATCCCCTGCCTGGGCCTGAACGGCGGCCCGATGTTCAAGCACAGCGAAGCCTTCTCGTTCCAGGTCGCCACCGACGACCAGGCCGAGACCGACCGCTACTGGAACGCCATCGTGAACAACGGCGGCCAGGAGAGCGCCTGCGGCTGGTGCAAGGACAAGTGGGGCCTGTCGTGGCAGATCACCCCCCGTGTGCTGACCGACGCCATCGCCCACCCGGACCCTGCCACGGCCAGGCGTGCCTTCGAGGCCATGATGCAGATGGGCAAGATCGACGTGGCGGCCATCGAGGCGGCGGTGCGCGGCTGAACGCCCGCCGCTGCCATGGCCGTGCCGGTCGGGCGCGCGGGCGCGAGGCCGGGATTGCGGCATCGCAATGACGCCGCGCGCACAGGCGCGTACGGTGACCAGGGTGTTTCCTCAACCCTGGAGCGCATCATGAAGAGTCTTCGAGTGATCGTGTGGGTACCGGTGCTGGCCCTGACGGTGGGGGCCGCACTCGCACAGCCGGCCGGCGGCGCGGGGCAAGGGGCCGGGCCCATGGGGCCTGGCGCGAGCGCGCCCGGGATGGGCATGGGGCCGGGCGCCGGCCGCGGTGCGGCGCGCTGGGGCGCCGACTACACCCCCGGCTGGGCCCTGATGACGCCGCAGGAACGCGACGAGCACCGCCAGCGCATGCTGTCGATGAAGAGCTATGACGAGTGCCACGCCTACCAGACGCAGCACCACGAGCAGATGGCCGCGCGGGCCAAGGAGCGCGGTGGGCAGGTGCTCGCCCAGCCGCGGCGCGACGCCTGCAGTGCGCTGAAGAAGTAGCGCGCGCCCTCAGGCCCGGTGGGCCCCGTCGAGCGTGGCCATGTCGTCGTCGCTCAGCGGCAGCGAGGCGCTGGCCAGGTTCTCCTGCAGGTGCCGAACGGACGCGGTGCCCGGGATGGGCAGCAGGTTCGGCGATCGCCGCAGCAGCCACGCGAGCGCCACCTGCCTCGGGGTGGCGCCCAGGCGGGCGGCCACGCTCTCCAGCGTGGCCGAGGCGAGCGGCGTCCATCCGCCCAGAGGGAAGAACGGCACGTAGGCGATGCCTGCGCGCGCCAGCGCATCCACCAGCGCGTCGTCCCCGCGGTGCACGAGGTTGTACTGGTTCTGCACGGCGACGATGTCGGTGATCGCGCGACCCTCGGCCACCTGGGTGGGGGTGACGTGGCTCAGACCGATGTGCCGCACGAGGCCTTGGCGCTGCAGTTGCGCCAGCGCCGTGACCGGCGCCTCGATGGAGCCCTCGGCGGGGCCGTGGACGCTGAAGCTGGCGCGGAAGTACACCAGGTCGAGCACGTCCAGGCCGAGGTGGCGCAGGTTGTCCTCCACCTGGCGCCTCAGGTCGTCTGCGGTGTAGGCGGGGTCCCACGAGCCCGTGGGGCCGCGCACCATGCCCACCTTGGTGGCGATCAGCAGGTCGGCCGGGTAGGGGTGCAGGGCCTCGCGGATGATCTCGTTCGTGACACGCGGGCCGTAGACGTCGGCGGTGTCGATGTGGTTCACGCCCCGCTCGACCGCCTCGCGCAGCACGGCCAGCGCGCCTTGGCGGTCAGTGGGCGGGCCGAACGCGCCCGGGCCCGCGAGCTGCATGGCGCCGTAGCCGATGCGGCGCACGCGCAAGGAGCCGATGGACACACTGTCAGCGAGATGGGACGAGGTCATGGGGGGTGCTCCTGAAGGAATGGGGCGCACTGTGCAGGGCCGTGGATCGGACGTCTAGCCACCTCAATCCGCACGCACTGTGCGCTAGACTGCACAGTGCCATGGACGAGCTGACGGACCTCACCGCCTTCCTGGCCGTGGTGCGCGAGGGCGGCTTCCGCCGCGCCGCCCGTGCATCGGGCACCAGCCCGTCCGGGTTGGGCGACGCCGTGCGCCGCCTGGAAGCGCGGCTGGGCGTGCGGCTGCTGCACCGCACGACGCGCAGCGTCACGCCCACCGATGCCGGCGCGCGGCTGATCGAGCGCATCGCGCCGGCACTGGGTGAGGTGCGGGCGGCGCTCGATGTGGTGAACGAGTTCCGCGAGCGCCCGGCCGGTCGGTTGAGGCTCAGCGTGCCCACCGCGGTGGCCACGCTGGTGTTGCCTCGCATCGTGCCGCCCTTCCTGGCCCGCTACCCCGACATCCGGCTGGACGTCACCGCGGACGAACGCCCCATCGACATCGTGGCCGAAGGCTTCGACGCGGGCATCCGGTATGGCGCCACGCTGGCCCAGGACATGGTGGCGGTGCCGATCGGCCCGCGTGTGCAGCGCTACGCGGCTGCCGCCTCGCCCGACTACCTCGCCCGCCGCGGCCGCCCCCGGCACCCCCGCGATCTGCTGGCGCACGACTGCCTGGCGTGGCGGTTCACCCATGCGCCGCACCCGTGGCAGTTCGAACGCGATGGCGACGTGGTCGCCGTGGAGCCCGCAGGTCCGCTGGTGGCCAGCTTCGGGGGCGGCACCGATTTCGCCATCCAGGCGGCGGTGGCCGGCTGCGGGGTCATCTACCTGTTCGAGGAGTGGCTGCGGCCATGGCTGGACCGAGGCGCGCTGGAGCCCGTGCTGGAGCCCTGGTGGCTGGCGTTCCCGGGCCCCTTCCTCTACTACCCCGGCCGCCGGTACCTGCCCACTCCCTTGCGTGCGTTCGTCGACTTCATCCAGGCGCAGCGCGGGCCTGCATGACGCGCCCGACGAACGCACCGAAGGCGTCGAGCAAGGCGCCACCCTGAAAGGCCGGTCCCTCCAGCACGGACAGCGCATGCACCGTGGCCTCCAGCGTGGACACCTGGTCCGCGCGGCGCGCGGCGCGGATCTGCCGGTAGCGGGTGGGGGGCGGGGCGTCCAGCGACAGCCGCGGCAGCGCTGCCAGCTCAGGGTGCTCCAGCAGCATGCGCAGGCTCTTGCGCCAGGTGGCGTCGATGACGACGAGGCGGACGGGGGCCCCGGGCACGGGCGCCGGGGTGGCCGGGGCGGGGGCCGCGGGCACGTCCGGGTACAGCAGCCGCGTGTCGCGGCCCGGCCGGTGCAGCAGGTCCCTCAGGGCGTCCGCGCCGAAGCGCTCGCCCACCACCACCTCGCAGTGGGCCAGCGACAGGCGCAGCAGCGTCACGCTGTTCTTGGCCTGGCGCTGCTCCTGCGGATGCTGCAGCACCAGCACCTCGGTGCGGTGGGCGGTGGGCCGGGCCAGGGCGCAGACGCAGGCGGGCTGCGCGCGCAGGCAGCGCGGACAGACAGGTCGGTGGCTGCGCAGTGGCCCGTTCAAGCGTTCGCGGCGAACCAGGCCCGCGCGTCGGCCTCGTCCTGCGCGATGCCGGCCTTCAGCGCGTCCAGCGAGGGGTAGCGGCGCTCGTCGTGCAGCTTGTGCAGCAGCTCCACCGAGACGAGGCGGCCGTAGCCGGCATCCAGGCCGAGCGTCTCGGGCCAGTGCAGGCAGTGGGTCTCCAGCAGCACACGGCCGGCGTCCTCCACGGTGGGGCGCACGCCCAGGCTGGCCACGCCGGGCAGGGGCGCCTCGGTCAGGCCGTGCACGCGCACGACGAAGATGCCGTGCGCCGCGGGGCGGTGGAAGGGAAAGCGCAGGTTGAGGGTGCGAAAGCCCAGGTCGCGGCCGAGCTGACGGCCGTGCACCACATGGCCGCTGATGGCGTAGGGGCGGCCCAGCAGGGTGGCGGCGCGGGCCATGTCGCCGGCAGCCAGCGCCTCGCGCACGGCCGAGCTGGACACCCGCAGGCCGTGCACCTCGTAGCTCATCATCCGCGCCACGTCGAACCCGTCGCGGGCGCCCGCGGCGTCGAGCATGGCGTAGTCGCCCGCTCGCCGGGCGCCGAAGCGGAAGTCGTCGCCCACCAGCACGTAGCGCGCGTCCAGGCGCTCGCGCAGCATGCGCTGGATGAAGTCCTCGGCCGGCAGGCTGGCCAGGCGCTCGTCGAAGCGCAGCACCAGCACCTCGTCCACGCCGCAGCGGGCCAGCTCGGCGAGCTTGTCGCGCAGGGTGGCGATGCGCGTGGGTGCCAGATCCGGCTTGCCCGCCCGCTGCGCGAAGAAATCGCGCGGGTGCGGCTCGAAGGTCATCACACAGCTCGTCAGCCCGCGGTGGCGGGCCTCGCTGTTCAGCAGCGCCAGCATGGCCTGGTGGCCGCGGTGCACGCCGTCGAAGTTGCCGATGGTCAGGGCCCGGCCGGGGCCGGTGGTCTGGCCGGTGCCCGCCCGCTGGGCATGCAGGCCACGAAGAATGCGCATGGGGCGGGATGTTATGCGGTGACGCGCCGCATCAGGGCGTGGCGGGGGTGGTGGCTGGGCCGAGGGCAGGGGCGGCCGACCAGTCCGGCCCGCCGTGGTCGATGTCCACCCAGGCCCACTGGCCGGGTGCCAGCGAGGGGGGCAGCACCAGCGGCCCGAAGGCGCTGCGGTGCAGGCGCTCCACGCGGTTGCCCGCTGCGGCCACCATGCGCTTGACCTGGTGGTACTTGCCTTCGGTGAGCACCAGCCGCAGGTCGTGCGTGCCGGTGGCCTCGCAGGCGGCCGCGCGCACGGGGGCCGGGTCGTCGTCGAGCACCACGCCGTCGCGCAGGCGCTGCAGCAGGGCAGCCTCCACCGGGTGCTTGCAGCCCACCTCGTACACCTTGGGCACGTGCTTCTTGGGTGAGGTGAGGCGGTGGATGAGCGTGCCGTCGTCGGTCAGCAGCAGCAGGCCGGTGGTGTCTTCGTCGAGCCGGCCCACCGGTTGCAGGCCACGCTCGCGCAGCGGCGCGGGCAGCAGCGTCATGACGCTGGGGTGGTGGCGCGGCTTCTGCGAGCACTCGTAGCCGGCCGGCTTGTGCAACATCACCAGGGCACGGGCGTGGTAGGGCCAGGGTTTGCCGTCCACCTCCAGCACGAGGCCGTCGGTGGGCAGGTCGGCGTCGGGGTCGTCGACCACCTCGCCGCCCACACGCACGGCCCCGCTGAAGACCAGGCCCACGCAGCCCCGGCGCGTGCCGAAGCCCTGGGAGAACAGGATCTGGGAGAGTTTCACCCCGCCATGGTAGGCCCCCGCCCGGCTCAGGCCAGGTGCCGCAGCTCGCGCAGCGCCACCGAGAGCATGGCCAGGTCGGCGCGCGGCGCGTCGGCCAGCTCGCCCAGCACGCGCTGCACGCGCTCGAGCGTGTCCACGTTGGCGGCTTCCCACACCGCCAGCATCGAGCCCGAGCCGCTGCCGCCCGAGGCATCGGCCGCGAGCACCTGCTGGGTGATGGCGCGCTGCACGCCGGCCAGGTCGTCGCCGAGCGCGGCCTTGGCCAGGGCCTGCCAGTGGCTGCCGCCGGGCAGGGCCTCGATGCGCTGGCGCAGGGCGCCCAGGCCCAGGCGGGCGGCGATGCCCACGTGCACCTCGCCCACGTCGCGCACCTCGCGCTGCGTGGCCTCGGCCACCTCGGCGATGTCCAGCGCGGCGAACAGGCCGTCGGCGCTGGCCACGCGGCAGGCGAGCGCCGAGGGCACACCCGCGGCCACCCAGGCCTGGGCCTGCGCCGACCCGGCGGCCTGCACCGCCAGCGGCTCGCGCAGGGCGTCCACGGCGGCGCGGAAGCGGCCGAAGGTCTGCTCCATCGGCTCGGCCAGGCGCTTGTAGTGCAGGAACCAGGTGGTGGCGCGGGCGGTGAGCCAGCCCTCCTCGATGAGCATCTCGCTCTGCACCGCGTCGGGCACCACGTTGTCCAGCGCCTCGATCTGGGCCCACAGCGCCACGTGGCCCATCACCTCGCGTGTGCACAGGTAGGCACGCACCACCTGCGCCGGCCGGGCGCCGGTCATGTCGGCCAGGCGGTGCACGAAGGTGGCGCCCACGCGGTTGACCATGCTGTTGAGCACGTGCGTGGCGATGATCTCGCGCTTGAGCGGGTGGCGCGGGATGTAGGCGCCCAGGCTGTCGCGCAGGGCGGCCGGGAAATAGCGGTCCACCGCGGTGCCGATCCACGGGTCCTCGGGCAGGTCGGACGCGAGGATCTCGTCGAACAGCCACATCTTGCTGTAGGCCAGCAGCACGGCGCGTTCGGGCGTGGTGAGGCCCTGGCCCTTGGCGGCCCGCTCGGTGATGGCCTCGTCACTGGGCAGGTACTCGATGGCGCGGTTCAGGCGCCCGGCTTTCTCCAGGAAGCGGATGAAGCGCGCTTCCTGGTCCAGCAGCTTCACGCCCAGCCGGTTCGTCACCGACAGCGCCTGCGTCTGGAACACGTTGTCGCGCAGCACCAGCGCCGCGACCTCGTCGGTCATCTGCGCCAGGATGGTGTTGCGCTGCTTCAGCGTCATCTCGCCGTCGGCGATGGCCAGGCCGAGCAGGATCTTGATGTTCACCTCGTGGTCCGAGGTGTCCACGCCGGCCGAGTTGTCGATGGCGTCGGTGTTGATGGACACGCCCGCCAGCGCCGCCTCGATGCGGCCGCGCTGCGTGAAGCCCAGGTTGCCGCCTTCGCCCACCACCTTGGCCCGCAGGTCGCGCCCGTCGATGCGCAGCGCGTCGTTGGCCCGGTCGCCCACCTCGGCGTGGCTCTCGGTGCTGGCCTTCACGTAGGTGCCGATGCCGCCGTTGTAGAGCAGGTCCACCGGCGCCTTGAGGATGGCCGAGATCAGCTCGGTGGGCGTCAGGCGCTCGGAGGTGATGCCCAGCACCGCACGCGCCTGCGGCGACACGGGGATCGACTTCTCCGAGCGGGCCCACACGCCGCCGCCCTCGGAGATGCGCTGGGTGTCGTAGTCGGCCCAGGACGAACGAGGCAGGGCGAACAGCCGCTCCCGCTCCGCGAAGGAGACGGCCGCGTCCGGGCTGGGGTCGATGAAGATGTGCCGGTGGTCGAAGGCGGCCAGCAGGCGGATGTGGCGGGACAGCAGCATCCCGTTGCCGAACACGTCCCCCGACATGTCGCCGATGCCCACCACGGTGAAGTCGGTGGTCTGGGTGTCCAGGCCGCGCTCGCGGAAGTGGCGCTTCACCGATTCCCAGGCGCCGCGGGCGGTGATGCCCATGGCCTTGTGGTCGTAGCCCACGCTGCCGCCCGAGGCGAAGGCATCGCCCAGCCAGTGGCCGTACTCGGCGCTCACCGCATTGGCGAAGTCCGAGAAGGTGGCCGTGCCCTTGTCGGCGGCCACCACCAGGTAGGGGTCGTCGTCGTCGTGGCGCACCACCTGCGGCGGGGCCACCACCGCGCCGGCCACGCGGTTGTCGGTCAGGTCGAGCAGGCCGCGCAGGTAGTCCTGGTAGCAGGCGATGCCTTCCTTCATCCAGGCCTCGCGCTCGCTGGGCGGCGGCGCCTTCTTCAGCACGAAGCCGCCCTTGCTGCCCACCGGCACGATGACGGTGTTCTTCACCATCTGCGCCTTCACCAGGCCCAGCACCTCGGTGCGGAAGTCCTCCGGCCGGTCGGACCAGCGCAGGCCGCCGCGCGCGACCTTGCCGCCGCGCAGGTGGATGCCCTCGAAGCGCGGCGAGTACACGAAGATCTCCACCATGGGCTTGGGCTCGGGCAGGCCGGGCACGCGGTGCGAGTCGAACTTGAACGACAGGAAGGGGCGGCGCGGGCCGGGCGCGCCGGAATGGCCGGTGCCGGTGCGCCAGAAGTTCGTGCGCAGCGTGGCCTGCACCAGCGCCAGCAGCTCGCGCAGAACGCGGTCGTCCTGCAGGTTGCTCACCTTGTCCAGCGCCTGGGTGATGGCGTTGACCTGGGCCGTCTCGCCCTCGGGGTGGTGGGCAGCGGGGTCGAAGCGCAGGCGGAACAGCGCGACGAGCATGCGCGCCAGGCGCGGGTGGCTGGTGAGCGTGGCCTCCACCGCCGCCTGCGAGAGGGCGAAGCCGATTTGCTTGAGGTAGCGCGTGTAGGCGCGCAGCACCACGATCTCGTCGGCGGCCAGGCCGGCGCGCAGCACCAGCTTGTTGAGGTCGTCGCTCTCCACCTCGCCGCGGAAGACGCGGCCGAAGGCGTCCTCGAACAGGCGTGCCAGCGCCTCGTGCTCGATCTCCTCGGTGACGCCGGCGGCGTGCAGCTCGAAGTCGTGGATCGAGACCTGGCGGCCATCCTGCCGCAGCCGGTGGTTCTGCTCGCCGAGCACGCGCACGCCCATGTGCTCCAGCATGGGCAGGCTGTCCGACAGCACGATGGGCTCGCCCAGGCGGTAGACCTTGAAGCCCAGCGCCTGGGGCGGCGCGCCGAGCGGGCGGTACAGCGTGAGCGCGAGCGGCTGATCGTCGGTGAGCGAGGCGACGGCGCGCACATCGGGCACGGCGGCGCGGGCCGGCACGCGCGAGCGGTAGTCGGCCGGGAAGGCCGGGCCCCAGGCCTTCAGCAGCGCGAGGCCACGGGCTTCGCCCTCGGCCTCGGTGAGCGCGTCGCGCAGGGCGTCGTCCCAGCGGTGGGCCGCGTCGGCCAGGCGCTTTTCCAGGGTGCGGCGGTCCACCGGCGGGGCGGCGCCGGGGGCGGTGCGCACGGTGAAGTGGATGCGCGCCAGCACGGCGTCCGACAGCAGCACGTCGAACTCGGCGCTGGTGCCGGCGTAGGCGTCCATGAGGATGCGCTGCATCTTCACGCGCAGCTCGGTGGAGTAGGCCTCGCGCGGCACGTACACCAGGCAGGACACGAAGCGGCCGAAGGGATCGTGCCGCACGAACACGCGCAGGCGCTGGCGGTCGCCCAGCGCCAGGATGCCCAGCGCGGTCTCGTACAGCTCGTCGTCGCGGATCTGGAACAGCTCGTCGCGCGGGTAGGTCTCGAGGATGTGCGACAGCGCCTTGGCCAGGTGGCCACCCGCGGGCAGGCCGGCGCGCTCGGCGATGGCGCCCACCTTGCCGCGCAGCAGCGGCGTTTCGGCCACGCGCGCGCTGTAGGCGGTGGAGGTGAGCAGGCCCAGGAAGCGGTGCTCGCCGATCACCCGCCCGTCGGCGTCGTAGCGCTTGACGCCGATGTAGTCGGTGTAGCCCGGCCGGTGCACGGTGGAGCGGGTGTTGGCCTTGGTCACCACCAGCAGCGGCGCAGGGGCCAGGGCGAGCTCACGCGCCTGCGCCGGCAGCAACGACAGGCCGGTGGAGGCCTTGTCGCCCGGGCTCTCGCGCAATACGCCCAGGCCGGTGCCGGGCACCAGCTTGAGCGCGCTGTCGCCGGCCAGGTGCACCAGGTCGTGCTGGCGGTAGCCCAGCAGCGTGAGGTGGTCGTCGGCCAGCCAGCGCAGGAAGGCCACGCTCTCGGCGCGCTGGTCGGCCGGCAGCAGCGCAGGCGCCTGCGCCAGCTCGTCGATCACCGCGGCCAGCCGCTCGGACATGGCAGGCCAGTCTTCCACCGCTGCGCGCACGTCGGCCAGCACGCGCTCGATGCCGCCCACCAGCGCGGCGCGCTGGGTGGCGTCCACCAGGCGGTCCACCTCGATGTGCATCCACGATTCGCGCAGCGCGCCGTCGGTGGCCTCGCCACCGGCGGCCACCGACTGCAGCTGCCCGGTGGCGTCGCGGCGCACGCTGAAGATGGGGTGCACGATCAGGTGCAGGGTGAGGCCCTGGCGGTGGATCTCGATGGAGGTCGAATCCACCAGGAAGGGCATGTCGTCGTTGACCACTTCCACCACCGTGTGGCGCGACGACCAGCCGTGCTCGGCCACCAGCGGGCTCAGTGCACGCACCTTGGGCTGGCCGGGTGTGCGCTGGGCGCCGAACTGCCAGTGCGACAACAGGCCGCCGCACTGGTCTTCCGCGCTGCGTGCCTCCAGGTCGTCCACGTCCAGTTGGCGCAGGCATTCGCGTGCATAGGCCTCGAAGACCGGCAGGCGGTCGGCAGGCAGGCGGTCGGTCGCCAGGGCCATCACGGCAGCCAATCGTTCGCGGCGCGGGGTGTCGGTGGAATCGCTCATCAGGCGGGCCTTGGGTGTTCAGGTGGCGGCAGCTTACGCCGGCCTGGCAGCCGCGGGGCCTGGGCCTGTCCCTGGCTGCCGGCGCCGTGGACCCCTTGGCTTGTCGAACCGGCGCAGGTGGGCCTCTGCACCTCTCCCACGCCGGCACGGCGGCGCGCCAGTGCATGGCCTTCTGACCCGAAAATGTGAAAAAAGTGCGTACATCGGCGGGTATGCGTCGACTCTAATATGATGCAAATGATAGTTCAGACGTACAGTTGCACCATTGCAACCTGAGCGGTGTCTCCATGTCTTTCACCTCCCTGTCCGTTCGCGCCCGCCTGGCCGGTGGCTTTGGCGCCCTGGTCGTCGTGATGCTGTTGCTGGCCGCGTGGTCGCTCTACGCGCTCGACCAGAGCAACCGCAGCTATGCGCACTATGTGCACGGCAAGGCCACCGCCATCGAACACGCCAACCAGGTGCTCGATGCGGCCAATGCACGCGCCGTGAGCGCGCGCAACCTGGTGCTGATCGCCGATGCCACGGAGCGCACGGCGGAGCACGCCCGGGTCAAGCAGGCACACGAGGCCATGGGGCAGGCGCTCAAGGAGCTGAAGGAACTGGTGAGCCGGGACCCCGACGCCGGCCGCGAGATGGCGATGGTCGACGCCATCCAGGAGGTGGAGTCGCGTTATGGCCCGGTGGCGCTGGACATCGTCGGGCTGGCCATGGCCGACCGGCGTGACGAAGCCATCACGCGCATCGATCGCGATTGCCGCCCTCTGCTGGACGCGCTGCTCAAGGCCGTGACCACGTACACCGACCATGCCCGGGATACCGCCCAGGCCGAGGCGCGCGAGGCCGAAGCCAGCGCTGCGCTGAGCCGCCAGCTGCTGCTGGCCGGCTGTGCCGTGGGCCTGGTGCTGGCGGGTGTGCTCGCCTTCGTCATCACCCGCGGCCTGGTGCGGGCGCTCGGCGCCGAACCGAGCCGGCTCGGCGAGGTGGCCCGCCAGGTGGCCGAGGGCAACCTGGCGCCGATCGCCGATGCCGAGACGGCCCCCGCTGGCAGCGTGATGGCGTCGCTGGGCCACATGCAGCAAGGCCTGGCCCGGGTGGTCGGCCAGGTGCGCAGCGCGTCCGATTCGATCGCCACGGCCTCGCAGCAGATCGCCACCGGCACGTCGGACCCGTCCCAACGCACCGAGGAGCAGGCGTCCAACCTGCAGCAGACGGCCGCCTCGATGGAGCAGATGAACGCCAGCGTGAAGCAGCATGCCGACTCCGCCCGCGAGGCCACCCAGCTGGCCGCGTCGGCCAGCGCGGTGGCGCAGCAGGGTGGCGACGTGGTGCAGCGCGTGGTCGCCACCATGGGCGAGATCACCGCCAGCTCGCGCCAGATCGGCGAGATCATCTCGGTGATCGACGGCATCGCCTTCCAGACAAACATCCTCGCGCTGAACGCCGCGGTGGAGGCGGCGCGGGCCGGCGAGCAGGGCCGCGGCTTCGCCGTGGTGGCCAGCGAGGTGCGCACGCTGGCCGGGCGCAGTGCCGAGGCGGCGCGCGAGATCAAGGCCCTCATCGGTGCCAGCGTGGACAAGGTGGACGCCGGCTCGCGCCTGGTGAACGAGGCCGGTGCCACGATGGAAGAGATCGTTCGCCAGGTGGGCCGGGTGACCACCCTCATCGGTGAGATGGGCGCGGCCACCGTGGAGCAGAGCCGCGGCGTGGATCAGGTGGCCAATGCGGTCTCGCAGCTGGACGACGTGACGCAGCAGAACGCCGCGCTGGTCGAGCAGAGCGCCGCCGCGGCGGACAGCCTGCAGCAGCAGGCGCGTGGCCTGGCGCAGGTGGTGCAGGCGTTCCGCCTGGGTGCCGCCCCGGTGGCCGGGGCTGCCGCGCCGGTGGCCAGCCGGTCGGCCCCTGCGATGGCCCGTTCGATGGCCCCCGCACCGGCACCGGCGATGGCGCCGGTGGCCATGGGCCGCCTGGCCACCGCCGACGATTGGCAGAGCTTCTGACGCCGCGCCCCCGCGCGGGGACGCGGCGCTCAGACCAGGGCGCCCGCCGTCTCCTGCATGCGGGAAGACACCTCGCCCAGGTGGTGCAGCGTGTCGCCGAACTGCATCTCGCCCATCGTCAGGCGCTTGAAGTAGTGGCTGCCGGCGTACTCGTCGGTCACGCCGATGCCGCCGTGCAGCTGGATGCACTGCTGGCCCACGAAACGGGCAGAGTGCCCGAGCTGCACCTTGGCCTGCGACACGGCCTGCCGCCGGCGCGCCGGATCGTCGCCCAGGCGCAGGCTGGCGTAGTAGCTCATCGAGCGGGCCAGCTCCACCTGCATCTTCACGTCCGCGATGCGGTGACGCAGCGCCTGGAAGCTGGCGATGGGCACGCCGAACTGCTTGCGCGTGTTCATGTACTCCACGGTCATGGCCAGCAGGCGGTCCATCACGCCCACGCCCTCGGCGCACACGGCGGCGATGCCCACGTCCACCCCGGCCTGCAGGGCCTGCAGGCCGTCGGCCGTGATGAGCTCGGCCGGCGTGTCGGCCAGCATGAGCTCGGCGGCGCGGGCGCCGTCCTGTGTCGCGTAACCCCGGGGTGACAGGCCGGCGGCGGTCTTGTCCACCAGGAACAGGCCGATGCCGCTGTCGTCGTCGTCCGCACCGCCCAGCACCGCGGGCACGATGAAGGCGTCGGCCTCGTCACCGGCGGGCACCAGGCTCTTGGTGCCGGTGAGCCGGTAGGCGCCACCGGCCGCGACGGCACGCGTGGTCACGCGGTCCAGGTGGTAGCGCGCGGCGCGCTCCTGGTGGGCCAGCACCACCAACGCCGAGGCGTCGGCGATCTTCGGCAGCCAGGCGGCCTGCAGCGCCGCCGGGGCGTGGGCCAGCAGGGCCGGGGCCATCAAGGCGCCCTGTGCCAGCGGCGCGTTCACCAGGCCGCGGCCCAGCTCCTCCATCACCACCATGGCCTCCACCGGGCCGAAGCCCATGCCGCCATGCGCCTCGGGCACAGCGAGCGCCGTCAGGCCCAGCCCGGCAAGCTCGGCATACACCTCTCGCGTGGCGCCGCCGGCCCGGGCGATCGCGTGGCGGCGCTCGAAGGGAAAGGCCTTGTCCACCCAGCGGGCCACCGCGTCGCGCAGCGACACCTGGTCGTCGGAGAAATCGAAGTCCATGTCGTCGTCTCCTCTGGCCTTCAGCCCAGCACGGTCTGCGCCACGATGTTGCGCTGCACTTCGTTGCTGCCACCGTAGATGGTGGTCTTGCGGTAGTTGAAGTAGGTGCCGGCCAGCGGCGCCGCATGGGCCGCGCCACCGGGCCACGCGCCGCCGAGCGCCTGGTCGCCCTGCCAGCCGGCCTCCATGGCCTCGTGGAGGTAGGGCCAGGAGAAGGGCCCCACGGCCTGCATCATCAGCTCGGTGTAGCGCTGCTGCAGCTCGCTGCCGCGGATCTTCAGCAGCCCGGCCACGTCCAGGCTGTGCTTGCCGCTGCGCTCGGCGCTGGCCACGCGCAGCACCATCATCTCCAGCGCCACCACTTCGACCTCCAGGTGCGCGATCTGGTCGCGGAAGCGGTGGTCGTCCCACAGCCCTTCGGCCTGCGCGATGCGCTTGAGCCGTTCCAGCTCGCGCTTGGCGCGGTTCACGTCGGCGATGTTGGTGCGCTCGTGTGCCAACAGGTGCTTGGCGTAGGTCCAGCCCTTGTTCTCCTCGCCGATGAGGTTGGCCGCCGGCACCTCGACGTTGTCGAAGAACACCTCGTTCACCTCGTGCTCGCCGTCGAGCATGATGATGGGGCGCACGGTGACGCCGGGCGACTTCATGTCGATGAGCAGGAAGCTGATGCCCGTCTGCGGCTTGCCCTCGGTGCTGGTGCGCACCAGGCAGAAGATCCACTCGCCATACTGGCCGAGCGTGGTCCAGGTCTTCTGGCCGTTGACGACGTAGACATCGCCACGCCGCTCCGCGCGGGTCTTCAGCGACGCCAAGTCCGAGCCGGCGCCCGGCTCGGAATAGCCCTGGCTCCACCACACCTCACCCGAGGCGATGCCCGGCAGGAAGCGCTGCTGCTGCTCGGGCGAGCCGAAGGCCATGATCACCGGTGCCACCATCACCGGGCCGAAGGGCACGATGCGCGGCGCACCGGCGAGCGCACATTCCTCCTCGAACAGGTGCTTCTGCACCGCGTTCCAGCCCGGGCCGCCGAACTGGCGCGGCCAGGCATAGCCCAGCCAGCCCTTGGCGCCGAGGATCTTGGCCCAGCGCTGCATGTCGTCGCGCGACAGGCGCTGCGAGGCGAAGACCTTGCGGCTGATGTCCTCGGGCAGGTTGGCGCGCACCCAGTCGCGCACCTCGTGGCGGAAGGCGAGTTCCTCCGCGGTCAGGTTCAGGTCCATGGCGGGATGTCTCCGGTGTCCACCAGAGTTTCTAGCACGACCGTGCGATTTCGCCTTGTCCCTGACGCGACAAGCCCCAGGCGGGCTACGGGTGAGACCGGAGGTGGTGATGCCCGCGCTGTCCGCCTACGCGGTCACTCCAGCCGCTTCACGCGGGGCGTGCGACCAGTGCCTTCGATATCGAGGTAGAAGGCGCCGAACGCGCCGCGGCGCACGCGCACCTTGGGGCTCTGCAAGTTGAGTGAGGCCGAACTGCCGTCCACCACCTGCCAGACCTGCCCATTCGCCAGCCGAAGGCGATCTTTTGGCCCCCAACCACCGAACTGACCGTCGATGCGCGTGTCGATCGACTCGGGGGCGGACGCCAGGGCACGCTGTTCGAAGCCGAACTGCCCCGCAGGCGACGAGGCTGCCGGGATGGGCGCAGTGGCCACCGCGGGCGAGGCAGGTGCGGCCGATAGGCTGGGCAAGGGCAGGGCGTCATAACACGCCAGGCGTTGGGCCGCGTCTGCCAGCGCCCGGCAGGCGGCGAGGCCGCCGCCGGATTGCGCCAGGGCGGCGGGGGCGGCCGGCAGGGTGGCCAGCAGCGTGCCCAGGCTGGCCAGGGAAAGAAGTCGAGCGCTCATGGCAATTTCTCCAGCCGCATGATGTCGCCCTCCCGCCGCATGCGGAAGCGCGAGAGGAAGTTGTTGCCCAGCAGGATATGCGGCATCGCCGCCTGCACCACGCCGGCCGTGAGGTTGGTCACCTCGACGTCGCCGATGCGCACGCTGCGCAGGGTGACTTCGTAGACGGGCACCACGCCGCCGGCCGTGCTGGCCATGCCGCGGCGCCCGCCTTCGTACTTCAGGCCCAGCCGCTCGGCATCGGCGGCGCCCATGGCGATCTGGGTGGCGCCGGTGTCCACCATGAACCGGGCCGGCCGACCGTTGATGCTGCCCTCGGTGACCACGTGGCCGCCTGAGCCCACAGGCAGCACGATCTCGCGCCCGCCTCCGGCCGTGCCCGCGCCGCCGAGGCTGACCGGGCTCTCGCCCAGCCGCACCGTGCGCGGCTCGCCGCCGACCACCACCACCGCCTCGTCGGCGCCCAGCCGGCGCAGCGTGACCCCCCGCACCGTGGCCCCCACGGCCACCGTGTGCAGCTGCCCGTCGATGACCAGCACCGCCTTGCTGCTGCCCAGCGTGCCGTTGAACTGCACCTGCTGCGCCTGCACGGTCGCGCAGACGGCAAGGACAGACGCACCGGCCAGCCAGCGGCGCACAGTCAGTCCCGGAAGTTGTTGAAGGACAAGGGGACGTCGGTGACGTACTTGCGCAGCAGCGCCATGGCGGCCTGCACCTTCAGCTTGCTCTGCTTGACGAGCTGCTGGATTTTCTTGGCGGTGTCGCTGTCGATGCCGGCCTTCACCGGCAGCACGAGCTTGAGCTTGTCGCCCCCGAGCTTCTCGGGCTTGGTGCTCAGGTCGAGGAAGCGGGCGTCCACGCCGCGCTTGGTGAGCTTGCCCATCAGCACGTCCTGCACCTGGGTGAGCTGGAAGTCGCTGTCGGCGAAGAGGGTGAGCGTCTTGTCCTTGCCCTTGTCGGCCAGCTCGACGCGGGCGTCCGAGCCCTTGAAGTCGAAGCGGGTGCCGATCTCCTTGTTGGCCTGGTCGGTGGCGTTGCGCAGCTCGACGAAGTTGGGTTCGAGGACGGTGTCGAAGCTCGGCATGGTGGCAGCTGGCAAATGGGCGGTGGACGGCGCCGGCCGGTGAGGTAGGCGGATGGGCGAAAATTCTGCCATGCAGGACCCCCGCCCGGCCGACGCGGCCGCCATGCCCCCGCCCGACGCGGCGCCGCTGACGATCGAGCAGGACGTGCCCCTGCGTGAGCACAACACCTTCGGCCTGCCGGCCACCGCCCGGCGCCTGGTGCGCATCCGGCATGAATCCGACGTGCGGCGCCTGCTCGCCCACCCCGGGCTGGGCCGCGCGCCCAAGTTCGTGCTGGGCGGAGGCAGCAACGTCATCCTCACCCGCGACATGCCCGAGCTGGTGCTCAAGGTGGAGGTGCGGGGCATGCGGGTCGTGCGCGAGTCGGCCGACGCGGTGGTGGTGGAGGCCGGCGCGGGCGAGCGCTGGCACGACCTCGTCGCCCACACGCTCGACCTGGGCTTCGGCGGGCTGGAGAACCTTGCCCTGATCCCCGGCACCGTGGGGGCGGCGCCGGTGCAGAACATCGGCGCCTACGGGCTGGAGCTGGCCGACCGATTCGACTCGCTGGACACGGTGGACCTGGTGACGGGCCGCACCGTGACACTGAATGCGGCACAGTGCCGCTTCGGCTACCGCGACAGCCTGTTCAAGGGCGCGCTGGCGGGCAAGAGCGTGATCACCCGCGTGCGGGTGCGCCTGCCGCGGCCCTGGCAGCCCGTGCTGGGCTACCTCGACCTCGAGCGCAAGGTGGCCGAGACCGGCATCACCGCGCCCGACGCGCGCACGGTGTTCGACTGGGTCTGCGCCATCCGCCGCGCCAAGCTGCCCGACCCGGCCCAGGTGGGCAATGTCGGCAGCTTCTTCAAGAACCCGCTGGTGAGCGCCGAGCAGTGCCGCGACATCATCGCGCGCGACCCGCACGTGGTGCACTACCCCATGCCGGACGGCCAGTTCAAGCTCGCGGCCGGCTGGCTCATCGACGCCTGCGGCTGGAAGGGCAAGGCCATCGGGCACGCGGGCGTGTACGACCGCCAGGCCCTGGTGCTGGTGAACCGGGGCGGTGCCACGGGCTCCGAGGTGGTCACGCTCGCGCGGGCCATCCAGGAGAGCGTCTACGGCCGCTTCGGCATCCGCCTCGACCCGGAGCCGGTGATCGTCTGACCGGGCGCGGCGTGCGCGGCCTCAGCCGCGCGCATCCGGCTCCAGCAGGCCGAGGCGCCGGCACAGGGTGTGGCTGGCCTGCCAGGCCATGCGCAGCGACACGATGGCCGCGTCCGCGTCGTCGTCGGTCCAGCGCCCGGGGTGCGCGTGCACGGCCTCGGCGCGTTCGGCCAGCCAGGCCATGCCCATGAGGTGGGCGGCGCCCTTGAAGCGGTGGGCGCAGGTGCTCACCGCCGGCGCGTCGCGGCGCTGCAGTGCGTCGACGAGCTCGGCCCAGGCGCCCGAGCCATCGGAGAACAGCTCGGCCGCCAGCGCCCGCACGGCGGGCAGGCCCAGCAGCCCGCTCAGGTCGGCCAGCGCCTTCACGTCCAGCGTGGGCGGGGTGTCGACCGGCGGCCACGGGGCGACCGCGCGGCGGTGGTCGGCCGCAGTGCGCGGCGCGTCGCCGCACAGCGGGCGCGGCGCACCCGGCGGCGGCGTGCCCTGCACACCGAAGAAGTCGAGCATCAGCGCCTCCAGCGCGGCCGCGTCGAAGGGCTTGACGAGGTGACCATCGGCGCCCGCCGCGGCCATGCGTTCGCGGGTGGCGTCGAAGGCATCGGCCGTCACGCCCACCACCTTCACCGCACCCAGGGGCCCGGGGCGGGCGCGCAGGGCTTGCAGCGTGCGCACGCCGTCCAGCACCGGCATGTGCACGTCCATGAGAATGAGGTCGGGCACCTGGCGCTGTGCCTCGTCCAGCGCGGCCTGCCCGTGGCCGGCGAAGCGCACCGCATGGCCCGCCCGCTGCAGCAGCGCACCCACGTACTGCCGGTTCACGGCATGGTCCTCGGCCACCAGCACGTCCAGCGGCCGGGGCAGGTGGCGCGCCGGCGGCGCGGCCATGGGCGGCGCGGGCACCTGCGAGGCGGTGGTCTCGCGCAGCGGCACCTCCAGGCTGAAGGTGCTGCCCAGGCCGGGGCTGCTGTCCACCAGGATGTCACCGCCCATCAGCCGGGCCAGGCCGCGCGAGATCTCCAGGCCCAGGCCGGTGCCGCCGTGCGCGCGGCTGACGCTGTCGTCGGCCTGCACGAAGCGCTCGAACAGCTGCTGGCGCAACGCGGGGTCGATGCCGCGGCCGGTGTCGCGCACGCGGAAAGCCATCCAGACCGCCTCGCTGTCCGGCAGCGGGCGGCCGCGCGTCGGCGCGCGCTCGATGAGCAGTTCCACCTCGCCGTGGTCGGTGAACTTGATCGCGTTGGACAGCAGGTTGAACAGCACCTGCTTCAGCCGCGTGGCGTCGGCCATCACGGTGTGCGGCGTGCCGGGCGCGATGCGCCACTCCAGCTGCAGCTGGCCGGCCGCGGCCGCAGGCGCCATCACGGTGTGCACGGCGCGCGCCAGCTGGGCCAGGTCCACCGGCGCCAGCCGCAATGACAGCCGTCCCTGCTCGAGGCGCGAGGCGTCCAGCAGGTCGTTGAGCAGCGCCAGCAGGTGCTGCGCCGATTCTCGCGCCGTGTGCAGCGTGCGGCGTTGCACCTCGTCCAGCGGGCTGTCGTCGAGCAGGGCCAGCATGCCCAGCACGCCATTGAAGGGCGTGCGCAACTCGTGGCTCATGTTGGCCAGGAACACGCTCTTGCTCTGGTTGGCCACCTCGGCGCTCGCACGTGCGGCGTCCAGCCGGGCCGCCAGCTCGTGCAGCTCGCCCTGGCGCCGGCCGGCCTGGCGCAGCTGCCGCAGCAACAGCAGGGCGAAGCCGGCCGTGACCAGCGCCTGCACCAGCGTCAGCGACAGCGCCAGGCGCTGGTGTTCATGCAGGGCGCGCTCGCTCTGCTCCGCGCGGTCGGCGGCCAGCTGGCTGGCGGCGCGCGAGGTGCGCCGCAGGTCGGGCATCAGCAGCTCGAGCTCGTCGCGCAGGCCGGCCAGCGCATCGCCGTCGGCCGACGCCATGAGCCCGTCGGCCCGCCGTTGCCAGGCGCGCAGGCCCAGCACCGTGGCCGCGGGCAGGCCGGCAGGCACGCCCGGCAGATCGGGCACCGACCCGTGCGCCTGCACAGCGTCCATCAGGCGCGACGCGTCGGCCAGCCGGGCGCGGGCGCGGTGCAGTGGGACGGGGGCGGGGGGGTGGCCCGCGCCGGCGGGTGGCACGGCCTGGAGCGCATCGAGCACGGCCTGGGTGGCGGCTTCGAGCTCGAAGAAGCGCCAGGCCTGCTGGCTGTCCTGCTGGGTGGCGGAGCGGCCCACCACGCGGTCCAGGCGCATGTGCAGCCAGCCGGTGGCCAGCAGGGTGAGCAGCAGCACCGCGCCCACCCCCCACATCAGGCGCTGCACCGTGGCGTGGTTCCATCGT
>JACRBA010000059.1 GCA_016213265.1 Burkholderiales bacterium | reverse complement strand
ATCATGGCAGTCAACGTTGAAACCCTCGACAAGCTCGAACGCCGCATCACCCTGACGCTGCCGGCCGACGACATCAACACCGAGGTCGAATCCCGGCTGAAGAAGCTGGCCCGCACCGTCAAGGCCGATGGCTTCCGCCCCGGCAAGGTGCCCATGTCGGTGGTCGCCCAGCGTTATGGCTACTCGGTGCAGTACGAGGTCATGAACGACAAGCTGGGCCAGGCCTTCGCCCAGGCGGCCAACGAGGCGAAGCTGCGCGTGGCCGGCACGCCCAACATCACCCAGAAGGAACAGGCGCCCGAGGGCCAGATGGCCTTCGACGCCACCTTCGAGGTCTACCCCGAGGTCACGCTGGGCGACCTGTCGGCCGCCGAGGTGGAGCGCGTCACCGCCGAGGTGGACGAGGCCGCGATCGACAAGACCGTCGAGATCCTGCGCAAGCAGCGCCGCACCTTTGCCCAGCGCCCGGCCGCCGAAGGCGCCGAGGCCGGTGATCGCGTGACGATCGACTTCGAAGGCAAGATCGACGGCGAGCCCTTCGCCGGTGGCAAGGCTGAGGGCTTCCAGTTCCTCATCGGCGAAGGCCAGATGCTGGAGCAGTTCGACCAGGCCGTGCGCGGCATGAAGGTCGGCGAGAGCAAGACCTTCCCGCTGCAGTTCCCCGCCGACTACCACGGCCAGGACGTGGCCGGCAAGGAAGCCGACTTCCTGGTCACCATGAAGAAGGTCGAGGCCCAGCACCTGCCCACGGTGGACGAGGCTTTCGCCAAGTCGCTCGGCATCGCCGGCGGCACCGTGGAGGCTCTGCGCGCCGACGTGAAGAAAAACCTCGAGCGCGAGGTCAAGTTCCGCGTGCTGGCCCGCAACAAGGCCGCCGTGATGGACGCCCTGGTCAAGACCGCCGAACTGGACCTGCCCAAGGCGCTGGTGCAGGCTGAGGTGGAGCGCATGACCGAGTCGGCCCGCGCCGACCTGAAGCAGCGCGGCGTCAAGGATGCCGACAAGACCCCGATCCCGGCCGAGATCTTCACGCCGCAGGCCGAGCGCCGCGTGCGCCTGGGCCTGGTCGTGTCTGAGCTGGTGCGCCAGAACAGCCTGCAGGCCAAGCCCGAGCAGCTGCAGGCCCAAATCGAGGAAATGGCCCAGAGCTACGAGAAGCCGGCCGAGGTGGTGCGCTGGTACCTGTCTGACCGCCAGCGCATGGCCGAGGTCGAGGCGGTGGTCATCGAGAACAACGTCACCGATTTCGTGCTGTCCAAGGCCAAGGTCACCGACAAGGTGCTGCCCTTCGACGAGCTGATGACGGCCTGACGGCCACCGGGCCTGCCGCCCGCCAAGCGCCCGGCCGCCGGCCGGGCTTTTTTTCGCCCGATCGGGCCGCTTGACGGCGGCGAGATAATCCCCACATCGACACCCTAGCGTGAGACGAGAGGCAACCCTGATGAGTGCACTGGAAACCCAAGCCCTGGGCATGGTCCCGATGGTGATCGAGCAGTCGGGCCGTGGCGAGCGCGCCTACGACATCTATTCGCGGCTGCTGCGTGAGCGCAGCGTCTTCCTGGTGGGGCCGGTCAACGACCAGAGTGCCAACCTGGTGGTGGCCCAGCTGCTGTTCCTGGAGAGCGAGAACCCGGACAAGGACATCTCGTTCTACATCAACTCGCCGGGTGGCAGCGTGAGCGCCGGCCTGTCGATCTTCGACACCATGCAGTTCATCAAGCCTGACGTGTCCACCCTGTGCATCGGCATGGCCGCCAGCATGGGTGCGTTCCTGCTGGCCGCGGGCACCAAGGGCAAGCGCTTCGCGCTGCCCAACAGCAAGATCATGATCCACCAGCCGCTGGGCGGCGCCCAGGGCCAGGCCACCGACATCGAGATCCACGCGCGCGAGATCCTCAAGACGCGCGAGCAGCTCAACCGCATCCTGGCCGAGCGCACCGGCCAGCCGCTGGACAAGATCCAGGCCGACACCGAGCGCGACTACTACATGAGCGCCGCCGAGTCCAAGGATTACGGCCTGATCGACCAGGTGCTGGACAAGCGCGCCTGACGCCGGCGTGGCCTGCCGTCCGACGGCGGCCATCCGGCCCTTGAACTATCATTGTTTCCATCCGGCGCGAACCCCCGCAGCCCTGCCACGCACTCCCCATGCCCGACAAGAAAGGCGCCTCCGGCGAAAAGGTCCTCTACTGCTCCTTCTGCGGGAAGAGCCAGCACGAGGTCAAGAAGCTCATTGCCGGGCCGTCGGTGTTCATCTGCGACGAGTGCATCGAACTCTGCAACGACATCATCCGTGACGAGGTGCCCGCCGAGGGCGCCACGGCCAAGGCCGGCAAGTCCGACCTGCCGGTGCCCAGCGAAATCAAGGCCAGTCTCGACCAGTATGTGATCGGCCAGGACGTGGCCAAGCGCATCCTGGCCGTGGCGGTGTACAACCATTACAAGCGCCTGAAGCACCTGGGCGCCAGCAAGGACGAGGTGGAACTGGCCAAGAGCAATATCCTGCTCATCGGCCCCACTGGCTCCGGCAAGACGCTGCTTGCCCAGACGCTGGCGCGCCTGCTGAACGTGCCCTTCGTCATCGCCGACGCCACCACGCTGACCGAGGCGGGCTACGTGGGCGAGGACGTCGAGAACATCATCCAGAAGCTGCTGCAGAACTGCAATTACGACGTCGAGCGGGCGCAGCGCGGCATCGTCTACATCGACGAGATCGACAAGATCTCGCGCAAGGCCGACAACCCCAGCATCACCCGCGATGTGTCGGGCGAGGGCGTGCAGCAGGCCCTGCTGAAGCTGGTCGAGGGCACCATGGCCAGCGTGCCGCCACAGGGCGGCCGCAAGCACCCCAACCAGGATTTCCTGCAGATCGACACGACGAACATCCTGTTCATCTGCGGCGGCGCCTTCGACGGGCTGGAGAAGGTCATCCAGAACCGCACCGAGAAGTCGGGCATCGGCTTCGGCGCCACGGTGCACAGCAAGTCCGAGAACCGCGTCTCCGAGGTGTTCCGCCAGGTGGAGCCCGAGGATCTGGTGCGCTTCGGCCTGATCCCTGAGCTGGTCGGCCGCCTGCCGGTCGTGGCCACGTTGGGCGAGCTCACCGAGGACGCCCTGGTGCAGATCCTGGTCGAGCCGCGCAACGCGCTGCTGAAGCAGTACCAGAAGCTTTTTGCCATGGACGGCGTGGAGCTGGAGATCCGCCCGTCGGCGCTGCAGGCCATCGCCCGCAAGGCTCTGGTGCGCAAGACCGGCGCCCGCGGCCTGCGTTCCATCATGGAGCAGGCCATCATCGACACCATGTTCGACCTGCCCACGCTCGACGGCGTGGCCAAGGTGGTGGTGGACGAGCACATCATCGAAGAGGGCGGCAAGCCCCTGCTGGTGTATCGGGAACAGGCCAAGGCGAGCGCCTGACCCGTCCCCTTTTCCGGGTTTCACTTGCCCGCCGGCCGGCTACCCTGATGGCGCAGGCTCCTTGCAATCCCCGCCTCGGGCCCCATGTGGGCCTGAGAAAGTGAGGCCACTCTCATGTCCGGACACCCCATCCTCCCCGCCGAGCCCATCACGCTGCCGCTGCTGCCGCTGCGTGACGTGGTGGTCTTTCCCCACATGGTCATCCCGCTGTTCGTGGGCCGGCCGAAATCCATCAAGGCGCTGGAGGCGGCCATGGAGGCCGGCCGCCAGATCATGCTGGTGGCCCAGAAGGCCGCCGGCAAGGACGAGCCCAAGTCCGACGACATGTTCGAAGTGGGCTGCGTCTCGAGCATCCTGCAGATGCTGAAGCTGCCCGACGGTACCGTGAAGGTGCTCGTCGAGGGCGTGCAGCGTGCGTCCACCCGTGAGATCACCGACAACGGCGAGCACTTCGTCGCCGAGGTGATGCCCATCGAGCCGTCTGCCGAAACCTCGCCCGAGGTGGAGGCGCTGCGCCGCGCCGTGACGCAGCAGTTCGACCAGTACGTCAAGCTCAACAAGAAGATCCCGCCGGAGATCCTGACCTCCATCGCGGGCATCGACGACCCGGGCCGCCTGGCAGACACCATCGCGGCGCACCTGCCGCTGAAGCTGGAAGCCAAGCAGTCGGTGCTCGATCTCTTCGACGTGGCCAAGCGGCTGGAGAAGCTGCTGGAGCAGCTCGAGCACGAGGTCGACATCCTGCAGGTGGAAAAGCGCATCCGTGGCCGCGTGAAGCGGCAGATGGAAAAGAGCCAGCGCGAGTACTACCTGAACGAGCAGGTCAAGGCGATCCAGAAGGAGCTGGGCGACGGCGAAGAAGGCGCCGACCTGGAAGAGCTGGAAAAGAAGATCAAGGCCGCCCGCATGCCCAAGGAGGCACGCAAGAAGGCCGACGCCGAGCTGAAGAAGCTCAAGCTGATGTCCCCGATGTCGGCCGAGGCCACGGTGGTGCGCAACTACCTGGACACGCTGATCAACCTGCCCTGGTCGCGCAAGACCAAGATCAAGCACGACCTGGCCCTGGCCGAGGAGGTGCTGAACGAGGACCACTACGGCCTCGAGAAGGTCAAGGACCGCATCCTCGAGTACCTCGCGGTGCAGCAGCGCGTCGACAAGGTGAAGGCTCCGATCCTCT
>JACRBA010000058.1 GCA_016213265.1 Burkholderiales bacterium | reverse complement strand
TCTCGATGTCGTCGAAGTCGACGTTGGTGGCGGTGGCGGGGCTGGCCAGCTCGAACTTGGTGTTGAACAGGTTCAGGCCCTTGTTCTCCATCGCGCCCATGTTGTAGTCGGGCACCGCCACGATCATGAAGCGCTCGAGGTCCAGCGGCAGGTTGAAGCGCGCCTCGTCCCACACCAGCGAGGCGATGAGCGAGTTCATTGCGTGCTCGGTCTTGTCCAGGTCGCCGCGCGTCACGTAGATCTGCAGCAGGTGGTCCTTGCCCGAGCGGGTGCGCACCCACTGCTCGCGGGCCACCAGGTCGGCCGCCACCAGCGCGAACAGGTAGCTGGGCTTGGGGAAGGGGTCGTGCCAGCGGGCGAAGTGGCGGCCGCCATCGAGCTCGCCCTGCTCCACCAGGTTGCCGTTGGACAGCAGCACCGGGTACTTCTTCCTGTCGCCGCGCAGGGTGACGGTATAGACCGCCATCACGTCCGGGCGGTCGAGGAAGTAGGTGATGCGGCGGAAGCCTTCGGCCTCGCACTGGGTGAACAGGCCCGAGCCCGAGGCATACAGGCCCGACAGCTGGGTGTTCTTCTCGGGCGAGATGGTGTTGCGGATCTCCAGCGTGAAGGCGTCCGCCGCCGGGGCGTCGATCACCAGCATGCCGTCCTCGTGGCGGAACGACACGCTCTGGCCGTCCACCAGCACGCGCAGCAGGTTCAGGTCCTCGCCGTGCAGCCGCAGCGGCTGCAGCGGCTGCTCGCCGTTGCGCTCGATGGCCAGCCTGCTGGCGACGATGGTCTTGGCCGCGTCCAGGTCGAGCGTCAGCTCCACGGTGCGGATCCAGTAGGCCGGGGCGAGGTAGTCCTCGCGGCGGACGATGGGGGCGACGCCTTCACGCAGCATGATGGGCGGTCCTTGTTCTCGGTGGGTTCGGGTGGAAACGGGCCGCGTGGATCGCACGCGGCCCGCGAAGAGGTCAGAGGCCTTGCTTGAGGCTGGCCTCGATGAAGGGGTCGAGGTCGCCGTCCAGCACCTTCTGGGTGTTGGAGATCTCCACGTTGGTGCGCAGGTCCTTGATGCGGCTCTGGTCGAGCACGTAGGAGCGGATCTGGTGTCCCCAGCCGACGTCGGTCTTGGTGTCCTCCAGCTTCTGCTGCTCTTCCATGCGCTTCTTCATCTCGAAGTCGTACAGGCGCGAGCGCAGGCGCCGCCAGGCGACGTCGCGGTTGCTGTGCTGGCTGCGGCTGTCCTGGCACTGCACCACGATGCCGGTGGGGATGTGCGTCAGGCGCACCGCCGAATCGGTCTTGTTGATGTGCTGGCCGCCCGCGCCCGAGGCGCGGTAGGTGTCGGTGCGCACGTCGGCCGGGTTGATGTCGATCTCGATCGAGTCGTCGATCTCCGGGTAGACGAACAGCGAGGCGAACGACGTGTGGCGGCCGCCCGCGGAATCGAACGGGCTCTTGCGCACCAGGCGGTGCACGCCGCTTTCCGAGCGCAGGTGCCCGAACGCGTAGTCGCCCTCGACCTTGATGGTGGCGCTCTTGATGCCCGCCACGTCGCCGGGCGTCTCGTCTTCCAGCGTGGCCTTGAAGCCCTTGCGCTCGCAGTACTTCAGGTACTGGCGCAGCAGCATGCCGGCCCAGTCGCAGGCCTCGGTGCCGCCGGCGCCGGCCTGGATGTCGATGAAGCAGTTGCTCGGGTCGGCCGGGTTGCTGAACATGCGGCGGAACTCGAGCTTCTCCACCACCTCGCGCAGCTTCTGCGCGTCGGCCTCGATGGCCAGCATGCCGGGCTCGTCGCCCTCGTCCTTGCTCATCTCGAACAGCTCGCTGTTGTCCGAGAGGTTGCTCTGCAGGTGGTCGATGGTCTCCACGACCTCGTCCAGCTGCTTCTTTTCCTTGCCGAGTTCCTGGGCCCGCTTGGGGTCGTTCCAGATCTCGGGGTTCTCGAGGGTGGCGTTGACTTCCCTCAGCCGCAGGACTTTGCGGTCGTAGTCAAAGATACCCCCTTAGCGCCTGGGTGCGCTCGGAGAGGTCGGTCAGCAGGCTGCCGATGGCGTTGATGCGTTCGATGTCCATGGCGGACTCCGGTGTTCGGTGCGAAACCGTCGATTTTCGCTCATTGGGCGGCGCCCGTTCGCCCCGGGTGCTTGCCGATGGCGGCCGGCGCGCGGCCCGGCACAATGCGTGCCCACCGTGAGTGCCCTGCCGCCCGCCTCATCCGCCCGCCCGCCGGCCGCTGCCGCCCGGGGGCGACCGCCATGGCGCTGGCTGGCCAGCGCGGCCGCGCTGCGCGTGGCGCTGGCCTTCGGGCGTACCGGGCCCGCGCTGGCGCGGGCGCAGCGCCTGGCGGCGCAACGGCCCGGGTCGCGCTGGGCCCAGGCCACCTGCAGCCACCTGCTCGCCCAGGCCGGCCGGCGCGACGAGGCACTGGCCTGTGCGCGGGCGGCGGTGGCGGCGGCCGGGGCCCCGGGCGTGCGCCCGGCCGAGGCGGCGAACGCCTGGTTCAACCTGGGCTACCTGCTCGACCAGGCGGGCCAGGGGGCCGATGCCGCCGAGGCCTTTCGCCACGCCCTGCGGCGCCAGCCCCGCATGGACCGCGCCTGGTATGGCCTGGGCCTGGCCGCGCTGAAGACCGGTGCGCTCGACGAAGCGGAGCATGCGCTGCGCCAGTGCACCCGGCTGCAGCCGATGGCGCCGCCCCCCTGGTACCAGCTGGCGCGCCTGCTCGCCGAGCAAGGCCGCGGTGACGAGGCCCGCGCGGTGATCGCCCGGTTGCGGCGGGTGGAGCCCCGTGCGGCCGCGCAGGCGGCGCGCGAGACCGGCCTGGGGGCGGCTGCGTGACCGCCAGCGCCGACGACGCGGTGGAGCGCCGGCGCCGCCACTGGCGCGTCACGCGCATCGTCACGGCCCTCCTGCTGGCCGTGTGGGCGCTGGTCACCTTCGGTGTGGCCTACGAGGCGCGCGCGTTCGACTTCAGCTTCTTCGGCTGGCCATTCAGCTTCTGGGTGGCGGCGCAGGGGGCGCTGCTGGTCTACCTGGCGCTGGTGGGCGGCTACGCGTGGGTGATGGCCCGGGTGGACGAGGCGCACGACCTCGACGAGATCGACTGACATGGCCCGACGCCCCCCCGGCAGCACCCGCCTGGCCAGCCTGGCCTTCCGCAGCCACCTGCACGGCATCTACGCGCTGTACACGCTGTGCTTCGTGCTGTTCCTGGCGTCGGCCACTCTGGCCGAGCACTACGGCCTGCCGCGCAAGTGGATCGGCTTCGTGTTCCTGGCCGCACCGGTGGTGATCTACGCCTTCATCGGCATCATCAGCCGCACCACCGAGGCGGCCGAGTACTACGTGGCCGGGCGCCGCGTGCCGGCCATGTACAACGGCATGGCCACCGGCGCCGACTGGATGAGCGCCGCGTCCTTCCTGGGCATGGCCGGCACGCTGTACCTGGCCGGCTACGACGGCCTGGCCTTCGTCATGGGCTGGAGCGGCGGCTACGTGCTGGTGGCGCTGCTGCTGGCGCCCTACCTGCGCAAGTTCGGGCAGTACACGATCCCCGATTTCCTTGGCGCCCGCTACGAGGGCAACCTGGTGCGCCAGATCGGCGTGGCCGCGACGCTGCTGGTGTCGTTCATCTACGTGGTGGCGCAGATCTACGGCGTGGGGCTCATCACCACGCGGCTCACCGGCATCGCGTCCTTCGAGATCGGCGTGTTTCTCGGCCTGGGCGGCATCCTGGTGTGCTCCTTCCTGGGCGGCATGCGCGCGGTCACCTGGACGCAGGTGGCGCAGTACATCGTGCTGGTGGTGGCCTACCTGGTGCCCGTGGTGTGGCTGTCGGTCAAGCAGACGGGCCACGCCGTGCCGCAGGCGGTGTACGGCCAGCAGCTGCAGAAGGTGACCGAGGCCGAGGCACGCTTTCTCACCGACCCCAAGGAGCAGGAGGTGATCGCCGCCTTCCAGCAGCGGGCCGACGATCTCAGCCGCAAGCTGCAGGACGTGCCGCGAGCGTTGGCCGCCGAGCAGCAGGCGATGGAAGACCGCATCGCCTCGCTCAAGGCGATGAACGCGCCGCAGCGGCAGATCCAGGCGGCGGAGCGGGCGCTGACCACCTTGCAGCGCGACCCGGCCGCCATGGCCGAAGGCTGGGCCCGCGAGCGCGACGAGCTGCTGGCGCGCGCGCAGCCGCTGGGCGGCATGCCGGCGCACGCGCGCCCCTTCGCCGGTGACCCGGCTGGCACGCCGGCCGAGCAGCAGGCCTACGAGGCCTCGCGGCGCAACTTCCTCGCGCTGGTGTTCTGCCTCATGCTGGGCACGGCGGCGCTGCCGCACGTGCTGACGCGCTACTACACCACGCCCTCGGTGCGCGAGGCGCGCGAGTCGGCCACCTGGACGCTGCTGTTCATCAGCGTGCTCTACCTCACCGCCCCGGCGCTGGCGGTGCTGGTGAAGTACGAGGTGTTCAACTCGCTGGTGGGCACGCCCTTCGACCAGCTGCCCGCGTGGATCGCCAACTGGGCCAAGGTGGACCCCTCGCTGATGTCGGTGGTGGACATCAACCACGACGGGATCCTGCAGCTGGGCGAGATCAAGATCGGCGGCGACATCATCGTGCTGGCCACGCCCGAGCTGGCGGGGCTGCCCTACGTGGTGTCCGGGCTGGTGGCCTCGGGCGGGCTGGCCGCGGCGCTGTCCACGGCCGACGGCCTGCTGCTGACCATCGCCAACGCGCTGTCGCACGACTTCTACTACCGCATGGTGGACCCGAACGCCTCCACGGCACGGCGGGTGATGATCTCCAAGGTGCTGCTGCTGATCGTGGCGCTGGCCGCCGCGCTGGTGGCGGCGCGCCGGCCGGCGGACATCCTGTTCCTGGTGACCGCGGCGTTCTCGCTGGCGGCCTCGGCCTTCTTCCCGGCCCTGGTGCTGGGCATCTTCTGGAAGCGCGCCAACCGCATCGGCGCGGCGGCCGGCATGCTGGCCGGCCTGGGCGTGAGCACCTGGTACCTGGCCACCACGCAGCCGTGGCTGCGCTCGGCGCTCGGCCTGCAGGGCGAGCCCACGCTGTGGTGGGACATCGAGCCCATCTCGGCGGGTGTGTTCGGCGTGCCGGTGGGCATGGTGGTGACCGTGGTGGTCAGCCTGCTCACCGCGCCGCCGGCGCCGGCCACGCAGGCCTTCGTCGAGGGCCTGCGCTACCCGCGTCAGCCGGGCTGAGGCGCGTCGAGGAAGCCCTGCAGGCACTCGGCCAGCGCCTGCGGCTGGTCGTGGTGCAGCATGTGGCCGCAGTCGTGCAGCAGCGCGCGCGACAGCCTCGGCACCACGGCGAGGCGAGCCTCGAAGTCCTCGCGCGGGTAACGGTCGCCCCACCACTTGGTCACGTCGGTCTCGTTGCCCTCCACCCACAGCACCGGGGCGGTGATGCGCTTCCAGGTCTCGAGCACCTCGTCCTTGCGGTAGAGCACGGGGTTGGTGCGCTTGTGGGCGGGGTCGCCCAGGATGTGCCAGCGGCCGTCCTCGCGCGGCTCGGCCCAGTGGGCGGCCAGCCAGGCGGCATGCGCGGCATCCAGACGCGGGTTGTTCTGCCGCAGACGCTCGGCCACCGCCTCGACGCTGGCGTAGTCGCGCAGCTGCTGCTCGGTGCGCAGCTCGTCCAGCCATTGGCGCAGGCGCTGCGGCGCGTGGTGCGGCCGCATTTCCGGCAGGCCGAAACCCTCCAGGTTCACCAGCCGGCGGATGCGCTCGGGGCGCACCCCGGCATAGCCCATCACCACGTTGCCGCCCATGCTGTGGCCCAGCAGATCGAGCGGGGCGTCGCCCGACAGGCCGAGTTCGTCGTGATGCACCAGGGCGTCCAGGTCGCCCAGGTAATCGGCGAACCAGTAGCTGTCGGTCGGCGGCACGCGCGTGCGTCCGAAGCCGCGCCAGTCGGCCGCGAGGATGTAGCGTGCGGCGCCTTCCCGCTCGGCCAGGGCGTCCACGACGAACTGGAAGGACGCGCCCACGTCCATCCAGCCGTGCACCATGAACAGGGCAGGGCGCTCGGGCGTCACCATCGCAGGGTCACCCCAGCTGATGACGTGGTAGTCCAGCCCACGCACGGGCACGAAGCGGTCGGTACCCGGGCGGCGGGGCTGGTAGCAGGCGGTCTCACTCATCCGCCCGACTGTAGGGCCCGGGCGGTGCCCGCTGCTGGCACTCAGGTGACAGACAGGCGGCGTGCGCCACGGCAGGACAATGCCCCCATGAGCGATACCCCTGACCGCACCTCGCCGCCGTCTGCGCCCCCTGCGGCGCGCCCGTTCACGCTGCGCGCCGCCGAGCCGCGCGACGTGCCGGCCATCGTCGGCCTGATCAACGAGCTGGCCGAGTTCGAGCAGCTGACCCACCTGCTGGACGTGACGCCCGACAAGCTCACGCCACACCTGTTCGGCCCCCGGCCGGTGGCCGAGTGCTGGGTGGCCGAGCTGCACGAACCGGCCGGCCACGTGGCCGCCTTCGCGCTGGCCTTCACCAACTTCTCCACCTTTCTCGCCCGGCCGGGGCTGTACCTGGAGGACCTGTACGTGCAGCCGGCGCACCGCGGGCTGGGCCTCGGCAAGGCGCTGCTCACCCACCTGGCCGGCGTGGCGGTGCAGCGCGGCTGCGGCCGCTTCGAGTGGAGCGTGCTGGACTGGAACACGAACGCCATCCGCTTCTACGAGAAGATGGGCGCCACCGTGATGCCGGACTGGCGCATCTGCCGCGTCAGCGGCGAGGCGCTCGCCCGGCTGGGCGCGGCGCGCTGAGCACCGGGCCGGCGCCGCGTCCGGCGCTCAGCCCAGCTTGGCCAGGCGCGCGCGCGCATCCTCCAGGTGCTTGGGGTGGCCCCGGCCGAGGGAGACGAAACGCTGCAGCAGCGCGCGCGCCTTGGCCGTGTCACCCCCGCTGAGCCAGGCCAGGGCCTCGCGGTAATCCAGCGGCAGGCTGGCCTGGCCGCGCAGGCCGCGGGCCTGGGCATACAGGCGCAGCGCGTCCTGCCAGGCACCCGCCTCGTGCTGGATGCGGCCAAGCCCGTAGACCGCCAGCGCCCGGCCCGGCTCCGCCTTCGCCAGGCGTTCGAACACGGTGCGCGCCGGCTCGACCTGCTGGTCCTGCAGCCGGGCGGCGGCAAGGCCACCCAGCTGCTGGTAGGCGGCGCTGCGCACATCCGTGTCGGCGGCGGCCAGCAGCGGCCACAGCAGGCGTTCGGCCTCGTCGAACTTGTCCTGGCTGATCGCCACCATGGCCTGCAGGCAGCGGCCCTGGTCTGCCTGGCGCACCTCGGTCTGGCGCGCCAGCTCGCGCGCCTTGTCCACGCCACCGCCGGCGATGCCGGGGGCGGCGAGGTAGTACTGCAGCAGACCGACGCGGTGGTGGAAGTTGTCGGGCGCCAGCGCCACGCCCTGCTCGAAGCCGGCGCGGATGCGGCCCACCATGCCCATGGCCTTGAGCATGCCGGCGCGCAGCGCCTGCACCCCCATCACCATGCCCAGCATGTGGTGGCATTCGCCGGCCTGCGGGTGCCGCGCCAGGCAGGCCTCCACCAGCGGCAGCGCGGCGTCCACCTCGGCCGGCTGGCCGCGGGCGAGCAGGGCGTAGCCCAGCGCCACGGTGGCCTGCGGGTCGGCCGGCTCGGCCTTCAGGCGCTGGCGCGCGGCGGCCTCGAGCTCGGCATGGCGCTCCTGCTCCAGCAGCGTGTTCCAGGCGGGGTCGCGCAGGGCCTGCGCATGGGTGGCTGGCGCGGCCAGCAGGGCAGACAGGCCGAGCGCGGCGATCAGGAAGCGATGGGGCATGGGCAGTGGGGCGACAGGATGTCGGTGACGGAAAGAGAGGATGGGAAGCGCCGGGCTTCGGGTCGCCCCGGCTGCCGCGACGGCGCAGTGGGGCCTACGCTCAGGGCATGAACGACATGACGCAGCACCTGCCCCTGCCGCAGGCGGAGGACGACCGTTACGCCGACTGGCACGGCGGGTTCCGCTGGCACGTGCCGGCGCGCTTCAACATCGCCGAAGTGTGCGGTGCCCGGTGGGCGCGGCACCACCCCCAGGCCGTGGCGATCCGCGAGGAGCATGGGGACGGTCGCGTGGTGCTGCACCGCTACGGCGCGCTGCAGGCGGCGGCCAACCGGCTGTCGCGTGCGCTGCGCCGCCTTGGCGTGCGCCCGGGTGACCGGGTGGCCGTGGTGCTGCCGCAGCGCGCCGAGACGGCGGTGGCCCACCTGGCGCTGTACCAGATGGGGGCGGTGGCCATGCCGCTGTCCATGCTCTTCGGCCCCGATGCGCTGGCTTTCCGCCTGGCCGACAGCGACGCCGCCGTGGCCATCGTGGACGCCGCCGCCATGGCCAGCGTGCAGTCGGTGCGCGCCGAGTGCCCGGCGCTGCGCACGCTGGTGCGGGTGGGCACGCCGGACGCGGCCCTCGGCCCCGGCGAGATCGACTGGGGCGCCGCGCTGGCCCGTGAGCAGGCCACCTTCACGGCCCGGCGCACGCACGCCGACGACCCAGCGGTGCTCATCTACACCAGCGGCACCACCGGGCCACCCATGGGGGCGCTCATCCCGCACCGCGCGCTCATCGGCAACCTGTCGGGCTTCGTGTGCAGCCAGAACCTGCTGCGCGGCGCACCCGGCCGGCCGCCGCGCCGTGCGCTCGGGCCCGGCGGCCTGCCGGCCGATGCCGTGTTCTGGAGCCCCGCCGACTGGGCCTGGACGGGCGGCCTGATGGACGCGCTGCTGCCTTCGCTGTACTTCGGCATGCCCATCGTGGCGGCGCATGGCCGCTTCGCGCCGGAGCGCGCCTTCGAGCTGATGCAGCGCCACCGGGTGACGAACAGCTTCCTGTTCCCCACCGCGCTCAAGGCCATGATGAAGGCCGTGCCCCACCCGCGCGAGCGCTACCCGCGGCTGAAGCTGCGCGCGGTGATGAGCGCGGGCGAGGCGGTGGGCGACGCCGTCTTCGCCTGGTGCCGCGACGAGTTGGGCCTGGTGGTCAACGAGATGTTCGGCCAGACCGAGATCAACTACATCGTGGGCAACTGCAGCCAGACGGTGGGCACCGACGGCCACCCCTGCGCCGGCTGGCCGGCGCGCCCGGGCAGCATGGGCCGGCCCTACCCGGGCCACCGCGTGGCGGTGATCGACGACGAAGGCCGCGAGTGCCCGCGCGGCGTGCCCGGCGACGTGGCCGTGCACCGGCGCGACGTGCACGGCGCGCCCGACCCGGTGTTCTTCCTCGGCTACTGGAAACGCGAGGACGCGACGCGGGCCAAGTTCACCGGCGACCCCAGCGACAGCTGGTGCCGCACCGGCGACACGGCCATCATGGACGAGCAGGGCTACCTCTGGTACCAGGGCCGCAGCGACGACGTGTTCAAGGCCGCCGGCTACCGCATCGGCCCGAGCGAGGTGGAGAACTGCCTGGTCAAGCACCCGGCGGTGGCGAACGCCGCGGTGGTGCCCAAGCCGGACGCCGAGCGCGGTGCGCTCGTCAAGGCCTACGTCGTGCTGGCCGCAGGCCACGCGGCCAGCGCCGCGCTGGTGGCCGAGCTGCAGGCCCACGTGCGCGGCCAGCTCGCGCCCTACGAGTACCCCAAGGAGATCGAGTTCATCGACGCGCTGCCCATGACGACCACCGGCAAGGTGCAGCGCCGCGTGCTGCGGCTGCAGGAGGAGGAGCGGGCCCGCGCGGCCCTGCAGGCCGCCTCGCCGGCGGCCGGTTGAGCCGGCCATCCCGGCGGGCGTGAGGCGGGTGGGCGGCCGGCTCACTTGCCGCAGTTCCCGCTGACGACCTTGGCCGCGAGCAGCGGCAGCCCCAGCAGGCCGCCGGGCACCTGGTCCTTCATGCAGTCGCCCTTGCCGGCCTGGGCGACGCCCTGGGCCATCGCGGTGTCGGTGCGCGCGGGTGGCATGCCCGTGGCGTCGGCGGTGCGCTCGTGCAGCAGCGGTTGCCGCGCGGCCAGGCGGACGGCCGCGCGCGTGGCCTCGCTGTCCATCAGGCGCTCCACCGGCGGCTGCGAGGCGGCCGAGGCGGGCGGCGCCGCGG
>JACRBA010000004.1 GCA_016213265.1 Burkholderiales bacterium | reverse complement strand
GGTGCCCATGGCGCGGATCGAACGCGCGACCTCTCCCTTACCAAGGGAGTGCTCTACCACTGAGCCACATGGGCATCGACACAGGACTGGGCGCCAACCGGGCCTTGACCCGAGGGCTGCTCACCCAAGCCTGTGGCGACAACGCCACACCACCGACTTAGCCTTGCTTCACTGGAGCGGGAGACGGGAATCGAACCCGCGTCATTAGCTTGGAAGGCTAAGGTTCTGCCATTGAACTACTCCCGCTCGGATTCCACATCCGGGACTCGTTCGCGTGCTGAAGTCGAATTCGGTTCGCTGTGGTGGAGGAGGCTGGATTCGAACCAGCGTAGGCGTAAGCCAACAGATTTACAGTCTGCCCCCTTTAACCACTCGGGCACCCCTCCGCAGCGAGCCTGAGACTATAGCACGGTTTTGCGGCTGTGCGCGAGGTTCTGCGGCGCCCGGGCGTCCGAGCCGGCGGCACCCGGCGCCTGCGCATGGTCGCCCAAGGCCACGCCCTCATCGCGCAACGCGCTGAAATGGCCACAGCCCAGGAAGGGCTGGGGCGGCCGCCGCGCGGACAGGGGGGACGGATGGTTGGCCATCAGCAGCCGGTGACGGCCGGGCGCGGTGCGCTCCACCAGCGGCGACTTCGACTGGGCGTGCGCCCCCCAGAGCAGGAAGACGACGCGTCGCGGCTGGGCTGCCACGGCGGCAATCAGGGCGTCGCTCAGCGCCTCCCAGCCATGGCCGGCATGGCTGGCGGGCCGCGCCTCTTCCACGGTGAGGCAGGTGTTGAGCAGCAGCACGCCCTGACGGGCCCAGTCGCCCAGGTGCCCGTGCGAGGGGCGCGGCAGCCCGAGGTCGCGCTCCAGCTCGGCGAAGATGTTGCGCAGGCTGGGCGGCAGCTTCACACCAGGGGGCACGGAAAAGGCCAGCCCCTCGGCCTGGCCGGCTCCGTGGTACGGGTCCTGGCCCAGGATGACGGCGCGCACGCCGGCCAGGGGCGTCAGCGCCAAGGCCCTCAGCGGATCGGCAGGGTAGATGGTGGCGCCGGCCGCCTGCCGAGAGGCGACGAAGGCCAGCAACCCTTGCCCATCGGGCGTGGCGCGCCAGGCATCGACCACGGGGCGCCAGTCGGCCGGCACGCGGTCCAGCAGGTCGGGCAGCGGCGTGCGCAGCCGGTTGTCCGGCGCAAGAGGATCCGGCCCGGCGCGGCGGGTGGCCATCAGCCGAACAGCGCCTGCAGGGCGGCGCCGGGATCGTCGGCCCGCATGAAGGCCTCGCCGACCAGGAAGGTGTGCACGCCCGCCTCGCGCATGCGGCGCACGTCGGCGGCGGTGAGGATGCCGGATTCGGTCACCAGCAGCCGGTCCGGCGGCACCTGGCCCAGCAGGCCGAGCGTGGTCTGCAGGGTGACCTCGAAGCTGCGCAGGTCCCGGTTGTTGATGCCCACCAGGGGCGTCTTCAGGCGCAGCGCCCGCTCCAACTCGGCGCCGTCGTGCACCTCGACCAGCACGTCCAGGCCGTAGGCGAAGGCGGCCGCTTCCAGGTCGGCCATCTGCGCGTCGTCGAGACAGGCGGCGATGAGCAGGATGCAGTCGGCGCCCATGGCGCCGGCGTCGGCCACCTGGTAGTCGTCGACCATGAAGTCCTTGCGCAGCACGGGCAGCGGGCAGGCGGCACGGGCCTGCTGGAGATAGGCGGCCGAGCCCTGGAAGAAGCGCTCGTCGGTGAGCACGCTGAGGCAGGCGGCGCCGTGGCGCGCGTAGCTGGCAGCGATCTCGGCCGGCACGAAGCGCTCGCGCAGCACGCCCTTGCTGGGGCTGGCCTTCTTCACCTCGGCGATGACGGCCGGCCCCTCCGCGGCCAGCACCTGGCGCAGTGCGCGGCCGAAGCCGCGCTGATCACGGCGCGCCTCGGCGGCCGCCCGCAGGCCGGCCAGCGGACGGGCAGCCCGGTCGCGGGCCACCTCCTCGTGCTTGACCTCGACGATGCGGCGCAGGATGTCGGGAATGTCGCTCATCGCATCAGGCCGCGGGGCGGTAGCGGTTGGTGGCCTGCACGAACTGGCTGAGCTTGGCCAGGGCCGCCCCGGAGGCCACCGCCTCCCGGGCGCGCTTGACGCCATCGGCCACCGAACCCACCACGTTGGCGCAGTACAGCGCCGCGCCGGCATTGAGCAGCACGATGTCGCGCACGGGTCCGTCCTCGTTGGCCAGGGCGCGCTGGATGCACTGCACCGACTCCTCCTTGCTGGCCACGCGCAGCACGCGCGAGTCGTAGACCGGCAGGCCGAAGTCGCTCGGGTGCACGACGTACTCGCGCACCTCGCCGTCCTTGAGCTCGCCCACCAGCGTCTCGCCGGACAGTGAGATCTCGTCCATGCCGTTCATGCCGTACACGACCATGACGTGCTCCGCGCCCAGGCGCTGCAGCACGCGCACCTGGATGCCCACCAGGTCGGCGTGGAACACCCCCATGAGCTGGTTGGGTGCGCCCGCGGGGTTGGTGAGCGGGCCCAGGATGTTGAACAGCGTGCGCACGCCCAGCTCCTTGCGCACCGGCGCGGCGTGCTTCATGGACGCATGGTGGTTGGGCGCGAACATGAAGGCGATGCCGCAGGCCTGCAGGCACTCGGCCACCTGCTCGGGCGTGAGCTGGATGTAGGCGCCCAGCGCCTCCAGCACGTCCGCGCTGCCCGTGCTGGACGAGACGCTGCGCCCGCCATGCTTGGCGATGCGGGCGCCGCCCGCGGCCGCCACCACCATGGCGGCGGTGGAAATGTTGAAGGTGTGGGCGCCATCGCCGCCGGTGCCGCACAGGTCGACCAGGTGGGTGCGGTCTTCCACCGGCACCGGCGTGGCGAACTCGCGCATCACCTGCGCGGCCGCGGCGATCACACCGTTGGTCTCCTACTTCCCCCGCAGGCCGATGGCCAGCGCGGCGATCATCACCGGCGACATCTCGCCGCGCATGATGCGACGCATCAGGGTGAGCATCTCGTCGTGAAAGATCTCGCGGTGCTCGATGACGCGCACCAGCGCGTCGGTGTTGCTGATGGTCATGGGGCAACTCGTGGGCGTGTGACGGGGTCAGGCGGCGAGGAACTCGCGCACCGCGGCAATGGCGATGTCGATGCCCTCGGCATCGACGTCCAGGTGGGTGACGAAACGCAGGCCGATGAGGCCGGTGGCCAGCACGCCGCGCGAGGCCAGGTGGGCCAGCAGCGCCGCACAGCGGCCACCCTCGACCGCGGCGAAAACGAGGTTGGTGTGTGGCGGCGTCACGCGCAGGCCGGGCAGCCCGGTGAGCCCCTCCGCCAGGCGTCGCGCGAGGGCATGGTCGTCGGCCAGGCGGTCCACGTGGTGGGTGAGCGCATGGTCGGCCGCGGCGGCCAGCAGGCCCACCTGGCGCATGCCGCCGCCGGCCATCTTGCGCACGCGGCGCGCGCGGGCGATGAGCTCGCGGCTGCCGCACAGGGCCGAGCCGATGGGCGCCCCCAGGCCCTTGCTGAAGCACACCGAGACGCTGTCGAAGTGCCGGGTGAGCTCACGCGCCGGCACGCCGGAGGCGACCGCGGCGTTGAACAGCCGGGCGCCATCCAGGTGCGTGACCAGGCCGCGCGAGCGGGCCAGCTCGGTGGCCTGCGCCACGTACGCCGCCGGCAGCACGTGGCCGTTCCAGGTGTTCTCCAGGCACAGCAGCCGGGTGCGGGCGAAGTGCGGGTCGTCGGGCTTGATGGCCGCCGCGATGTCCGCCAGCGCCAGCGTGCCGTCGGGCTGGGTGGGCAGCGGCTGCGGCTGCAGGCTGCCGAAGACCGCCCCCCCGCCGCCTTCATAGCGGTAGCAATGGGCCATCTGGCCCACCAGGTACTCGTCGCCACGGCCGCAGTGCGCCAGCAGCGCGCACAGGTTGCTCTGCGTACCGCTGGGCATGAACAGCGCCGCCTCGAAGCCCAGCAGGCCGGCGATGCGCTCCTGCAGTGCATTGACCGTGGGGTCGTCGCCGAAGACGTCGTCGCCCAGCGGGGCCGCGCGCATGGCCTCGCGCATGGCGGGCGTGGGGCGGGTGACCGTGTCGCTGCGCAGGTCGACGGTCCGCGCGGGGCCTTGCGCGCCAGGCGCCGCCTGGGTGCCGTAGGCGACGGCGGTCATGCCGCCACCTGCGTCTGGCCGAGGGTGAGGAAGTTGCGCAACATGGCGTGGCCGTGCTCCGAGAGGATGGACTCAGGGTGGAACTGCACACCCTCCAGCGGTGTGGCGGTGCCGGCGAGCGCCCGGTGGCGCACCCCCATGATCTCGCCGTCGTCGGTGGTGGCGCTGACCTCCAGCTCGGCCGGCAGCGTGGCGCGCTCGATCGCCAGCGAGTGGTAACGCACCACGTCGAAGGCGCGCGGCAGGTCGCGGAACACGCCCCGGCCATCGGTGGTGATGCGGCTGACCTTGCCGTGCATCTGCACCTGGGCCCGCACGATGCGGCCGCCCAGCGCCGCACCGATGCTTTGATGGCCCAGGCACACGCCCAGGATGGGCAGGCGCCCGAGGAAGGCCTGGATGGCCGGCACGCACACGCCGGCCTCGGCCGGCGAGCAGGGGCCGGGCGACAGCACCAGGTGGTCGGGGCGCAGCGCGCCGATGCCCTCCACGGTGATCTCGTCGTTGCGCACCACCTTCACGTCCTGCCCCAGCTCGGCGAAGTACTGCACCAGGTTGAAGGTGAAGGAGTCGTAGTTGTCGATCATCAGCAGCATGGTCGTCTCCCGTCGCGCCTTCAGAAGCCTTCTTCCACCAGCTCGGCGGCGCGGATGACCGCGCGCGCCTTGGCCTCGGTCTCCTGCCATTCGGCCTCGGGCACGGAATCGGCCACGACGCCGGCGCCGGCCTGCACGTACAGCGTCTGGTCCTTGACCACGCCGGTGCGGATGGCGATGGCCACGTCCATGTCGCCGGCAAAGCTGAGGTAGCCGCAGGCGCCGCCGTAGATGCCGCGCTGGGTGGGTTCCAGCTCGTCGATGATCTCCATCGCGCGGATCTTGGGAGCGCCGCTGAGCGTGCCGGCCGGGAACGACGCCTTGAGCACGTCCAGGCTGCTCAAGCCCGGGCGCAACACGCCTTCGACGTTGCTCACGATGTGCATCACGTGCGAGTAGCGTTCGATGCCAAAGGCCTCGGTGACCTTGACCGAGCCGGTCTGCGCGATGCGCCCGATGTCGTTGCGGGCCAGGTCGATGAGCATGAGGTGCTCGGCGCGCTCCTTCGGGTCGGCCAGCAGTTCCTGCTCGTGCCGGGCGTCGGCCTCGGACGTGGCGCCACGCGGGCGCGTGCCGGCGATGGGGCGGATGGTCACGACCTCGTCCGTGTGCCCCGCCACCGTGCGCGTCTCCTGGCGCACCAGGATCTCCGGCGAGGCGCCGACGATCTGGAAGTCCCCCATGTCGTAGTAGTACATGTAGGGGCTCGGGTTGAGCGAGCGCAGCGCGCGGTACAGGCTCAGGGGGCTCTCGGTGAAGCGCTTCTTCAGCCGCTGGCCCAGCACCACCTGCATGCAGTCGCCCGCGGCGATGTAGGCCTTGGCGCGCCGCACCGCCGCCTCGAAGGCGGCCTTGTCGAACTCGCGCTCCACCGCATGGCTCGTGCCACGCCGCACCTGCGGCGCCGTCACGCTGTAGCGCAGCTTGTCGGTCAGCTCGGCCAGGCGCTTCTTGCCGTGGAAGTACGCCTCGGGGCGCGCCGGGTCGGCCCAGACGATGAGGTACAGCCGGCCCGAGAGGTTGTCGATGACCGCCAGCTCCTCGGTCTGCAGCAGCAGGATGTCGGGCGTGCCGATGCCGCCGGGCTTGGTAACGCCGGCCAGCCGGGGCTCGATGAAGCGCACGCTGTCGTAACCGAAGTAGCCCGCCAGCCCGCCGCAAAAGCGCGGCAGACCGGGGCGCAGGGCGGGCCGGAAGCGCTGCTGGTAGGCCGCGGTGAAGTCCAGCGGATTGGCGTCGTGCGTCTCCACGACCTCGCCCCCCGTGACGACCTCGCAATGGTGGCCGGTGGCGCGGATGAGCGTGCGCGCGGGCAAGCCGATGAAGGAATAGCGGCCGAAACGCTCACCGCCGACCACGGACTCCAGCAGGAAGCCGTGGCGCGCCCCGCCCACGAGCTTGAGGTAGAGCGACAGCGGTGTCTCGAGGTCGGCGAAGGCCTCGGCGATGAGCGGGATGCGGTTGTAGCCCTCGGCGGCGAGGCTCTGGAATTCGAGTTCGGTGATCACGACAGACGGTCCTCCGGGTGCCGGGCCGGCGCGCCAGCCAGGGCGGCACGGGAGTCGGCAGGGTATCGGTGGGGGGCACGGCCGGATGGGCCGGCCGCCGGGGGTACCGGGCAGCGGACGGGCGCGTTAGCGCCCGGGGCGTGCCAGCGGCAGATGGACAGGGGCGGCCGAGCGACGCCAGGGCCAGGCTCCCCGGTCGTGCGACAACGCCAACCATCTGCGCGAAGTGAACATGTGTGGAAAGTGTAGCAGTCGGGGCGGCGCGCTCGGGGTTGCGACGCATGGACAGCCCCGTAACGATGGGTCACACTCGCCGCCTATTCCGGTTGGCCCGGGGCCTGCTGTGCCTGGGCCGGCGAGGCATCCAGGACATCCAGAAAGGTCTTCAGACCATGTGGCGACGTTGGGGTTCGAGCCTGGTGCTCGGCAGCTGTCTGGCGTGGGGCGCGGTGGCCACCGGCCATGCCGAGACGGTGGATCTGGCGGGCATCAAGTACGAGACGGTCGAGCAGGTGGGCGGGCAGAAGCTGCAGCTCAACGGTGCGGGCATCCGCTACAAGGCCATCTTCAAGGTCTATGCGGCGGCCTTGTACCTGCCCAGCAAGATGGGCACGCCCGATGCGGTGTACGGCGCCACCGCCGCGCCGCGCCGCATCCACATCACGATGCTGCGCGACATCGACGGCAACGAGCTGGGCAAGCTGTTCACGCAGGGCATGGAAAAGAACTCCCCGCGGGACGTGTTCGCCAAGTCCATCAATGGCACCATCAAGATGGCCGACCTGTTCTCCAAGCGCAAGAAGCTGGCGACAGGCGAGAGCTTCACCGTGGATTGGATCCCCGGCACCGGCACGGTGATCTCCGTGAACGGCAAGCCGGAGCTCGATCCCATCAAGGAGCCCGAGTTCTACACGGCGCTGATGAGCATCTGGCTGGGGCCCTCCCCCGCGGATACCCAGCTCAAGGACGCCCTGCTGGGCAAGGCCCGGTCCGCACGCGGCGACTCGTGAAGTACCGGCCCGCGTGAACATTTCTTGCATGCCGGCGCCTGCCGTGGCCCGGCCAGGCCCGCGGCCGCAGCGGGTGTGATCCACTCGCTGCGCCCCGCCCCCCGTTGCCGGCCGTGCCACCCGCGCGGCTGCGCTTCATCGACACGATGCCCATGATTGCCTTCGTTGGACGCCACACCGTCGCCACCGCTGGCCTGGTGCTGCTGGCCGGCACCAGCCCGGCCCTGGCCCAGACCACCGCCGCGCCGGCACCCGTGACCGAAGAAGCCGTGAGCGAGCGCGTCAAGAAGGACGCCGCCAGCCCGCTGTACTGGATCCGCCTGAACGCACAGAAAGCCGAAGGCGCGACACGGGCCGCCGCCCCGCGCATCACCGAGGTGCGCTCCGCACCGGCGCCGCGCCCCCAGGCGCCACCGCCCGCCGCCGCAGC
>JACRBA010000003.1 GCA_016213265.1 Burkholderiales bacterium | reverse complement strand
GTGCTGGGCCACCCGCACCTCCGCCGCCCGCGGCTGGCGCTCGGCGCGGCGCTGCTGTCGCTGCCGGCCCTGGTGGTGGCAGGCTGGATCGCCTGGGCGGCCTGGCCCGCGGGGCGGCTGCCGGGGCCGGTGACGGCGGCGCTGCCACCGCCTGCGGCCACCATGCCGGCCGAGCCCGAGCCCGCACGGGACCGGGTGCGCCCCGCGGCACCCGCGCCCGAGCCGGCGACCGCGCCGCCAACCCCTGGCCCCGACAACGCCGCGCCGCCTGCGCAACCGGTGCCCCTGGACGGCCGCGGGCGCTCGGGCCCCAAGGTGGGGGCCGGGGTGCCCCTGGACATGGGCGATCCGCGCGCGGCCGTTCCCAGCCGCTTTCGCCTGGTGGGGCCCGCGCAGGGCGATCCCACCGTGCTGCGGGCGCAGGCCCAGCAGCTGGAGGCCACGCTGCGCAGCATGGGCCAGACCGGCAGCCGGCTGCGCGTGGACGTGATCGGCACGCCCGAGGGCGATGCCCTGTCCGTGGGCCCCCTGGCCGACCAGGACGAGGCCGAGCGCGTGGCCCGGCGCCTGGCCGCGCGGGGCATCGTGTGGCAGATCGTCGAGCAGTGACCAGAACCGTGCACCCGCTGGCGTGACGGCGGGCCGGGGGCGAGCCGCATAGGCCCACGGCTGCCATGCCCGGCTGGCGGCCGCGTCAGCCGTTGCAGGCAGAATGGCGCCCCTGCTGCGGCGCAGCATCCCGCGCCCGACGCGGCCGCGCCCCGCCCTGCCACGAGCCCCTAGCCGAGTGCCGACCCATGAGCGTGCATCCTTCGACGTCCGACGCGTCCCCGGCCGCCCGCCCGGCGGTGACCCTGCCCCGCCTGCGTGACGCGGCGGCGCGGGGTGAGAAGCTCGCCATGCTGACCTGCTACGACGCCACCTTCGCCCGCGTGCTGGACGACGCCGGCGCCGACGTGCTGCTGGTGGGCGACTCGCTGGGCAACGTGATCCAGGGCCAGACCAGCACGCTGCCGGTCACGCTCGAGCACATGGCCTACCACACCGAGGCCGTGGCGCGCGGCAAGCGCGCTGCCTTCCTCGTCGCCGACCTCCCGTTCGGCAGCTACGAAGCCAGCCCGCAGCAGGCCCTGGCCTCGGCCGGCGCGCTGATGCGCGCGGGCGCGCAGATGGTCAAGCTCGAAGGCGGCGGCTACACCGCCGAGACCGTGCGCTTCCTGGTCGAGCGCGGCGTGCCGGTGTGCGCGCACCTCGGCCTGACGCCGCAGCGCGTGCACGCCATCGGCGGCTACCGGGTGCAGGGCCGCGACGAGGCGGCCGCGGCCCAGCTGCTGGCCGACGCCACCGCGCTGGCGGAGGCCGGCGCCGCCATGCTGGTGCTGGAGCTGGTGCCCTCGACCCTGGCCCGCCGCATCACCGAGCAGCTGCCGCAGCTCATGACCATCGGCATCGGTGCCGGGGCCGGCACCACCGGCCAGGTGCTGGTGCTGCACGACATGCTGGGCCTGACGCCCGGCAAGCGCCCCCGCTTCGTGCGCGACTTCACCCGCGTGCCGGGCAGTGCGGCGGATGCGCCGGGCCTGTCCGTGGCCCAGGCCGTGGCGGCCTACGTGGCCGCGGTCAAGGACGGCAGCTTCCCCGACGAAGCCGTGCACGGCTACTGACATGAGGCCCCCACGCCCCCCTGCCAGGGGGCTGCCCCCCGAGGGGGCTCGCGCAGCGGACCGGCACAGCCGGATCCGCGCACGCCACTGGATGGGCGGCGGCGGCTGCGCCGCGCCGTGAGGTGATATGCAGGTCATTCATTCGATCACCGAGTTGCGTCACAGGCTGGCTGGGCAGGAACAGACGGCCTTCGTGCCCACCATGGGCAACCTGCACGAGGGGCACCTGTCGCTCGTGCGCGAGGCGCGGCAACGCGGCGGCCCGGTGGTCGCCAGCATCTTCGTCAACCGGCTGCAGTTCCTGCCGCACGAGGACTTCGACCGCTACCCGCGCACGCTCGCCCGCGACGTGGAGCTGCTCACCGGCGCCGGCTGCGACCTCGTCTTCGCGCCCGACGAGGCCGAGCTCTATCCCGAGCCGCAAACGTACAAGGTGCAGCCGCCCGCCGCGCTCCCCGACATCCTGGAGGGCGAGTTCCGCCCCGGTTTCTGCACCGGCGGGTGCACGGTGGTGATGAAGCTGTTCCAGTGTGTGCAGCCGCGCGTGGCGGTGTTCGGCCAGAAGGACTACCAGCAGCTCAAGGTGATCGCCGGCATGGCGCGCCAGTTCGCGCTGCCGGTGCAGGTGGTGGGTGCGCCCACCGTGCGCGCCGACGACGGCCTGGCGCTGTCCTCGCGCAACGGCTACCTGGGCCAGAGCGAGCGCCACGAGGCCATCGCGCTGCCGCAGGCGCTGCAGGCCCTGGCCGCCCGCGCCCGCGACGGCCGGGCTCCGCGCGAGGCGCTGGAGGCCGAGGCCATGGCCGCGCTGGCCGCCCGCGGCTGGGCACCCGACTCCCTCACGCTGCGCCGCCGCCGCGACCTGCTGCCGCCGAGCGAGGCCGAGCGCCTGGCCGGCGAACCGCTGGTGGCGCTGGGCGCCGCCCGCCTGGGCGCGACGCGCCTGATCGACAACATCGAGTGCTGAACCCACCATGACGCAAGATCTCACCACCGAACAGCCCATCCGCTTGCACCGTGCCCCGGCCGCGCCGGACGCGGCGCCCAACGCCCGCTGGAAGGTGGCCGACATCGAGGCGCTGTTCGCGCTGCCGCTGACCGAGCTGGTGTTCCGCGCCCAGACCGTGCACCGCGAGCACTTCGACCCCGCCGAGGTGGAGCTGGCCACGCTGCTGTCCATCAAGACCGGCGGCTGCCCCGAGGACTGCGGCTACTGCCCGCAGTCGGTGCACTACGACACCGGCGTCGAGGCCGGCAAGCTGATGGACAGCGACGCCGTGCGCCAGGCCGCTGAAGCCGCCAAGGCGGCCGGCGCCACGCGCTTCTGCATGGGCGCCGCCTGGCGCGCGCCCAAGGACCGCGACATCGAGAAGGTGGCCGAGCTGGTGCGCGAGGTGAAGTCCATCGGCCTGGAGGCGTGCTGCACGCTGGGCATGCTCAGCGAGCAGCAGGCGCTCACCCTCAAGGACGCCGGCCTGGACTACTACAACCACAACCTGGACACCGCGCCCGAGGCCTATGGCCGCATCATCACCACGCGCGACTACCAGGACCGCCTGGACACGCTGGACCATGTGCGCAAGGCCGGCATGTCGGTGTGCTGTGGTGGCATCGTCGGCATGGGCGAGAGCCGCGCCGAGCGTGCCGCGCTGATCGCCCAGCTCGCCAACCTCGACCCGTACCCCGAGTCGGTACCCATCAACGAGCTGGTGCAGGTGGAGGGCACGCCGCTGGCCGGCACCGAGAAGATCGACCCCTTCGAGTTCGTGCGCACCATCGCCGTGGCCCGCATCACCATGCCCACCGCCCGCGTGCGCCTGTCGGCCGGCCGGCAGCAGATGGACGAGGCGATGCAGGCGCTGTGCTTCGTCGCTGGCGCCAACTCCATCTTCTACGGCGAGAAGCTGCTGACCACCGGCAACCCCGACGTCGAACGCGACCGCGCCCTGCTCACGCGCCTGGGCATGAAGGCGCGCCACTCGCTGCAGGGCTGACAGCCCCGCCGGACCCCCGCTGCGCCGCACGACCCATGTTCCGCACCTTCCTGCACGCCAAGATCCACCGCGCCACGGTCACCCACTGCGAGCTGCACTACGAAGGCTCCTGCGGCATCGACCAGGACCTGCTCGACGCCAGCGGCATCCGCCCCAACGAGCAGGTGCACATCTGGAACGTGAGCAACGGCGAGCGTTTCATCACCTACGCGATCGCCTCGCCGCGCGGCTCCGGTGTCATCTCGCTCAATGGCTCGGCCGCACGCCGGGCGGCGGTGGGTGACCTGGTGATCATCGCCTCGTTCGCCTCGGTGCACGACGACCGCATCGACGCGCATGTACCCACGCTGGTGTTCGTGGACGGCGACAACCGCGTCAAGGAGATCCGCCACGAGCCCTCGGGCCCGCAGGCCGGCTGATCGATTCACGTCCCGCGCATGAGCCTGAACGACGAGTGGCGGCGCCGCAGCCTGGCGGCCGTCTGGCACCCGTGCACGCAGATGAAGCTGCATGCACGCGACGAGCGGCCCCAGCCGCTGATCCCCGTGGCCCGCGCCCAGGGCGTGTGGCTGCACGACCACGAGGGCGCCCGGGTGCTCGATGGCATCAGCTCGTGGTGGGTCAACCTCTTCGGCCACGGCCACCCGGCCATCCGCGAGGCCCTGGTGGATCAGCTGCACACGCTGGACCATGTGATGCTGGCCGGCTTCACCCACGCCCCCGTGGTGGAGCTGTCAGAGCGCCTGGCGGCGCTCACGGGACTGGGCCACGCGTTCTACGGCAGCGACGGCGCCAGCGCCACCGAGATCGCGCTGAAGATGAGCGCGCACTTCTGGCGCAACGCGGGCCGCCCCGCCAAGAGCCGTTTCGTGGGCATCGCGGGCGGCTACCACGGCGAGACCGTGGGTGCGCTGGCCGTGACCGACATCGCGCTGTTCCGCGAGGCCTATGCGCCGCTCGTGCGGCTGGCGGCCACCGTGGACAGCCCCGACGCACGCCAGGCTGCGCCCGGCGAGACGCCCGCCGACGTCGCCGAGCGCGCGGCCGCCGCGCTGGACGCCTGGCTCACCGAGCACGCGCACGAGACCGCGGCCGTGATCGCCGAGCCGCTGGTGCAGTGCGCGGCCGGCATGGCCATGCACGACCCGCGGTACCTGCAGCGCCTGCGCGCACTGTGCGACCGGCACGCCGTGCACCTGGTGCTCGACGAGATCGCCGTGGGCTTCGGCCGCACCGGCACGCTGTTCGCCCACCAGCACCCGCAGGCGGCCATCCGCCCCGATTTCCTCTGCCTGTCCAAGGGCCTCACCGGCGGCACGCTCCCCCTGTCGGCCGTGCTCACCACCGATGCGGTGTACGAGGCCTTCTGGGACGACGAGGTGGCGCGCGGCTTCCTGCACTCGCACAGCTACACCGGCAACCCCCTGGCCTGCCGCGCCGCGCTGGCCACGCTGGACCTGATCGAGCAGACCGGCATCGTCGAGGCCAACCGCACCACGGCCGACCGGCTGTGGGCCCAGTTCGCCCCGCTCACCGCCCACCCCGCCGTACGCCACCCACGGCGCCAGGGCATGATCTTCGCGTGGGACGTGGCCAGCCGCGCCCCCGACTTCTCCCGCCGCTTCGCGTCGCACGCGCTGGCGCAGGGCGTGCTGCTGCGGCCCATCGGGCACACGGTGTACGCCATGCCGCCCTACGTGATCAGCGAGGACGAGGGCGCCTTCCTGGCCGCCGGTGCGCTGGCGGCGCTGCAGGCCACGCTGGCCGAGGAGCCGGCCGAGGGCCGCGCCGTCGCCATGGGAGGCGTCGATGGTGTCTGACCACGCGCCCCTCCCCGGCGCTCGCCGCACCCTGTTCGTCACCGGCACCGACACGGGCGTGGGCAAGACGCTGGTCAGCGCCACGGTGCTGCATGCGCTGGCCCGCCACCACCGGCGCGTGGTGGGCATGAAGCCCGTGGCCTCGGGCCTGGTGCCGCATGCCGGCACGCCGGGCGGCTGGGCGAGCGAGGACGTGCTGCAGCTGCGCGCCGCGTCCACGCTGGCGGTGGCGCCCGAGCTGGACAACCCCGTGGCGCTGCCCGACCCGCTGTCGCCCCACCTGGCCGCGCGCCGGGCCGGCCGCCGCGTCACCGTGGCGGAGTTGCTGGCGCCCGCGCGCGCGCTGCAGGCCCAGGCCGACGCGCTGGTGGTCGAAGGTGCCGGCGGCTGGCGCGTGCCGGTGAACGACGACGAACTGCTGTCCGACCTGGCGCGGGCGCTGGCGGCGCCGGTGCTGCTGGTGGTGGGCCTGCGCCTGGGCTGCCTCAACCACGCGATGCTCACCGCCGAGGCCATCCGGGCCGACGGCCTCGAGCTCGCCGGCTGGGTCGGCAACGTCGTGGACCCCCACATGGCCTGCCTCGACGAGAACCTGGCCACGCTGCGCCAGCGCCTGCCGGCGCCGTGCTGGGGCGTGCTGCCGTGGCAGGCCGGGGTGCCCGAGCCGCGCGCGCTGGCGGCGGGCCTGGACCTGACGCCTTTTCTGCACTGACCCTCTCCTTGCCGGGCGCTTGCCGCCGCGGCCGCTTGCATGACCTGGCTCGACGATTTCGACACCCGCCTGGCCGAGCGCCAGGCCGCCCACCTCATCCGCCGCCGCCGTGTGGTGGAGCCGGCCGGCGGGGCACGGCTGCAGGTGGATGGCCGCGAGCTGCTGGCCTTCTGCAGCAACGACTACCTGGGCCTGGCCGGCCACCCGGCGCTGCGTGACGCGGTGCACGCCGCGGTGGACCGCTACGGCGTGGGCTCGGGCGCCTCGCCCATGGTCAGTGGCCACAGCGCGGCCAACGCCGCGCTCGAGCAGGAGCTGGCGGCCTTCGTGCAGCTGCCCCGGGCGCTGTACTTCTACGCCGGCTACGCCACCAACGCCAGCATCGTGCCTGCGCTGGTGGGGCCGGGCGATGCCATCTTCTCCGATGCGCTCAACCATGCCTGCCTGATCGACGGCGCACGCCTGTCCAAGGCGGCGATCCGCCGCTACGACCATGCCGACCTGGCCGCCCTGGATGCGGCGCTCGCCGCCGAGCCGGCGCGCCGCAAGCTGATCCTCAGCGACGCGGTGTTCAGCATGGACGGCGACATCGCCGACATCCCGGCGCTGATCGCGCTGGCCGAGCGCCACGATGCGCTGTTGCTCGTCGACGATGCCCACGGCTTCGGCGTGCTGGGGCCCCAGGGCCGCGGCGCGCTGGCGGCGGTGGGCCGCACGGGCGCCGGCGCCTCGGAACGCGTGATCTACATGGCCACCCTCGGCAAGGCGCGGGGCGTGGCGGGTGCCTTCGTGGCGGGCCCGCAGCGCCTGGTCGAGTGGCTGCTGCAGGCCACGCGCAGCTACACCTTCGCCACCGCCGCGCCGGCCCTGCTGGCCGAGGCGCTGCGGGCCTCGCTGCGGGTGGTGGCCGGCGAGGAGGGCGACCAGCGGCGCGCCCACCTGCACGCGCTGGTGGCACGCCTGCGCGACGGCCTGGCGCCCGGCGCCGACGCGGCCGTGGACGCGGCCGGCTGGCGGCTGCTGCCGTCGGACACACCGGTGCAGCCGCTGGTCATCGGCGAGAACGCGCCGGCGCTGGCCGTGATGCAGCAGTTGCACGATGCCGGCCTGTGGGTACCCGCCATCCGCCCGCCCACCGTGGCGCCGGGCACGGCGCGGCTGCGCATCGCGCTGTCGGCGGCGCACACGCTGGCCGATGTGGATCGGCTGGTGGCGGCCTTGCGGCGGGCGGCGCGGGGCGGCTGACCACCTCCCGTTCGGCCTGAGCTTGTCGAAGGCCCCGCACGCCAAGGCCGTCGCGCGGCACCCCCGACACCCGCCCCGCCGGGCTCATTCGTCCGCGCCCTCGGCCTGGCGGCCGAGGGTCCGCTGCGATGCTCGGCCGGCCGGCACGCCGCCGAACTCGCTGCGCGGGCTTCCGCCCGCTTCGCTCAGACACCGGACGGCGAGTCAGAAGACGCGGCGCGCCGCAACGGCGCGCTGCCGGCCGTCCTGTGCGTCTCGCCGCTCCCCAAATCGCCCGGCGGGGCGGGTGTCGGGGGTGCCAGGGAGGCGTCGGTGCGGCGTCGAAGGGCCCCGTGAAGGGATGAGGCACTTGACCGCCCGCGCCGGTGCCTGCCCCGGGTGGCGATGTGGGCAGCGCCGAGAAGCGCAGGCCGCGGGTCGGCGCGCGCCAGCGCGCTTCGTGGTCTGACTCGCGGCGACTGTCCGAGCGCAGTGAGCGCAGCGAACGAAGCGAGTTGAGCCGCGCGACCCGGGGCCGAGCATCGCAGGGAACCTTCGGCCGCGAGGCCGAAGGCGCGGACGAATGAGCCGCCCGGGGCGGGCGCCGGCGCGGGCTGGTATCCACCCGTGCACGCCAGGGCCTTCGACAAGCTCAGGCCGAACGGTGTGGGGTGGGCCTTCGACAAGCTTTGGCCGAACGGACGCCGGCTGGCTCTCAGAACCCCACCGCTGCCCGCAATCCCACCGCCAGGAAGTCCGGCGCATCCGCATCACCGCCCGCGCGGCGGATCCACTGCAGGTCGGGCGTGAGCTCCAGGTGCTCGTTGAGCTTCCAGCGGTAGTAGGCCTCCACGATCTGCTCGTTGCCGCGCGCGGCAAAGCCCACCAGGCTGGTGTCCAGGCGCGTGGCCGCGGCCCATTCGCCGCTGGTGCGCACCCAGCCCACGGCCAGGCCGGCCGCGTCGGTGCCGCGGCCCCAGGCCCGGCCGCCGTGCTCGAAGCCGGCGGTCAGCGCGCGGTCGAAAGCCCCGTCGCCCGAGGTGCGCTGGCCCCAGCGGCCGAATACGTTCCATTCGCGGCCGATCTTCTGGTCCACCGACAGGCCGTAGCCGCTGTGGCGCTGGCGGGCCTCGCCGGCCAGGTCGGTGGTTTCGCCATTGGTCCAGGCATACACCCGGTAGTTTCCGCGCGGCTCGCCGTTGATCTGCTTGGGCGAGAACTCCAGCTGGCCGATGACCAGCGGGCGTCGCGGCCCCGTGCCGAAGTTCGCCGCCGTGCCCGCGCCGAAGACGCCCAGCGAGGCGCCCCAGCCCCAGCCGCGGTCTTCGCCCTCGTCGATGTAGGCCACGCGGGCGCCGGGGGCGAACCCGTAGGCGTCGGCCGCGATGTCGCCGCCCGAGTCGAGCAGCGGGTTGTGCACGAACACGTTGTTCAGGAACTGGGCGCCTTCGTCGCCGGCCACCTCGTTTTGGTCGAAGAAGCTGAAGATGTCGATCTTGCCGAGCGTGAGCTCCACCCGGTTGCCCGGCAGGTCGTTGAAGCCCAGGCCGCCCAGCTGCCAGCTCAGCTGGCCCCAGGCCTGGGCGACGATGGCGTAGGTCTCGTCCGAGCCGGAGCCGGCCTCGAAGGGCACCGAGTTGACCGTGGCGGTGTGCGTGGGGCGCAGCGACACGCCGCTGCCCTGGCCGAAGCGCAGGTGGCCGAAGCCGGTGAAGCGCGCCTCGCCGAGCGCCGGCACGGTGCCCAGCGGCAGCGTCACCTCGACGTCGCCGCGGTAGTTCAACCTGCCCTGGTCACGGCCCGTGTCGCTGCCGCGGCCGCCCACCTGCTGGGCCACGGCCCCCAGACCACCTTCGACGGTGAGTTCCTCGCCGCTTTCGGCCTCGAGGGGGCGGGCGAGTGCCTTCACCTGCTGCTCCAGGGCGGCCAGGCGCGGCTCGCCCCAGCCGCCGGCGGGGGGCGGCCGCGGCAGCGGGCGGGGCCGTGGCCGGGGCCGGGGCGCGCAGTGCCTGCACCTGGCGCTCCAACTCGCTGTTGCGTTGTTCCAGCGCCTGCACGCGCTGCATGAGCTTGTCCAGACGCTCCAGGACGGCCGGGTCGGTCGCAGCGGGGGCCGCGAAGGCGGTGCCCAGGCCGCAGGTGGCGAGGGCGAGCGTCAGCGCCTGCAGCGCAGGGCGATGTCGGGACGGGCAAGGGATCACAGGGAGCCTCTCCTCAGTTCAATTTCTAATGCAAATGCGAGTCGTTCGCGTTTATGATACGGGGAAACCATGCACGAGGCGAGTGCCCGTGACCCCGAGAGTGCATTCCCGCCGGTGTGTCGCATCGGCGAAAAAGAAGCAGGAGAAGCGATGACTTGTTCGATGAAGTGGCGCGCGGCGCGTCAGGTGCTGGGCACCGTGGCCCTCGCGGCCGGTTGCGGCTGGTCGGCCCTGCCCGCGCACGCGCAGGCCCCGGCCCCGGCGCCCGTCGCCGCCGCGTCGGCCGTGACGCCGGAGGCGGTGGTGCGCCACTACGCGGCGGGCGTGGCCGCCGGCTACGAGGACACCCTGGCCGCGGCGCTGCAGATGCAGCAGGTGATCAGCGCCTTCGTCGCCCAGCCCAGCGCCGAGCGGCTGGAGGCCGCGCGCGCCGCCTGGCGCGAGGCCCGCGAGTGGTACGGCCCCACCGAGGCCTTCCGCTTCTATGCCGGCCCCATCGACGGCGACAACGGCCCGGAAGGGCGCATTAACGCCTGGCCCCTCGACGAGTCGTACATCGACACCGTCAAGGGCAAGCGCGCGGGCGGCATCGTGGCCAACCGCAAGATCGCCCTGACCAAGGCCTCGCTGGCCGGCCTGAACGAGAAGGGCGGCGAGGAGAACATCGCCGCCGGCTGGCACGCCATCGAGTTCCTGCTGTGGGGCCAGGACTTCAACGCCGACGGCCCGGGCAACCGCTCGTTCGAGGACTTCGTGGACGGCAAGGCGCCCAACGCCGACCGCCGCCGCCAGTACCTCACCGCCGTCACGGAACTGCTCATCGACGACCTGCGCTACCTGGTGGGCGCCTGGGCGCCGGGGGCCAGCAACTACCGCGCGCGCTTCGAGGCCGAGGGCCTGGAGGCGGTGCGCAAGATCATCGTGGGCATCGGCTCGCTGTCGCGCGGCGAGCTGGCCGGCGAGCGGCTGGAAGTGGCGATGAACACGCAGGACCAGGAGGACGAGCACTCCTGCTTCTCCGACAACACGCACCGCGACGTGGTGGCCAATGCCACCGGCATCCAGAACGTGTGGCTGGGCCGTTATGCACGGCGCGACGGCAGCGTGCTGCAAGGCCCGTCGCTGCAGCAGTTGGTGGCGCAGGCCAACGCCGCCCTGGCCGACAAGACCACGCGCGACATCGCCGCCTCGGTGGCGGCGGCGCAGGCCATCCAGGCCCCGTTCGACCGCGAGATCGTGGGCGGCTCGGACGCCCCCGGCCGCCGCCGTGTGCAGGCCACCATCGACGCGCTCATCGCGCAGTCGAAGGATCTGCCCCAGGCCGCCGCGGCCATCGGCATCACGCGGCTCACCCGCACGCAGTGACCGGACCCTCCATGCGCCCAATGCACCGTCCCCCGGCCGCCGCGGGGGCCGCCCTGATCGTGGTGGCCGCCGTGGCCGCCTGCCTGGCCGGCACCGGCCTGCTGAGCCCCGCCGATGCCGTGGCCGAGGAGAAGCCCGCACCGGCCGACCCGCTCGGCGAGCAGACCGGCGGGGCCACCACCGTGCCCGCGGCCGGCCGCAACGCCTTCTCCTTCCCGTTCGCCAACCTGGACGACGACGAGCGCCAGCGATTCGCGGTGGGCAACTCGTTCTTCCGCCGCAACTGGGTGGAAGCGCCCGCGTCCACCACCGCGCGGGACGGCCTCGGGCCCCACTTCATCGCCCGCTCCTGCGGCGCCTGCCACGACCAGGACGGCCGCGGTGCGCCGCCGGATTTCCGCCGTGGCCTCAGCGCCGAGCAGCCCACCGGGCTGCTGCTGCGGCTGTCCGTGCCTGTGCGCGGTGGCGACGACCTGCTGGCCACCGCGCCCGAGCCCGTGTACGGCGACCAGTTCAACAACCGCGCCATCGGCGACGTGAAGCCCGAGGGGCAGGTGCAGATCCGCCGCACGCCCGTGCCCGGCCGCTTCGCCGACGGCACGCGCTACACGCTGCAGGCGCCGCACTACCGCTTCACCGACCTGGCCTACGGCCCCATGCGGCGCGACGTGCTGGTGAGCCCGCGTGTGGCGCCCCAGCTGGCGGGCGCCGGCCTGCTCGAGGCCATCGCCGAGAGCGACCTCCTGGCCAACGAGCGCGCCCAGGCCGAGGCCGGCGGGCCCATCCGCGGCCGTGCGAACCGTGTGCTCGACGCCTGGTCGGGCGAGCAGCGCGTGGGCCGTTTCGGCTGGAAGGCCAACGTGCCGACCCTGGCGCACCAGACCGCGGGCGCCTTCCTCGGCGACATCGGCATCACCTCGCGCGTGTTCCCCAAGGACGCCTGCACCGACGCCCAGCGCGACTGCCTGGCCGCGCCGCGCGGGGCCAAGGGCGAAGGCCCGGAGATCGACGACACGACGCTCGGCCACGTGGTCTTCTACCAGGCCACGCTCGCGCCGGCCGCCCGGCGCGCGCCCAACGACGCGCAGGTGCTGCGCGGCCAGGCGCTGTTCCACGCCGCGCAGTGCGCCGTGTGCCACCGGCCGAGCTACGTGACCGCCGGTGCGCCGTTCCCCGCGCTGTCCAGCCCCAAGGTGGCCGGCCAGACCATCTGGCCGTATACCGACCTGCTGGTGCACGACATGGGCCCGGCGCTGGCCGACGGCCGGCCTGACGGCCAGGCCAACGGCCGCCAGTGGAAGACGCCGCCGCTGTGGGGCGTGGGCCTCATCCGCGACGTCAACGGCCACCAGCGCCTGCTGCACGATGGCCGCGCCGATGGCGTGCTGGAAGCCGTGCTGTGGCACGGCGGCGAGGCGGAGGCCGCGAAGCAGCGCGTGCTGAAGATGTCCGCCGCCGAGCGCGCGGCGCTGGTCAAGTTCGTGGAGTCGCTGTGAGGCGCCGCACACTGGCCGGCTGGCCGCTCGGCGCGGCGTGCTGCCTGTCGCCCGTGCTGGGGTGGGGGCTGGTGTTGGGGCTGGGGTTGGGGCTGGTGGGCGCGCCCGCGTGGGCCCAGGCGCGTGAGCCTGCCGCGGCCGCCTCGGCGCCCACGCGCGTGTCTCTGGAAGACCCGGCCACCGGCGTCTTCGTGGACCGCCTGCTGCGCCACGCCTATGCGCCCGAGGCGCAGCGTCTCGCCGAGGCCGCCGGCCGGCTGGTGCAACGCAGCCGCGCGCTGTGCGCCGCCCCGGCACCGGGCGGCGCGCCGCCCGCCAGGCCTGGGTGGACAGCATGCTCGCCTGGACGCGCCTGTCGGCCGTCACCACCGGCCCGCTGCTCACGCGCCGCAGCGAGCCGCGCGTCGACTTCAACGCCTTCCGGCCGCAGGCCCTGGACCGGGCCATCGCCCAGCCGCACGCCACCGACCCGGCGGCCGACGCGGTGAGCGGCCGCTGGACCTGGCAGCTCGACCGCGTGGGCACCCCGGCCAAGGGCCTGCCCGCCCTGGAGCACCTGCTGTGGAAGCAGCCGCCCGCCCCGCGCACGGCAGCCTGCGCCTACCTGCAGGCCTTGGCGGGTGACGTGCATGACGAGGCCCGCGGCCTGGCCGACGCGTTCCAGGCCGAGGCAGGCGCCACGCGCAGCCCGGCGCAAGCGGCGGACTGGTTCAACGGCTGGGCCAACCAGTGGCTGTCGGCCGTGTCGCGCCTGCGCTGGCGCGAGATCGAGATGCCGCTCAAGAGCTGGGGCATGGGCCAGGCACCACGCGCCACCAGCGGCCAGACGGCTGCCGCCTGGGCCACCCGCTGGACGGCGCTGCGCCAGCAGACGGCGGGCGGCCCGGGCACGCCCGACGGCCTGCAGCCGCTGGCCGCCTACCTGCGTGCGCGCGGCCTGTCGGCCCCGGCCGATGCGCTGGTGCGCGAGGCGGCGGCGGTCGATGCCGTGTTCAGCGGCGCGACGCCGGCCACGCCCGCCGACCGGCTGCTGGCCGCCTCGGCTCGCATGGACGCGCTGGCCCACGTGGTGGACCGGCAGGTCGCCGAGCAGCTGGCGTTCCAGCTCGAGTTCAGCTCGGACGACGGCGATTGACCGGCCGGCCGAACGGCCCCGCCTGACGCTCCTTTCAGCCCCGCCATGGACGCTGCCCGTCGCCGCTGCCTGCTCTGCCTGGGCGGCGCCCTCGGCGCGCTGGGCGGTGCCCGCGGCGCGGTGGCCGGGGCTGCCCCCGGCGCGCTGCGGCTGGCACTCGCCTGGGACGAGGCCGCCTCCGCGGGCGGCGCGCAGGCGCCCCGGCGCTGCATCGGCGTCTGGCGTCTCGGCGGCCAGGGCTTCGAGGTCGCCAGCCGGCTGGAGGTGCCCACACGCGCCCACGGCATCGCGTCGCTGGCGCTGGACGGTGACGGTGGGCAGCTCGTCGCCGTGGCCCGCCGTCCCGGCCTGTGGATGCGGCGCTGGTCCGCCGACGGCCGCGTGCTGCACGAGGCCTGGGCCGAGCCCGGCCGGCAGTTCAACGGCCACGTGTGGCACGACGCGGCGCAGGGCGTGCTGTTCAGCACCGAGCAGCGCCACGAGGACGGCGCGGGCGTGCTCGCCCTGCGCGACCCGCTGAGCCTGGCGCTGCGCGACGAGTGGCCCACCGGCGGCACCGACCCGCACGCGCTGCTGGCGGTGGGCGACACGCTCTTCGTCGCCAATGGCGGCGTGGCCACCCGGCCCGAGAGCGGGCGCGCGCGCGACACCACGCTGGCCGTCGATTCGTCGCTGGTCGCGTTCGACCGGCGCAGCGGCCGCCGCTGGGGGCAGTGGCGGCTGCCCGACCCGCAGCTGTCGCTGCGCCACCTGGCCTGGCACGCCGGCAGCGGCGTGCTCGGCATCGCCCTGCAGGCCGAGCACGCCGACCCGGCGGCGCGCGCTGCCGCGCCGCTGCTGGCGCTGCTGGACGCCCGCGGGCTGCGGGCGCTGCCCCTGCCACCCGCGCCTGCCGGGTCAGCTCAGTGGGCGGGTTATGCCGGTGACATCGCCGCCAGCCGCGACGGCTTTCGACTGGGCGCCACGCGCGCCGGGGCCGTGCTGGCATGGTCCGCCGTCGCGGGCTGGCAACCCCCCGTGGCCCTGCCGCAGGCCTGTGCGCAGGCGCGCTCGGGCGATGGGGCGGAAGAGGTGGACGGGGGAGCCGAAGCCTGGAGCCTCGGGGCCGATGCCGCCGTGGCTGCGCGCGAGGAGACGTCGCGTCACGTGGCCGTGCCACCGGGCTGCCAGCCGGACAACCACGCGATCTGGCTGCCGCCGGCTTGATGCACCGCAGCCCCGCGCGGCCGGGCGCGCCGCTATGATGCGCGGCTGTTGGTGCTCGCGCCGCCCGCTCCGGGTGGTGCAGTTCAACGGGAAGCAGGGCGGGTCGTGCCCACGGCGACGACCCCAACCTGCGCTGCCCCCGCAACGGTAAGCGGACGAGGACACGGCCACCACGGCCTTGCCCTCTGCTCGTGGCACACACCCACTGGGCGCGTCGAACGCGCCTGGGAAGGGACCACGGGTCGACTCCGCCAGCCCGGATACCGGCCAACGAGGTGGCGCGCCGCATCGATGCGGAAGCGCCGTGAGGTGCCCGCCGGCGGGGAATCCGGCATGGCACGTGTGCTGTCTCGTCCGTTCATGTCTTCCTCCTTCCTGCGGCTGCATGCCGCCCAGGCGCCTGCCCGCGTCCGCACCGTGGCGCTCGCCTGCGCCGCCGCGTGCCTCCCCGTTTCCTTCGCCCATGCCCAGGCCGCCCCGGCGGCCGCCGTGCAGCCCGCTGCCGCACCGGATCCGGAGCGGGTGGTCATCACCGGCACCCGCGAGCCCGTGGCCGCCGGCCGCCTGGCCGGTGACCTGGTGGTCATCGACGAGGAGCAGATCCGCGCCTCCACGGCCGACTCGGTGGAAGACCTGCTGCGCCGCGAAGCGGGCCTGCAGATCTCGCGCAACGGTGGCCCGGGCGCCAGCGCCGGCCTGTTCATGCGCGGCGCCGGCGTCGGCAACACGCTGGTGCTGGTCGACGGCGTGCGCATCGGCTCGGCCACGCTGGGCCAGGTGGAGTTCGAGGGACTCAGCCTGGCCATGGTCGAGCGCATCGAGGTGCTGCGCGGCCCGGGCTCCAGCCTGTACGGCGCCGACGGCGCCGGCGGCGTGATCCAGAACGTCACCCGCCGGGGCGATGGCCAGACGCGCCTGGGCGCGGCCCTGGCCGCCGGCCAGTACGGTGCGGCGGAAGGCTCGGCCTACGCCAGCGGCCGCTTCGGTGCCGTGGACGCCGCCGCGTCGGTGTCGCACGAGCGGCTGGACGGCGTGTCGGCGACGCTGCCCGCCCACCCTTGGGGCATCTACAACCCCGACCATGACGGCTTCGAGCGCACGTCCGCCCAGGCGCAGCTCGGCTGGCGCGTCGCCCCGGGCCACCGCCTGGGCCTGAGCCTGCTGCGCAGCGAGCTCGATGCGCAGTACGACTCCAGCATCGGCTGGCCGGCCGACGCGAGCCCCGACTTCCGCAACCGGCTCGACAACCAGGTCGCGGCGCTCGAGCACCGCGCCGACTGGAGCGCGGCCTGGACCACCTCGCTGCGCGCCACCGCGCAGGAGAGCGACCTGCGCAGCGGCGCCGACGACGCCGACCGCTTCCGCACCCGTCGCCAGCAGCTCGAGGCGCAGGCCACCTGGAAGCCCGCCGCCGGCCAGCGGCTGACCGTCGCCTACGACGGCGTCACCGAGAAGGCCGACACCCCCGGCTACCAGAAGGAGCGCGACAACCAGGCCGTGGTGCTCGCCTGGCTGGGTGAGCTCGGCGGTGCCGCGGGCCGCCCCGGCGTGCAACTGCAGGCCGACCTGCGCCACGACGACAACTCGGCCTATGGTGGCGTGACCACCGGCCGCCTGGGCGCGGCGTACGAGTTCAGCAAGGGCTGGCGCTTGCGCGCGCTGGCGGGCACCTCGGTCCGCGCGCCGAGCTTCAACGAGACCGACTACCCAGGCTACGGCGTGCCGGGCCTGGAGCCGGAGCGGGGCCGCAGCCTGGAGCTGGGCCTGAGCGGCCGCGTGGGCGGCGTCGAACTCTCGGCCACCGCCTGGCACAACCGCATGCGCGACCTCATCGTCTACACGCCCGACCCGGCCGACTGTCCCGACGACCCGGCCTACGCCTTCGGCTGCGCGGCCAACGTCAGCGATGCCAAGCTGCAGGGCCTCACGCTCGGCGGCAGCGCCATGCTGGGCGCGTGGTCGCTGCGCGCGCAGGTGGACGTCGTCGATGCGAAGGACGCCGACACCGGCGCGCGGCTGAACCGCCGCGCGGCGCACCAGGCCTCGATCGCTGCCGACTACACCTGGGGCGACTGGCGCCTGGGCGCCGCCGTGCTGCAGGTGGGCGAGCGCTCCGACAGCGGCTGGCGCCTGCCGCAGGAGACCACGCTGGATCTGAAGGCCCGCTGGCAGCTCACGCGTGAATGGACGCTCGAGGCCAAGGTGCTGAACGCCACCGACGTGACGCTCACCCCGGCGCGCGACTACCAGGGCCTGGGCCGCCAGGCCTGGCTGGGCGTGCGCTACGACTTCGGCGGCCTCTGAACGGCAGGCCCATGGCGCACGCCCTGCACGAGCTGATCCTCGGCGGCCAGAAGAGCGGCAAGTCGCGCTGCGCCGAGCAGCGTGCGGCCGATTGGCTGGCCGCCGTCCCCGGGCACGAGGCCTGGCTGCTGGCCACCGCCTGGGCGGCCGACGAGGAGATGGCGGCGCGCATCGCCCGGCACCGGGCCGATCGCGCCGCGCGGGTGCCGGGCCTGCACACCCTGGACGCGGTGCACGACCTGCCGGCGGCCATCGAGGCGCAGACGGCGCCGCGGCGCCTGCTGGTGGTCGATTGCCTGACCCTGTGGCTCACGCAGGAGCTCATGCCGCCCGCGGCCCTGCGCGAGGAGCCGCCGCTGGAGCCGGCCGCCTGGGCGCCGCGTGTCGAGGGCCTCGGTGATGCGCTGTGCGCCGCGCTGGCTCGGGCCGAGGGCCCGGTGGTGCTGGTGTCCAACGAGATCGGCCAGGGGGTGGTGCCGCTGGGCCACGAGACGCGTGCGTTCGTCGATGCGCTGGGCCGCTTGCACCAGCGCGTGGCCGCGGCCTGCGCCCGCGTCACGCTGATGGTCGCCGGCATCGATGTGCCGGTGAAGCGGCCATGAGGCGCCGGCCCACCATCGCCTGGCTGCTGGCCGGGCTGCTCGCGGTGCTGAGCGGGCCTGCCGCTGCGGCCGCCATCACCTGGCGCGACGACGGCGGCACCGAGCACCACTTCGCCGCGCCACCGCAGCGCATCGTGAGCCTGCTGCCCTCGCTCACCGAAAGCGTGTGTGCGCTGGGCGCCTGCGATCGGCTCGTGGGCGTGGACCGCTATTCCAACTGGCCCGAGCCCGTCAGCCGGCTGCCCCGGCTCGGCGGCCTGGAGGATGCGCAGGTCGAGCGCATCGTGGCGCTGCGGCCCGACGTCGTGCTGGCCGCCCGCTCGGCCCGCGTGGTGGACCGCCTGCGCGGCCTCGGCCTGGCGGTGGTGGTGCTCGACTCCGAGACCCATGCCGACGTGCAGCGCACCCTGCAGGGGCTGGCCCGGCTGCTCGGGCGTGACGAAGCGGGCCCACGCGTGTGGGCCGCGATCGACGCCGACTTGCAGCGCGCCGCGGCGCGCGTGCCGCCCGCGTTGCGCGGACAGCGCGTGTACTTCGAGGTCGCCAGCGACCCGTACGCGGCAGGGGCCGCGTCCTTCATCGGCGAGACGCTGGCGCGGTTGGGCCTGGGCAACGTGGTGCCCGCGTCCCAGGGGCCGTTTCCGAAGCTGAACCCCGAGGCCGTGGTGCGCGCGCGGCCCGATGTGGTGATGGCCTCGGCCCGCGCGCTGCGCGACATGCCCGGCCGCCCCGGCTGGGCCGGCCTGGCGGCGCTGCAGCCCGCGGCGGGCCGCCCGGGGCGGGCCTGCGGCTTCGATCCGGCGGTGTACGAGGTGATCATCCGGCCCGGGCCCCGCCTGGGCGAGGCCGCCCGCGCCATCGCCGATTGCCTGGCCCGCCTGCCGGCGCCGCGCACGCCCTGACATGGACAGCGACCTCGCCCGCCGCCGCCGGCTGCTGCACGCCCTGGCCAGGGCCAGCGCCGCGCTGGCCGTGGCTGGCCTGCTGGCCGGGCCGCAGGGGCTGACGCCCGCGGCCTGGCACGCGCTGGTGGACGACTGGCACGCCGGCCAGGCCGGCCTCATCCTCGGCGAGATCCGTGCGCCGCGCACGCTGGGCGCCTGGGGCG
>JACRBA010000056.1 GCA_016213265.1 Burkholderiales bacterium | reverse complement strand
TCGTTTGGCCACTTGACCCTGGTCACAAACCCCCGGGCGTACAGGGCGTCGCACAGGCACCCCCCCACCAGCACCGGGGCCATGGCGGCCAGATTGCCCGTCGCCCCCGGCCCGGACAGGGCGGCATAGAGATTGCCCGGCGGCGAAACCCAGTCCCGGCGCATCCGGTGTTCGCGTACGCGCTGCGCGGGCTGGCCATCGAGCGTGCGAACCAGGTCTGGGCGCTGGACATCACCTACATCCCCATGGCGCGCGGCTGGGTGTACCTGGTGGCGGTGCTGGACTGGCACAGCCGCCGGGTGCTGGCCCATCGTGTGTCGATCACGATGGAGGTGGACTTCTGCGTGCAGGCCTTGCGCGAGGCCGCAGCCCGCTGGGGCACGCCGGAGATCGTCAACACCGACCAGGGCAGCCAGTTCAGCAGCGCCGACTTCGTGGCCGAGGTCATGCGCATCGGCGCGCGCCAGAGCATGGATGGCAAAGGCTGCTGGCGCGACAACGTCTTCGTCGAGCGGCTGTGGCGCAGCGTGAAGTACGAGGACGTGTACCTCAAGGCCTACGACGGCGTCAGCGCCGCGCGGCAAAGCCTGGCCACGTACTTCGAGTTCTACAACGCCCGCCGGCCGCATCAGAGCCACGACGGCCGCACACCGGACATGGTCTACTTCAACTCGCTGGGGCCGATGCAGGCCGCAGCGTGATGGGTTGAACCATGAGTACATGGGCTCAACCTGGGCGCCTCCGGCGGCCTGGCAGGGGCCCTGGATTGAAGAAGTTCAAACCGCAGCCAATCCACTTATCTCAGGCCGCTGCGTGTTCAAACGAGCGGAGCCGGCTCTGGGCAAGTCTGCTGCGCCGGCTCTCGGCTATTCGTCCAGAAGAAGATGTTCGACCGTGTGGTGGCCGACGTGGCCCAGATCGCATCGTCGATGTCCCTCGGTCACGGCCTGGATCCTTCGGCACAAATGGGCCCGCTGGTCTCGCGCGAGCAGATGGACCGCGTCTGCAACTACATCGACATCGGTCGCAGCCAGGGCACCAGCGTTGTCGCCGGCGGTGCACGGGCCAAGGACAAGGGTTACTACGTTCAGCCCACCGTGCTGACCAACGTCAACCAGCAGATGCGCGTGGTGCAGGAGGAAATCTTCGGCCCGGTTCTGACCGCGATGCCCTATGACGACCTGGATCAGGTGGCGGCCTGGGCCAACGACACCACGTTCGGCCTGGGAGCGAGCATCTGGTCGAACAACCTGTCCAAGGTACACCGACTGATTCCGAAGATCAAGGCCGGCACGGTTTGGGTGAACTGCCACAGCATGCTCGATCCCTCCATGCCGTTCGGTGGCTACCGCCAGTCCGGCATAGGACGCGATCTGGGCAAGGCATCCCTGGATTCCTATCTCGAAACGAAGTCGGTGTTCATGGCCGTGTGAGTGCGGCATTCGAGGCCGGCGCCTTGTCCGGGAGCCGGTCCCGACATCGACGCGACCGGCGAGTCTGCCGGGGTTCCATGCATCGGGGTGAACTGCGCGCCACGCTGCGCAGAGCCGGCCCCAGAACTTGATTGGAGGAGAAACAGTCGTGTCGCGTCTTTTCGCGTTGCTCTACGGCTTCGGCTGCTACCTGTTCTTCTTCGCCGTCTTCCTGTGGTTCATCGTCTTCGTCGGCGACTTCGTCGTCCCTGGTGTGGTCGCCAAGACCATCAGCCATGGCGCACCCGCGGGCGGCATCGGAGCGGCGGCGTGGGACATCGCGCTGCTGTCGCTGTTCGGGCTGCAACACAGCGTCATGGCGCGAGCCGGATTCAAGGCGTGGTGGACGCGCATCGTGCCTTCACATGTCGAGCGCAGCACCTACGTGCTCGCTTCCGCTGTGGTGCTCGCATTCGCGATGTGGCAGTGGCAGCCGGTGGCCGGCGTGGTATGGCAGGTCGAGGCCGCGAGCGCAAGCTACCTGCTGTGGGGCGCGTTCGGCTTCGGGTGGGCGCTGATCTTCCTGGCCACCTTCCTGACCGATCACTTCGAGCTGTTCGGCCTGCGCCAGGTCTATCTGAACTTCGTCCGCAAGACCTACACGCATGTGCCGTTTCGCACCCTGTTCGTGTACCGGTACGTGCGCCATCCGATGATGCTCGGCCTGCTGATCGCGTTCTGGTCGGTGCCGACGATGACGCTCGGCCACCTGGTGTTCTCGGTCGTGTTCTCGCTCTACGTGCTGATCGGCGTCCATTTCGAAGAGCGCGGTCTGCTCAAGGTGATGGGACCCGAGTACCTGAACTGGCGCGCGCGCACGCCGATGCTCGTGCCCTTCGGTCGGGGCTCGGCCGGCGCACAGGCGTCGGGCGAGCGAAGCGCGCGCTGATCGGCGAATTTGGCCTACCAAGACTGCTATGACAACCCAGGAACAACGACAAGGCAAATTGCGCAGCGCCGACGAAGTGGCCGCCAGCGTGCGCAGCGGCGACCGCATCGAGTTCGGGTTTGCGCTGGGGCAACCTGATTTGTTCGACCAGGCGCTGGCCGCCAGGCGCCAATCGCTGGAGGGCGTCACCATCCGCGCCGCGCTGAGTCTGAGGCCCCGGCAGGTGATCGAGTGCGACCGCGAACAACGGCACTTCATCAACGAGAACTGGCACTTCTCGGGATACGACCGCAAGCAGGCCGAGCAGGGCCTCGTGAGCTACGTGCCGTTCAACTTCGGCGAGGGGCCGGCGCTGTACCGGCGCCATCTGAGCGTCGATCTGGTCGTCATCAAGACGGCACCGATGGATGCGCATGGCCACTTCAACTTCGGTGCCAGCAATGCCTACACCCGGGCCATCTGCGACACGGCCAAGCGCATCGTGGTCGAGACCTGTCCTGCCATGCCGGTGTGCTACGGCGTGGAGAACACCGTCCACGTGAGCGAGATCGACGCCGTGATCGAAGGCTCGGACGCACCATTGCCCGAGTTGCCGGCCGCCCCCATGGGGGACACGGATCGCCAGGTGGCCGACTACATCCTGCGCGAGCTCAGCGATGGTGCCTGCCTGCAGATCGGCATCGGCGGCATGCCGAACGCCGTGTGCTCTGCGATCGCGCAGTCAGGGCTGCGCGACCTGGGCATTCACACCGAGATGTTTGTCGATGGAATGGTCGATCTGATCGATGCCGGCAAGGTGACCGGACGGAACAAGCAGACGCACCCGGGCAAGGTCGTGTTCACGTTCGTCGTGGGCAGCCGTCGGGCCTACGACTTCCTCGATGGCAACGAACAATGCATGTCGCTGCCGGTCGACCTGACCAACCTGCCCGCGAAGGTGGCAGAGAACCGCAACGTCGTGTCCATCAACAACTGCATGCAGATCGACCTGAGCGGCCAGGTGGCGTCGGAGAGTTCGGGACATCGGCATGTCTCGGGTACTGGCGGCCAGCTGCAGTTCGTGCGCGGAGCGTTCATGTCAGAGGGTGGCAAGTCCTTCATCTGCCTGTCCTCGCGGCACAAGACGCGCCACGGCAAGGAGGTCTCGCGCATCGTGCCCGAACTGGCCGGCGGCACGGTGGTCACGACTCCGCGCACGGATGTCATGTACGTCGTAACCGAGTACGGCATCGTGAACCTGAAGGGCAAGAGCGTCTCGGAGCGCGCACACGCATTGATCAGCATTGCCCACCCGGATGACCGCGACGCGCTTCACGAGGCGGCCTGAGGTGCCCGTCGAATTTCGTCTTCCAGCGGGCCGCTCTTATGCCGCCAGGGGCTGCTGAGCAGCATGCTTGCTGATCCAGTCCTCCAGGAACCGAACCGGCGAGCTGTAGCCCAGCGTGGAGTGGCGGCGACTCCGG
>JACRBA010000057.1 GCA_016213265.1 Burkholderiales bacterium | reverse complement strand
TGGCCGGCAGCGTGCGCACGCGCACGCTGAAAGCCTTCCCGGAAGCCGACTATCGGGAGATAGTGCGCTCTGTCAGCTAGCGCCTGCCGCTTTGCGGCCGTGGGCTCCTCGCCGGTGTCCGCAGGCGCCTGAATCTGCCGAGACGGCCACGACCAGATCAGCGCCACCACCGCAGCGGCCGCGATGCCGGCCAGCCACCACTGGCGATGGTCACGTGGCGCCCCCCGCGCCGCGGCTCGTCGCCGGGCGGAAGCGACGCGCGCGGAGTCGATGGGCATCGTGGATTCCATCGGCATGGCCGCCACCGTGTCCAGCTCCAGCAGCACGGTGGGCACATGGTCGGCCTCGTCGACCGGCTCAGGCACGGCCGCGACCGCCGCCGGCCCGGCATCCGGCGCCAGGCGCTCGCCCCGCAGCGCCTCGATCAGCGCCTGCGCCGTGGCGGGCCGGTCATCGGGCCGCACGGCCAGGGCCCAGTCGATGGCCGCCAGCGCCGGCCGCGACCAGCCCGGCACGCCCCGGTCGGCCAGGCGCTGGTAGCCGTCGGCCACCGCCCGCGCCGTGGCCTGCGGCGGCGGATGGCCCAGCAACAGGTAGTGCATCACCGCGCCGAGCGCATAGAGGTCGGTCCATGCGCCCTGGCGCAGGCCGTCTTCCTCGCCGTACTGCTCGATCGGCGCAAAGCGCGGCTTGAGGATGGTGGCCACCGTCTGCGTGCGCTCGCCGATGGCCCGCCGCGCGGCGCCGAAATCCAGCAGCACCGGCTCGCCGCCGCCGTCGGGCAGCAGGATGTTGTCCGGCGAGATGTCGCGGTGCAGGATGCCTTCGGCGTGCAGATGGGCCAGGCCATCGAGCACGGGCAGCATCACCGCGAGCGTCTGCGCCTCGGGCGGCGGCCCGGCGAGCGACTCGCGCCAGGCCTTGAGCGTGCGCCCCGGCAGGTAGGGCATGGCCATGTAGGCCGTGCCGTTGGCCTCCCAGAAACGGTACACCTTGAGCACCGACGGGTGGTCGAAGCGGGCGAGCAGGCGCGCCTCGTTGTTGAACGAGCGTCGACCCGCCTCGAAGGCCTCGGCGGCGGCAGGAGAGCGCACGAGCACTTCCTGCTGCGGCCCGCGCCGCGCCAGCTCGGCGGGCATGTACTCCTTGAGCGCCACCACGCGCTGCAGCACATGGTCGCGCGCCAGGTAGACGATGCCGAAGCCGCCCACACCGATGGTGCGGACGATCTCCAGCTCGCCAAAGCGGGTGCCGGCCGGCAAGGCCAGGATGTCGTCGTCGTCGTACGGACCGCCGACGGGCGGGCCCTGGGGGGCGTCGGGCATGGGAGGCAGGTGCTCCGGGCGCTAAACGGCGAATTATCGGACGAGTGTTCGGCGCGCACCCGGGCGGATGTCACGTGAGGAGCCAGCGGCGCCGTTGCACCCGGCATGGCCTGCCGGTGCGGCTCACAGCCCCCATTCCTGGCGCGTGGCGGCGATCTCGGGCAGCCAGCGCGGCTCGGTCTGCCGGGCACGCTGCTCGGCGCGGTCGATGGCCTCGCGCGCGGCCTGCCGGTCGCCCGCCCGTGCCCGCACCACGGCCAGGTTGTTCCACGCCACGGCACTGTCGTGCTGTCGCGCCGCGCGTTCCAGCCAGCGGGCGGCATCGGCCAGCTCGTCGCGCGCCAGGTGCCAGTTGGCCAGGCCCAGCGCGGGCCCCAGGGCCTGCGGCCAGCGCTCGTTGGCACTGCGCCAGGCGACGCCCGCGCCTGCCGACCCGGCACCGTCCACCCGTTCGAACGCCGCCACCGCGGCCACGGCCGTGTCCTCGGTGGCGGCCACGGGCCAGCGGCCGGGCGCAAGCGCGACGAGCGCCCAGGCCCCCGCGCGGGCCCAGGTGTGCTCGAGCGTGGCCAGTGGCCACACCTGCGGGCCCTGGTTGCCACTGTGCAGCCGCGCGGTGCCGGCATCCAGGTCGTAGCCGGTGAGCACGGCGTAATGCCAGCGCGGCAGCGCCGGCAGCGCCAGGTTCAGCAGCAGGCCCGCGGGCACGCCGCCGGCCAGCTCGGCACACACCGCCTCCAGGCGGGGGGGCAGCGTGAACGCCAGCGCCCCCTGGCGGCGGGTGGCACCCAGCATCTCGATCTGCAGGCTGCCCTGGCGCCCGGGCAGGTAGACCTGCGGGGTGATGGCGGCCATGTCGGCCGGCAGGCCGGCGGCGCCTAGCAGCATGGCCAGCGTCGCCGGCCCGCACAGGTCGTCGTCCTGCGCCACGAAAGGCACGGGCAGCGCCACGCGCGCCGGCAGGCCCGCCGGTGGTGAGCGGCGCAGGGCCTCGCTCATCGGCGCGGCGATCGTGCCGCAGCCAGCGATGGCGCCCAGCCCTGCCCACACCGGCAACGCCGCCGCCGCGCGCAGGCAGGCGCGGCGGCTGGGCCTCACGACAGCGGCACCCCGGGGTCGTCGTGCGTTCAGCGCGTGGAGCGCGTGAACGGGAACACCTGGGTCAGGCCGAGGATGTCGGTGACGAGCAGCAGCACGAAGACGAACAGCAGCACCCCGAGGATGTCGCTGGCGCCCGCCGGCGCACTGTCGATCTGGTCGAGCAGCAGCTGCGCCTCGGCATCGGTGAGCGCGGCCACACGGGCGTGGGCCTGCGCCATGTCGACGCCGCGCTCCTGCAGCGCAGCCTGCACGTCGGCCCGCTCGAAGTGGCGCATCAGCGCGTCACGCGCGCTGCCCTGCGGGGCGGGCGCGGCGGCCGCATGGGCCGACGACAGCTGCTCCGCACCGATCACACCGGCCTGGGCCGATTGCAGCCCCCCGGCGAAGCTCAGGCTCGCGACCAGGGCCCACGACATCACACGCATACGAGGTTTCATGGTTGTTCTCCTTCACGGACTCCAGCGAGCGGCGCCGGGGCAAGCGGCGCGCCTGCCCCTGCCGCCCGCGAAGGACTGTAGTGCAGCCGGCGACAATGGCGCCATGCAGGTCGCCACGTACTTGAAACTGTCTGTCGCCGCTGCGCTCGCGACCATTGCCTTGAAGACGGGCGCCTGGTGGCTCACCGACTCGGTGAGCCTGCTGTCGGACGCGCTGGAATCGCTGGTCAACCTGGCGGGTGCCGTGTTTGCACTGGCCATGGTGACGGTGGCGGCGCAGCCGCCCGACGACGACCACCCCTTCGGCCACCACAAGGCGGAGTACTTCTCCAGCGGCTTCGAGGGCGTGCTCATCATCGCGGCCGCGCTCGGCATCATCGCCGCGGCCGTGCACCGCTGGCTCAACCCGCAGCCGCTGGAAGCGCTGGGGCTGGGCCTGGGCCTGTCGGTGCTCAGCTCGTTGATCAACGGCCTGCTCGCCTGGGGCATGCTGCGCACGGCGCGCCAGCACCACTCCATCGCGCTCGAGGCCGACGCGCGCCACCTGTTCACCGACGTGTGGACCTCGGCCGGCGTGGTGGCGGGCCTGCTGGCCGTCATGGCCACCGGCTGGCAGTGGCTGGACCCGCTGTGCGCCATCGGCGTGGCGCTGAACATCCTGCGCGAAGGCGCCTCGCTGGTCAGCCGCTCGGCCCATGGCCTGATGGACCATGCGCTGGAACCCGAGCACCTGCAGGCAGTCGAGCGGGTGCTGCAGGAAGCGGCGAGCCGCGGGCCCGCGCGCTTCGACCACCTGGCCACGCGCCGGGCCGGCGCCCGCCGCTTCGCCGACCTGCACATGCACCTGCCGGCCGACTGGACGCTGGAGCGTGCCGCCGGGCTGCGCAATGAGGTGGAACATGCACTCACCACCGCCGTGCCCGGCCTGCGCGCCAGCATCCAGCTGCTGCCCGTGGGCGTGGAGACGCACTATGCCCATGGCGAGCCCGCCCCCGGTGGGCAGGAGGTGCCTCGGTGATCGGCCTGATCCAGCGTGTGCGCGAGGCGCGCGTCGACATCGCCGGGCGCACGGTGGGCGCCATCGGCCCGGGCGTGCTGGTGCTGGCCTGCGCCGAGCCGGCCGACACCGAGGCGCAGGTGGAGCGCTTCCTGGCCAAGCTGCTCAAGCTGCGCATCCTCAGCGACGACGCGGGCAAGATGAACCGCAGCGTGCAGGACCTGGACGGCCGCGGCACGCCGGGCGGCCTGCTCATCGTCTCGCAGTTCACCCTGGCGGCCGACGTCTCCGGCGGCAACCGCCCCAGCTTCACCGGCGCCGCCCCGGCGGCCCAGGGCCGGGCGCTCTACGACCTGCTGGTGGCGCGCGCCCGGGCCGCGCACCCCGTGGTGGCCACGGGCGAATTCGGCGCGGACATGCAGGTGCACCTGGTCAACGATGGGCCGGTGACGATCCCGCTGCGCATCGCCTGAGCCCGCGGCGTCCGCGTCAGTCGAGCAGGGCAGCCAGCCGCGGCAGCGCCGCCAGCGTGTTGGCGCGCACGCGCTGCGCGGTCGCCTCGCGCGCCCACCCGCGCAGGGCCGCCAGCGTGTCGGCGATGCGCGCCAGCTCGGCGGGCTCGTTGCGCATGGTGGCGCCGGCCGCGCGCTCGGCCGCCGTGCGGTACAGCCACTGCGGCGCGATGTCCGGCGAATCGGTCTCCAGCACCGGCGCCTCGTCCGCCACCTCGGCGGCCAGGCGGCGGATGTTCAGCGCCCGCTCGTGCGTCATGGCGCCGCCGAAGCCGAGCCGGTAGCCCAGGGCCACGAAGGTGTCGGCCTGCTGCCGGCTGCCATTGAAGGCGTGGGCGATGCCGCCGGGCGTGTCGATGCGGCGCAGGCCGGCCAGGACCGGGTCGGCGGCCCGGCGCGAGTGCAGCAGCGCAGGCAGGCCGGCATCGCGCGCGATCTTGAGCTGCTCGGTGAAGAAGCGCTGCTGCGTCGCCATGTCCAGCCCGGGCACGAAGCCGTCCAGCCCGATCTCGCCGACGGCCACCAGGTGCGGGTCGTCCCGCGCCGCGTGGAGCGCATCACGCAGGCGGTCCAGGTCCTCGTCGCGCGCCTGCATGACGCACATCGGGTGGATGCCCAGGGCATAGGCGAGCCCGTGGCGGTGGGCGAGCGCACGCACGGTGGCGAAGTTGCCCACCTCCACGGCGGGCAGCACCTGCATGCACACGCCTGCCGCGGCCGCGCGGGCCACCACCGCGTCACGGTCGGCGTCGAACTCGCGGGCATCGAGGTGGCAGTGCGTGTCGGTCCACATGGGGCGGCGGCGCGGTCAGGGTGGGCGCCAGCGGCTGTGCGCGCGCGCCTCCCCGCCCTCCCCGGCAAGCCGCGCGCCGCCGCGGGGTGGGCGGCCCGGGCCGGCGGGCGGCAGCTCCACGGTGTCGGGGATGGGCTCCAGGCCCAGCTGCTGGCGCAGGTCGGCCCGCAGCTCGGCGATGAGCGCGGACGCATCCACCGGCTCCTGCGCCACGAGGGCGCGCGCACAGGCCGCCGCCAGCTCGAGCTGGCGCACCGTGCCGAACAGCACCACATCGGCCAGCGCCTCTTCGACCTGGCTGCGGTGCTCGGGGCCGGCGGGGGTGAAGGAGCCGGCCAGGGCCCGGTACGCCACCACCAGCGAGCGCAGGCGCTCGGTCTCCTGCCGGTTCTCGCGCAGGCGGCGGTCGCGCATGCGCATGAGCACGAAGATGCGGATGAACAGCAGCACGATGGCCACCGTCACCGGCACGATGATCGCCAGCGGGTGAATGTCCTCCCAGCCGCCCAGGCGCACGCCGTCAGCCCCCCACCAGGCGGCCGGCGTCGAGCCGGATCTGCCGGTCGCAGCGGGCCGCCAGCGCCGTGTCGTGCGTGACCAGCACGAAAGCGAGCCCGCGCTCCCGGGCCCGCGCCAGCATGAGCGCGAACACGCGGTCGGCGGTGTCGCGGTCCAGGTTGCCGGTGGGCTCGTCGGCCAGCACGCAGGCCGGGTCGGCCACCAGCGCGCGCGCCAGGGCCACGCGCTGGCGTTCGCCGCCGGAGAGCTCGCCCGGCCGGTGCTGCACGCGCTCGCCCAGGCCCACCTCGGCCAGCGCCTGGCGGGCCCGCTCGCGCGCCGCAGTCACCGGCTCGCGCCGGATGCGCAGCGGCATGGCCACGTTGTCCAGCGCGCTGAACTCGGGCAGCAGGTGATGGAACTGGTAGACGAAGCCCAGGTGCCGGTTGCGCCACGCGCCCTGCTCGGCCGCGCCCATGTCCTGCAGCGGCCGGCCCATGAGCTGCACGGTGCCGCGGGTGGGCGCGTCCAGCCCGCCCAGCAGGTGCAGCAAGGTGCTCTTGCCGGAGCCGGAGGCACCCACGATGGCCAGCGTCTCGCCGCGCGGCACGGTGAGGTCCACCCCCTGCAGCACGTGCACGTCGAGCGGGCCCTCGTGGAAGCGCTTGTGCAGGCCGCGCGCCTCGATCACGGCCGACGTGGCGTCACTCATAGCGCAGCGCCTCCGCCGGGTTGACCCGGCTGGCCCGCCAGCTGGGATAGAGCGTGGCCAGGAAGGCCAGCACCAGCGAGATGACGCCGATGGGCACGATGTCCGACGCCCGCGGGTCGCTGGGCATCTTGCTGATCAGGTACAGGCTGCTGGGCAGGAAGGCCACGCCGAGCGCGCGCTCGATGGCCGGCACGATGACGTCGATGTTCAGCGCCAGCAGCAGGCCCAGGCCCACACCGGCCGCCGTGCCCACGATGCCGGCCGTGGCGCCCTGCACCACGAAGATGCCCATGATGGAGCGCGGGCTGGCGCCGATGGTACGCAGGATGGCGATGTCGGCACGCTTGTCCGTCACCGTCATCACCAGCGTGGACACCAGGTTGAACGCCGCCACCGCCACGATGAGCGTGAGGATGATGAACATCATGCGTTTTTCCACCTGCACCGCGTCGAACCACACGGCGTTGCTGCGGGTCCAGTCGCGCACGCGCCATTCGGGCCCCAGCGCCATGCCCAGGCGCTGGCCCACCTCGCGTGCCTGGTGCACGTCGGCCAGCTTCAGCTGCACGCCGGTGGGCCCCTCCGTGCGGTACAGGCGGGCCGCGTCGTCCAGGTGGATCAGCGCCATGCCCGAGTCGTACTCATAGTGGCCCACGCTGAAGATGCCGGCCACGGTGAACTGCTTCAGGCGCGGGTTCACGCCCACCGGCGTCACCTGGCCGCCCGGCGCGATGACGGTGACCGGGTCGCCCAGGCGCACGCCCAGCGCGCGGGCCAGCTCGGCGCCCAGCACGATGCGCCACTGCCCCGGCTGCAGCTCGGCCAGGGTGCCGTCGGCCTGCAGCTTCGCGCCCAGGTCGGTGATGCCGGGCTCGGCCTCGGGCAGCACGCCGCGCACCACCACGCCACGCATGTCCTCGCCGCGCGCCAGCAGCGACTGCACCGACACGTACGGCGCCGCGGCGACCACCGCCGGATCCTGCTTCACCCGCGCAGCCAGCGCGGGCCAGTCCGACAGGCCGCCACCGTAGGCGGGCATCACTTCCACATGCGCCACGGCGGAGAGCATGCGGTCGCGCACTTCCTTCTGGAAGCCGTTCATCACGCTGAGCACCACGATGAGCGCCATCACGCCCAACGCGATGCCCACGATGGACACGAAGGAGATGAAGGAGATGAAGCCGTTGCTGCGCCCGGCCCGGCCGGCGCGCGTGTAGCGCCAGCCGATCTGCCACTCGTAGGGCAGCCTGGAAAGAAGTCCCATAAGGGCGGCATGCTACCTGTTGCCCCCCGGGCGGCCGCGGCGGCGCACGGGATAATCCGCCGATGCACCTGGTGGTTCCGTTCGCATCCGCCCTCTCGCCCGCGGCGGGAGCGGCGCTGTCCACGCTGCAGTGGCCCGCCCTGGAGCGCCTGCTGGCGCGGCTGGCGCCGGCCGCGCGCCTGGAGGGCGACGAGTTCAGCCTGACGCCGCCGCACGAGCGCGCGCTCGCGCGGGCCCGCGGCTGGCCCGAGGCGCCGGACGGCCTGCTGCCCTGGGGCGCCGACGCCGCGCGCGCCGATGGCTTGCCCGTGGACGACGAGCCCACCATGGGCTGGGCGCTGCTGGCCCCGGCCAGCTGGCACGTCGGCGCCGAGCATGTGTCGCTCGCCAACCCGGCCGACCTGGCCCTGGACGAAGCGGACGCCCGCACCCTGTTCGACGCCCTGGCGCCGCTGTTCGATGGGGATGGCTGGCGCCTGCACTGGGGCGCCGCCACGCGCTGGTATGCCCGCCACCCCAGCCTGGCCACGCTGCCCACCGCCTCGGCCGACCGCGTGATCGGCCGCAGCGTGGACCTGTGGCTGGGCAGCGACCCCGCCGCGCGCACCGTGCGCCGGCTGCAGGCCGAGGCGCAGATGCTGCTGCACCGCCACCCGCTGAACGAGGCGCGCGAGGCCGCCGGGCAGCTGCCGGTGAATTCCTTCTGGCTCAGCGGCACCGGCGCGCCCGCGCCTGCCGCGGCCGGCGGTGACGTGGTGGTGGCGGGCAGCCTGCGTGCCCCCGCGCTGGCCGAGGACTGGACCGCCTGGGCCGAGGCCTGGGCCGCGCTGGACGCCGGCCCGGTCGCCGGCCTGCTGGCCCGCGCCCAAGCCGGCGAGCCGGTGCGGCTCACGCTGTGCGGCGAGCGCCACGCGCAGACCTTCGCCGCGCCCGCACCAGGCAGCCGCCCCTGGTGGCGTCGTGGCCCCCTGGCGCCGCGGCGCGACGACCCGGCCCGCTGGCTGGCGGCGCTCTGACCCTGCCCTGCCCCTCGCCACCCATGTCCACGCCCACCCTGCTCGTCCGTGACGTGCCGCCGCGCACCGCCTTCGCCCTGGAGCAAGGCGGCGTGCACCCGCTGCTCGCCCGCCTGTTCGCCGCCCGCGGCATCGCCAGCGCGGCCGAGCTGGACGACGGCCTCACCCACCTGCTGCCGCCCGCCCACCTGCACGGCACCGAAGCCGCCGCGCGCCTGCTGGCCGATGCCATGACCCAGGGCCGGCGCATCTGCGTGATCGCCGACTACGACTGCGACGGCGCCACCGCCTGCGCCGTGGCCCTGCGCGGCCTGGCGATGCTGGGCGCCGCGCCCGGCACGCTGGCCTACCTGGTGCCCGACCGGCAGGTGCATGGCTACGGTCTCACGCCCACCCTGGTGGACCTGGCCCGCGCCCAGGCGCCGGACCTGCTGGTCACCGTGGACAACGGCATCGCCAGCCTGGAGGGCGTGGCGCATGCCCGCGCGCTCGGCATGCAGGTGCTGGTGACCGACCACCACCTGCCCGCGGTGGTGGACGGCCAGGTGCGGCTGCCCGAGGCCGACGTGATCGTGAACCCCAACCAGCCGGCCTGCGCCTTCCCCAGCAAGTGCCTGGCCGGCGTGGGCGTGATGTTCTCCACCCTGCTCGCGCTGCGCGCCGAATTGCGCGCCCGCGGCCGCTTCGACGCCGCCAGCCAGCCGCGGCTGGACGCCCTGCTCGACCTCGTCGCGCTGGGCACGGTGGCCGACGTGGTGAAGCTCGACGCCAACAACCGCCGCCTGGTGGCCCAGGGCCGGCGGCGCATCCGCGCCGGGCGCATGCAGCCCGGCGTCGCCGCGCTCTTCGCGGCGGCCTCGCGCCAGCCCGCGCGGGCGTCGGCCTTCGACTTCGGCTTCGCCCTGGGCCCGCGCATCAACGCGGCCGGCCGCCTGGCCGACATGACACTCGGCATCGAGTGCCTGACCACCGACGACCCGGCGCGGGCCGCCGAGCTCGCGCAGATGCTGGACGCCATCAACCGCGAGCGGCGCGAGGTGGAGTCCGGCATGCGCCTGCAGGCCGAGGCCCTGCTGGACACCCTGATGCCCGAGGGCGAGCCGCCGGCCGCGCTGGTGCTGTTCGACCCCGAGTTCCATGAAGGCGTGGTGGGCATCGTGGCCGGCCGCATGAAGGACCGGCTGCACCGCCCCACCTTCGTCTTCGCGCTGGGCCAGGACGGCTGGCTCAAGGGCTCGGGGCGGTCGATTCCCGGCTTCCACCTGCGCGACGCGCTGGACCTGGTGAGCAAGCGCCACCCCGGGCTGCTGCGCAAGTTCGGCGGCCACGCCATGGCCGCGGGCTGTACGCTGGCCGAGGAGGACGTGGACACCTTCGACGCCGCCCTGCAAGCCGTGGCACGCGAGTGGCTGGCCCCCGCGGCGCTGCGCCGCCAGATCGCCACCGACGGCCCGCTGCCGCTGGAGTACTTCACCGTCGACACGGTGCAGCGCCTGGACGCCGAGGTCTGGGGCCAGGGCTTCGAGGCGCCCGTGTTCTGCGACGAGGTGGAGGTGGTGCAGCAGCGTCTCGTGGGCGAGAAGCACCTGAAGCTGCGCGTGAAGCACCAGGGCCAGCTGCGCGATGCCATCTGGTTCGGCCATGCGGAGCCGCTGCCCGCCCGCGTGCGCCTGGCCTACCGCCTGTCGGTGGACGAGTTCCAGGGCCAGCAGCGCCTGCAGATGGTGGTGGAGGCCGCCACATGACGATGCCCGTGACCGCGCCGGCGCACCGCGTCGCCGACCTGCGCACGCGCCTGGCCGCGCTCGGCGCCAACCCCAAGCACGCGCAGCGCGTGCTGCGCCTGTGGTCGAACGCGCTGCCGCAGGACAGCGGCAGCCGGCCGGTGGAGAGCTTCCTGCCGCGCACGCTGCGCGAGGCCCTGCCTGCGCTGGAGGCGGAGCTGGCCGCGCTGGCCCGCGTGGTCTCCGAGCACCCGGGCGAGGATGGTTCCGCCCGCCTGCTGGTGGCGCTGGCCGATGGGCAGACGGTGGAAAGCGTGCTGCTGCCGCGCGAGGGCGTGTGCGTGTCCACGCAGGTGGGCTGCGCCGTGGGCTGCGGCTTCTGCATGACCGGCCGCGACGGCCTGCTGCGCCAGCTGGGCAGCGCCGAAATCGTGGCGCAGGTGGTGCTGGCGCGACAGCGCCGCGCGGTGCGCAAGGTGGTGTTCATGGGCATGGGCGAACCGGCGCACAACCTGGACGAGGTGCTGGATGCCATCGACCTGCTGGGCACCGCCGGCGGCCTGGCGCACAAGCAGATCGTCTTCAGCACCGTGGGTGACCGGCGTGCCTTCGAGCGGCTGCCCCTGGGCCGCGTGAAGCCGGCCCTGGCACTGTCGTTGCACACCACCCGGCCGGCGCTGCGCGAGCAGCTGCTGCCGCGCGCGCCGCGCATCGCGCCGGACGAGCTGGTGGCGCTGGCCTGCGACTATGCCGAGGCCACCGACTACCCGTTGCAGCTGCAGTGGACGCTGATCGAGGGCGTGAACGATGGCGACGACGAGGTGCAGGCGTTGCAGCAACTGCTGGCCGGGCGCCGCGTGGTGCTCAACCTGATCCCCTACACCACGGTGGACGGCCTGCCCTGGCGCCGCCCGAGCTGGGAACGTGCCGCGGAGATGGCCCGCACCCTGCACCGCGCCGGCGTGCTCACCAAGCTGCGCCATTCCGCCGGCCAGGACGTGGACGGCGGCTGCGGCCAGCTGCGAGCCCGGGCGCTGGCGGGCACCGGCGCGCCGCAGCCCGTGCGGGTGTCACGCCGGGCCCTGGCCTGAGGCCACGGGCAGCCGCAGCTCGAAGACACACCCCTCGCCCGGGCGACTGTGGGCCTCCAGCCGGCCGCCCATGGCCTCGGCCAGCGTGCGCGACAGGGCCAGACCCAGGCCGGTGCCAGGCACGCCGCGGCGCTCCGCCCCGAGGCGGTTGAAGGGCTCGAACAACTGCTGCATCTGGCCGGCGTCCAGGCCGGGGCCCGTGTCCGACACGCGCAGCGCCACTTCTCGGTCGTCGGCCCGGGCTTCGACGCTGACCCGGCCACCGCGGGGGGTGTACTTGATCGCATTCGACAGCAGGTTGTCGATCACCTGCCGCAGGCGGCGCCGGTCGGCACGCACCGGCACCCCCAGCGCCACGGACGGCACCACCTGCAGGGCCAGCCCGCCCGCGTCCGCGGCCAGCGCCATCGCGGCGACGCTGTCCGCGACCGCCTCCTCCAGCGTGAGCGTCTCGGTCGCCAGGGTCAGGCGCCCGGCCTCGGCGGCAGCGGTGTCGAGAATCTCGTCGACCAGGCGCAGCATGTGTTGGCCGGCGCTGGCGATGTGACCCAGCCAACCGGCCAACGGGACATGCTCGCCGGCTTCGCGCCGGCACAGCTCGGTGAAGCCCAGGATGGCATTGAGCGGCGTGCGCAGCTCATGGCTCACGCGCGAGAGCAACTGCGACTTGTTGGCCGTGGCGGCTTCGGCCACCGCCACCTGCAACCGGGCGCGCTCCATCTGGCGCCGCCAGGTGATGTCCAGCGCGGTGCCTCGCAGGCCCGCGACCTGGCCGGCCGGCCCACGCACCACCTCGCCGCGGCCCTCGATCCAGCCACGTTCGCCATCCGGGCGGATGATCTCCAGCTCGATCGTGTACGGCTCGCCCGTGGCCAGGGCCCGGGCCACCCTCTCCTGCAGACGCCCGGCGCTGTCGGCCGTGAACATGTGGCTGCGCTGCCCCAGGGGTGGCGGCTGGGTGCCTGGGGGCAGGCCGAAGATGCGGCACATCTCCTCGGACCAGACCGACAGGCCGCTGGCTGCGTCGTACTCCCAGCTGCCGATGCCACCCAGGCGCTGGGCTTCCTTGAGCGCTTGGTGCGCCTGGATCGCCTGCTCGGCGTGGCGGCGCAGTGCGGCCTCCGCCTCCTTGAGCTGCGTCACCTCCGACACATGCACGATGAAGCCCTGCACCTGCCCGTCGACCACGTCGGGCAGGTAGGTGGCCAGGCTGTGGCGCACGCGACCGTCCGGGCCGGGGATGGCACGCTCGAAGTCCTGCCGTTGGCCGGCCAGTGCCGCCTCGATATAGGGCAGGTTCAGCGCATACAGCCGTGGGCCCAGCAGCTCCGACAGGTGCATGCCGATCATGCGCTCGGGGTCGGCGCCGAACCAGGTCTTGTAGGCGGCGTTGGCGAAACGGCAGCGCTGCCGGCTGTCCCAGTACGCCACCATGGGCGGCAGGGCGTCGAGCAGGCGGCGGGCAAGGTCGGTCGGCGGACTGGCGACTGTCTGGGTACTGCTGGACATCGGGCGCCGTCGTCGGCTGGAGCGATACCCGTGCGGGCATCCGTCAGCCACCTTACCACGGCACCGAACCGGTGCGCAGTCAGGGCCCACCCGGGCGCCAGCCCAGGCGGATGACCTCGAAGTCGCTCGCCGTGAGCAGGGCGAACCCGGGGTTCAGCATGTCGTTGTCCCAGCGCACGTCGAAGGTGCCGCTCACGTACATGTCCGAGCCGTTGTCCGCCACGATCAGGCCGTGGCGCTGCATGGCGCGGAAGATCTTGCGCAGGTGCGGGTCGTTCGTGCGGTTCACCGGGTCCTGGCCGTTCACGCTCTGCTTCAGGCGAAGGCGGGCGCCCATGGGCAGGGCCCCGGGCGTGCTGCCCGCCGTGTGGGAGGCGGGGTACACGTGGCCGTTGGTGGCCCGCACGGTGACGCGGAACGCGTGGGTGATCTCCGGCACCGCGTCGTTCCACGCCTCGTCGTGGCGCACGAGCCCCGGGAAGATCGCCAGCCCCGCCGCGTCCGCACTGGTCCAGCCCTCGGGCCGGCGGTCGTTGCGGGTCAGGTCGAAAAAGGCGCCCGAGCCGGCCCGCCATTGCCCCTTGGCGGTGTTGAACCACACGTTGTAGAGCTCGTACAGGTGGCGGTTCGTGCAGTCGATGACCAGCAGGTGGCGGTCGCTGCGCTGTCGCTGGTCCACCTCGGCCGGCGCGCCGCCCTCCACCCAGTGCGGCTCGGTGATCGCCTCGTCGGGCAAGGGGTAGAACGGGTAGGGCTTGCCGGTGTCTTGGTCCACGCCGTCGCTCTCGTCGGCATACGCGAAGCGCACGGTCTGCCTGGGCTGGTGGCCGCCCACGATGGCATACGGGAATCCGTAGACCTTGACGCTGCCCGGGCGCACCTCGCCGCCGAAGTCCGGGTGCAGGCGCCGGGTGCCGCCGTTATTGATGAAGGCGATGTAGCGGGCCGAGTCGGGGTCGACCGGCGCGCTGCGGACGTCGGTGTTCCACCAGTTGTCCGGCGGGAACACCGGCAGCGGCGGGGGCGCCCCCTGCACGGGCACCTCCGGCGGGCAGGTCTGGGCCTGCAGCCCCCACGGCACGCAGGTCAGCGCGGCGGTGAGGGCGGCCAGGGCGTGGTGGCGCAGGGTGGATGGACGCATGGCGTGGTCGGGCACCGGTGGACGGGCGACCAGTGTGGTGCGCCCCCGGCGCAAGAAGGCACCGCAGGTGTGAGCCGGGTGATACAGGCGTCACCGGCAGCGCCGGTTCCCGGCGGGCGGCGGCCGGGCGGGCCGGCGGACGGGCCCGCGCGTGGCCGGTCAGCCGCGGCCCGCCGAGCCCTCGGCCAGCAGCCGCGCCAGGGCGCCACGCACGGCGCTCCAGTGCGCCGCCGCGGCGGCGGCCT
>JACRBA010000052.1 GCA_016213265.1 Burkholderiales bacterium | reverse complement strand
GCGACGCTGCTCGCCGTCTTCGACGCCATGTCGGCGCTGCCCGCCGACCCGCGCGCCGACGGCGCGCGCGACCAGCTGGCGAGCGTGGGCGCCGAGCGCCTGGCCGCAGCGCGCCGCCTGGCGGCGCAGGCCGCCGCGGCGCCTTGGCTGCGCCGCGTCGCGCGTGCGCTTCGTGCCGGTCGCTGAGCCGTGTCAAGCCAAGCCCCAAGGCGGTCGACCATGTCCCAGCGAGCCTTCCTTCACCCTGGCCTGGCGCGCCTGGCTCGGCTGCCGTTCTCGGAGGGAGCGACGGTCGTGTGGCTGGGCGCACGGTCGGTGCATGCCATCCCCACCGCGCTGCGCGCGCGCGTCAAGCTCTGGCTGCTCCACGATGACGACCCGCGCTCCCGGCACGCCCTGGCGGCGGGCTGGCGTGGCGCGGGCGACGTGCGCGTGCACGGCGGGGTGGTGCGGGCCAAGTCCCACGCAGCACTTGCGTGGCCGGTCTACAACTTTCCGCGCCTGAACGGCGTGGACCCTGAGTGGCTGTCCAGCTGGCCGCGCGCGCGCCGCGTGGACGCCCTGGAGCGCCCCGCCTTGTCGCTAGCCCAGGCGATGGCCGAGTGGAAAGTGGCGCCCGGGCAGCACGGCGTGTTGGTGGTGAGCCGGCCGGATGCGCTGGCGGTGCTGAGTGCGGCAGCGTGCGAGATGCCCGAGGCGTGGGAATGGCTGGTCGCGTGTCAGCCGGCTGGCGGCCTCGACGCGTTCGGGCCCGACGATGCTGCTGCGGCGATGCCGAACGGATTCGTCGCGCTGGACCCGCTGCCCCAGGGTGAGACGATTGTCTGGCGTCGAGACGATGTGAGGCTGGCCCTGGCGGCCGAGCTGGCGCGGGAGCAGTCGCGCCGAGCGGGTATCGAAGCCGCGCTGCTGCGTGCCGAGGGCAAGCTGGCGCTGGCGCAGCAGTGGTTCACGGGCGGGAGCGCGCCATGAGCGTGCCGACGCCGGTGGAGGCGCGCGCAGTCGACTCGGACCTGTTCCCGTTGCTGGTGCGGGGCGAATGGAGCGCGATCGCCGGTATCGATGGCCTCGACATCACGTCCGCGGCAGAGCGAAAGCAGCTCGCACTGGTCAAGGTCGGGCACCGCCTGCACACGGGCACCCTCGAACAGAGCACCGATGCGGCCGCCGAGGCCGTGGGGTCAGGCGTCAACCGGCGGGCGCTGACCACGCTGCTGTTGGCATCGGTGGCCGAGGACCTGGCCTGCGCCAGCCAGGCGGCGGACCTGCCCGAGCGGGCACAGGGCCATCGCGAGACCGCGCGCCATCTGCTCGGCCAGATGGGTCATCTGGCCGCGGCCGCAGCCGGCGCGACGACCGACTACCGTGCCGAGGTGCTCCGGCAACGCCAGATCATCGCCGACCTGCGGGCGAGCCTGCACGCGAAAGGCGCCGGGGCGTCGCCTGCCGGATCGGACGCCAGTCTCATCCAGCAGATCATCGACGCTCACCTCACCTACCTGTCTCCCGCCAAGATGTCGAGCCTCGCGCGCACCGTGCGCGCCATCGAGGAACAGCGAATTCCGGGGGCGTTCATCGAGGCCGGCTGTGCCTTGGGCGGGTCCACCGTGCTCATCGCCAGGACCAAGCGCATCGACAGGGCGTTCGCCGTGCACGACGTGTTCGGCATGATCCCTCCGCCCGGCCCGAATGACACCCCCGACGTGCACGAGCGCTACCAGCGCATCGTGGCTGGCGAATCCGATGGCATCGGGGGCGACCGCTACTACGGCTACGAGGTCGACCTGTACAACGTGGTGCAGCGCAACCTGCAGCGGTTTGGCGTGGACCTGAAGAGCCACCACACCGAGCTCGTGCGCGGCCTCGTGCAGGACACGCTGGTGGGCGACGGCCCCGTGGCCTTCGCCCATCTCGACGTGGACTGGTACGAGCCCGTGCAGTGCTGCCTCGAGCGCCTGCATCCTCGCTTGTCCGTCGGCGGGAGCATCGTGGTGGACGACTACCACGATTGGGGCGGCTGCCGACGTGCCGTGGACGAGTTTCTGTCGGTGCATGGCGGTGACTTCGTGGCGGATGACTCCGCGCGATCGCTCAAGCTGACGCGCGTCGGCAGCCGGAGCCGCCATGACTGACCGCTTCAATCTCACGACCCAGCGCGAGCCCGGGTGGATCGAGCGTGCGGACCTCGCGGCGCGGATGCTGTCGGCGCTGCGGGACGCCGACCCGTCCGTGCAGCGGCTGGCCGACATCGGATGCGGGGACCGCAAGCTGGCGCGCGCCCTGGAGGCGGCCGGTCTGACCATGGACTATGTGGGCTATGACCTGCTGCCCCAGCACGAGAGTGTCCAGCGATTCGACCTGGACAGCGACCGCCTGGACCATCCGGTGGACGCCGTGGCGCTGCTGGGGGTCACCGAGTACCTGCGTGACTTTCGATCGGCACTCGAGCGCCTGCGCGCGTCGTCCCGGTACGTGCTGCTGAGCCATGTGCTCAGAGGGCCCCGGCCGCCGACGCCGCAGCGGCTGGCGGAGCTGGGGTGGGTCAATCACCTGAGCGACGGCGAGTTGCGCAGCCTCGTGGCGGATGCGGGTTTCGAGATCTGCCAGCAGGACATGACACCAGACGGCAAGACCCGGGTGCTGTGCGGCCGCCGGACATAGTCCGCATGCCGGCCCGCCTGGACAAGACGACGACGTACAGACAAAGAGACACGACGTGTATCGACTGAGAACTGCCGACCAATGGGTCCGAGAAGGACGCTATGCAGAGGCGCAACAGCTGCTGAGGCAGATGGCGCAGGACCACCCGGAGAGCCTGCTGCTGCAGCAGCGGATCGCGACGGCTGCCAGGCTGGCGGGCGATGGCGTCGCCCTGGACGAGGCCACGGCGGCTGTCGAGCGGTTGCGTGAGCGACGCGCTGCCGCGGGGCTGGCGTCGCCCGCCGGCACGGCGTCGCCTGGCGTGCTCATCGTCGACCCGATCTTCCGGGGCAGCCGCCTGTACTACACCGCCATGCTGGCGGAGGCACTCGGTGGCGTGGCCGAGGCCTCGGTTCAAGTGCTGACGCGCCGGGATCTCGAGTCGGACCTGCTCGACTCCTATCGCGACCGGCTGGTATCGGCTGAACTGGACGCCTCTCTCGGCGTGGACCCCGGCCTGTGGTACGGCCGGGTGGGGGCCCCCGTGTGCGGGCAGATCGTTGCACGTATCCAGTCCATGCCGCCCGGGTCCTTCGTGGCGCTGGCGGGCTGGAATGAACTGCTGCCGGACTTCGCCACCGCCCTGGTCGGTGCGGGGCGGCACTTCCCCGTGCACGTGGCGGGCTATGAATACTCCATGGCCAGCCTGCGTGAACCTGCCAAGCGCGCCCAGCTGTCACAGATGGCGGGCTGTGTCGACAGCCTGACCGTCTGGCTCCTGGACGAAAGCAGTGACCTGCAGTCGCTGCAACTGCCGGGGGTGCAACTGCGCATCATGCCCGACCCGATTCCGCATCACACGGATGCGCCGGCGATGGTCCAGGCGCGACAGCAGCGGTCGGCGTTCGTGGACAAGGCGGTGGGCCAGGGCCAACGAAGCTTCCTGGCGGTGGGGCTCCAATCCGCCCGCAAGGGCCTGCGAGACATCATCCGGGCGGCGCGCAAGATGCAGGAACAGCAGCTTCCGGCGCGCATCCTGCTGAGCGGCCAGGTGGCGCCTGGCGAGGAGGAACTGGAGCCCCAGGTCCGTTCGCTGGCTGCGGTCATCGCATCGCGCGCCGAGTACGTCAGCGATGAGGAGATCCTGCGCACGTATGCGAGCTGCGACGCCGTGCTGCTCCCGTACGCCCGCGATTTCTCCGGTTCGAGCGGCGTGTTCGCCCACGCCATGGCCTTCGGCAAGCCGGTGATCGCCACCTCGCACGGCTGTGTGGGCTGGCGCACCAAGACGTTCGGCCTCGGCCTCACCTATGAGGCGAATGACCCGGACGGCCTGCTCGCCGTCCTGCAGCAGATGCTGGGCTGGAGCGAACAGACCTGGCAGGAGTACCGCCTGCGCTGCAACGACTACTACCGCCGCAACTCCTACGAGGCCACGCTGGCCGCCTTGCGCGCGCAGGCACAGCAGGCACTGGGCGCAGCCCGGAGCGTCGCGCCGGCCGCGTGGACGGTGGATCCCGCCTCGACGACTGCCGATGCACTGCCCGTGTCCCTGGGGGCATCCAGGGATCGCGAGGAAGCGAGCTCCGGCCACGCCTTCGACCTCCGATCGGTCGATTCGATTCGCCAGATCTGCCTGCTCGACACCGGTGTCGGTTCGCTCAACATGGGTGACCACATCATCGTGGACTCGATCCGACGGCAGCTGCGACAGGTCTTTCCCGGTGCGATCTTCGTCAACGTGCCCACGCATGAGTACCTGGGCACGGAGGCGCTGAAGCTGCTCGATTCGTCCGATATCCGTCTCGTGTGCGGCACCAACCTGCTGGCCTCCCACATGGACGAGTACAAGCAGTGGAAGATCGGCGGCCTGGAGTTCGCGGCGCTGCGCGAGGTCACCCTCATGGGCTGCGGCTGGTGGCAGTACCAGGAGGCGCCCAACCGGTATACCGAGCTGCTGCTCAACCGTGTGCTGTCCGGAAGGACACTGCATTCCGTGCGCGACAGCTATACCGCGGCCAAGCTCGAGGTGCTCCAGGGCAAGTCGGTGGTGAACACGACGTGCCCGACGCTCTGGAGCCTGACCCCGCAGCACCTGGCCCAGGTGCCCGACCGCATGGCGCGGGACGTCGTGACCACGCTCACCGACTACAAGGCGGACCCGGCGGTCGACGGTTTCATGCTGGACCACCTGCAGAAGCGGTATCGCACGGTCTATGTGTGGATCCAGGGCACGGGCGACTACCAGTACCTCAAGCGCCTGGTCCCGGGCGACCCGGGGCGCATCCGGGTGGTGCCTGCCACCTTGGAGGCTTACGACGACCTGCTGTCGTCGAACCTGGACCTCGACTACGTCGGCACCCGCCTGCATGCAGGTGTTCGCGCGCTGCAGAAGAAGCGCCGGGCGCTCATCCTCGCCGTGGACAACCGGGCGCGCGAGATCTCTGCCGACACGGCGCTGCCCTGCGTGCCGCGTGAGCGTGCGCCCGACGAGCTGGAGGCGCTGATCGGGTCGTTCTCCGCCCGGGGGATCCGCCTGCCGACGCAAGCCATCAACCGCTGGATCGACCAGTTCCGCTGACGCGCCGCCCGATCCATGCTTGTCACCATACTGAACACCACCGACCGCAGCGGCGGAGCGGGCATCGCCGCATTTCGCCTGGGCCGGGCGCTGGAGTCCCAGGGCGTGCAGGCGCCCGTCGTGTGCCTTCACCGCCGCTTCGACGACGAATCGACCTTCCGCGTGCGCACGCGCAACTCCGAGGTCTCGCGCAGCCTGACCGCCTATCGCGAGGGCATTCAGCGCGTGGAGAGGCGCTTCATCACCCACAACCGCACCGCGAGATCGAAGACCATCTTCAGCTCTCCCTGGGCGGGTGGCCATCTGGTGGCCGACAACCCCTTCGTCGCGGCGTCGCGGGTGCTGCACCTGCACTGGGTCAACCACTTCCTGGACCTTCATTCGCTGCAGGAGCTGGCTTCGCTGAAGCGGCCGGTCGTCTGGACGCTGCACGACGAGTGGCTGTACACCGCGGGTTGCCACTACACCAGCGGATGCGACCAGTACCTGCGGCGCTGCACCCAGTGTCCGCAGCTCCTGCACGACCCGTACCGGCTGATCGAAGAGTGGTTCGACGAGAAGGCCGCCGTCTTTGCCGACCTCGATCTCACCGTCGTGACGCCGAGTGCATGGCTGGGCGAGCGCGCTCGCCGGTCCCACCTGCTGCGAGGAAAGCGGGTCGAGGTGATTCGCAACGCCTTCGACGTGCACACCTTCCGGCCGATGGATCGCTCCCGACGGCAAGCCCTGAGAGCGCGGCACGGGTTCGATGACGCGAGCGTCGTGCTGGGTTTCGGCGCGCAGTCGCTCAAGGATGTGCGCAAGGGCTATGGTTTGCTGCTGGCCGCGCTCACGGAGCTGGTTCGCCAAGGCAAGCTGCCGGCCAATGTCGGGCTGATGGTGTTTGGCACGCGCTCCGAGGAACTCGACCAGCTCGCCGGGCATGTGAAGGTGTCCTATGTCGGCGAGCTGCACGAGGAGGCCGCCATCGCGGACGTGCTCGGCAGCGTCGACGGGTTCGTGGTGCCCTCGCTCGAGGAGAACTACCCCAATGTCATCATCGAGGCGCTCCTGTGCGGCACGCCCGTGATCGCCTACGGGTGCGGCGGCATTCCCGAGCAGGTTCGGGAGGGCGAGAACGGCTTGCTCGTCATGCCAGTGGGAGACGTCGGTGCGCTCGCGACCGCCTTGCACCGGTTCTGCACCGAGCCCCGGCTGCGGGAGGCCACCCGGTCCTTTGACCGCGCGGCGGTCGCTGCCGCGCATGACTTCCCGGCCGTGGGGGCGCACACCCTGCGCCTGTACAGAGAGCTGGCCCCCGACTTCGACGCGCCGCTGGACCCCGTCACGATGACGTACCTGTCGGAGCGTCGCCGGGTGCGGGGAGCGGCGCGGGACCTGCTGGCGGTGCCGAGTCACCGGCACCACTTCCAGTCCGTGGATGTGGCCACGCTGGTGGCAGACCAGGTCGACGCCGTCTTCGCCGACCGTCGCTCGGCCGAGGCGTCCCAGCAGGAGCGCCTGTACAAGGGGTTCTTCGACCAGACCCACCGCTTCGGCGCGGGCGGTACCGGCCTGCGGTTCCTCACACGCGGATGGAGCGCTCCGGAGGCGCAAGGCACGTGGTCGGCTGAGCGCACGGCGGGCATCGCGCTGGAGGTGCCCGCCGAGGTGACCGAGCTGGAGCTGGCGCTGGTGGGGCAATGCAAAGGCGCTGCGCAGACCATGGTCATCCGCGTTGGCGTGGAAGAAGTGGCACGTGTCAAACTCGCGTCGAGCCGCGCGCGCCACGACGTCCTCGTCCGGCTGCCCCGCGCCTGCCAGGGAGGCGGCATCGTGCAGCTCCTGTTCGACTTCCCCCACGCCCAGAAGGAGCCGAACTCCATCCGCTCCCTCGGGCTGTACCTGAGCGAGCTCAGTGCCACGGCGCGCTCCGCCGCGCCGCAGCAGACCACACCACCCGCGGCCTGAGAACCCATTTCATGAAACGCGCACTCATCACCGGCATCACGGGCCAGGACGGTTCCTACCTGGCAGAGTTCCTGCTCGACAAGGGCTACGAGGTCCATGGCATCAAGCGTCGGGCGTCCCTGTTCAATACCCAGCGGGTGGACCACATCTACGAGGATCCACACGTTGAGCACCAGCGGTTCGTGCTGCACTACGGGGACCTGACCGACAGCTCGAACCTGACCCGCATCCTGCAGCAGGTGCGCCCCGACGAGGTGTACAACCTCGGTGCCCAATCCCACGTGGCCGTCAGCTTCGAGGCGCCCGAGTACACCGCAGATGTGGATGCGATCGGCACGCTGCGCCTGCTCGAGGCGATCCGCCTGCTGGGACTGCAGGAGACGACGCGCTTCTACCAGGCGAGCACCAGCGAGCTGTACGGCCTCGTGCAGGAGATTCCGCAGACGGAGACCACCCCCTTCCATCCGCGCAGCCCCTATGCCGTGGCCAAGATGTACGCGTACTGGATCACCGTGAACTACCGCGAGGCGTATGGCATGTACGCCTGCAACGGCATCCTCTTCAACCACGAGAGCCCGCGCCGGGGCGAAACGTTCGTGACCCGCAAGATCACGCGTGGGCTGGCGAACATCGCCCAGGGCCTGGAGTCGTGTCTGTTCATGGGCAACCTCGACGCACTGCGCGACTGGGGGCACGCGAAGGACTACGTGCGCATGCAGTGGATGATGCTGCAGCAGGAGCGCGCGGAGGACTTCGTCATTGCCACGGGTGTGCAGTACTCGGTCCGCGAGTTCATTCAATGGAGCGCCAGCGAACTCGGGGTCGCCTTGCGATTCGAGGGCCAGGGCGTGGACGAGCGGGCCATCGTCGAGTCGGTGCAAGGCGACCGTGCCCCTGCGCTCAAGCCGGGCGACTGCATCGTGCGGGTGGACCCGCGCTATTTCCGCCCTGCCGAGGTGGAGACCCTCCTGGGCGACCCCACCAAGGCGCGGGAGCGGCTGGGTTGGACGCCCGAGATCACCGCTCGCCAGATGTGCGCCGAGATGGTGGCATCCGACCTCGCAGCGGCGCAGCGCACCGCGTTTCTTCGTCGTCATGGCCACGAGGTGTCCGTGGCCCGGGAGGCCGGCGCATGAGCACCGCCAGCGCCCTGCGCGATACGCGGCAGGTGGTCTTCGTGGCTGGCCACCGGGGCATGGTGGGGTCGGCCGTGGTGCGGCGCCTTCAGTCGCTGGGATACGACCACATCGTCACCGCCGCGCACGGCGAACTCGATCTGACCTCCCAGGCGGCGGTGAGGGCCTTCTTCCAACGCCAGCGCGTCGACCGTGTGGTGCTGGCGGCTGCAAAGGTGGGAGGCATCCATGCCAACAACACGTACCCGGCTGAGTTCATCTACCAGAACCTGATGATCCAGGCCAATGTCGTCCATGCGGCACATGAAGCGGGCGTTCAGCACCTGCTGTTCCTCGGTTCATCGTGCATCTATCCCCGGCTCGCCGAGCAGCCGATGCGCGAGGACGCACTGTTGACCGGCACGCTCGAGCCGACCAACGAGCCGTACGCCATCGCCAAGATCGCCGGCATCAAGCTCTGCGAAAGCTACAACCGGCAGTACGGCCGCGACTATCGCAGCGTCATGCCCACCAACCTGTACGGTCCGCATGACAACTTCCACCCCGACAACTCCCATGTGATCCCGGCGCTGCTGCGCCGCTTCCATGAGGCGGTGCAGACGGCGGCCCCGGAAGTCGTCGTCTGGGGCAGCGGTTCACCCAAGCGGGAGTTCCTGCACGTCGACGACATGGCTGCGGCCAGCGTGCACGTCATGGAGCTCGACCGGTCCCTGTACGAGTCGCACACCCAGCCGATGCTCTCTCACATCAACGTGGGAACCGGCGTGGACTGCTCCATCCGCGAACTCGCGGAGACCATTGCCCGCGTGACCGGGTTTGCCGGTCGGGTCGTGTTCGATGCCACCAAGCCGGATGGCGCCCCGCGCAAGCTGATGGATGTCTCACGCCTTCGTGCCCTGGGCTGGGCGCCGTCCATCCCCCTGGAGCGCGGGCTGGCCGACGCCTACCGCTGGTTCCTCGAGCACCACGGCGAGGCGCGGCTGTGAAGCACCCGGGCCCAGCACGATGAACGACTGCGTGCTCAGCGTCGTCATGCCCACCTTCAACCAGGCGGGCTTCATCGCCGAGTCGGTTCGCAGCGTGCTTGGTCAGGGGCAGGCGGGCGTGGAACTGGTCGTCATGGATGGCGGCTCGACCGACGGCACGCAGGCCATCCTCGCCGGGCTCGCGGCCGAGTTTCCCGGGTGCCTGCGCTGGGCCTCGCACCCCGACCACGGGCCCGCCGACGCGGTGAACGCGGCCGTGCGCGCGGCGCGCGCTCCGCTCATCGGCTGGCTGAACTCCGACGACCTGTATGCGGCGGGGGCGCTGCAGCGGGCGGTGGCCCACTTCGCGTCACATCCGGACGATGTCATGGTCTACGGCGAGGGCGACCACGTCGACGTCCTGGGTGCCTTCATGGAGCGCTATCCCACCTTGCCGCCGTCGACCCCGTACGGCTACTTCGCCGACGGGTGCTTCATCTGCCAGCCGACGGCGTTCTTCCGTCGTGACGCGTTTCTGGATCTCGGCGGGCTGGACCTGAAGCTGAAGGCCGCATTCGACTTCGAGTTGTGGCTGCGCCTGTTCCGCCGGTACCCCGGTCGGATCGGCTTCATCCCGGAGGTCTTGGCCAAGTCGCGGCTGCACGCGGGTGGCATCACCTTGAAGTTCCGCGAACGTGTGGCGCTGGAAGGCCTGGAGGTCATCCATCGCCACCTCGGCGTCGCGCCCGGACATTGGCTGCTCACGCACCTGAACGAGCTGTGCGACATGCAGCCCTTTCTCCCGGACCGGCTTGATCTGGGAGCGAGGTTCGACCTGCTGCTGGAACGGGCGAGCCCGTGGCTGGCTGCTGCCGTGCGGCATGACCTGCACCGCCAGGCCCACGCGGACCGCCGCGTCGTGCTCAGCCATCCGGACGTGCACGTCGGCATCCACGCGGACGGGTGGGCGTCCGATGCATTGACGGTGCGTGTGCAGCAAACCAGCGAGCCCATTCACGAGGTGGTGCTTCACTGCCGCCATCATGCCCCGCGCGCGGGTTTGATCGAGATCCGAACCTTCGCTCCCCAGGGCGAATTGGATGTGGTGCGAGTGGATGGCAACGGGCCTTTCGACCTGGTGCTGCCCTGTCTCGACACGCTGCCTGGCGCACGGCTGGTGTTCCAGTTGCAGACTGCCCACGCCTTCGTGCCCGCAGAGGTATCGCCGCCATCGGCTGATCGGCGTGCGCTGGCCTTCCTGGTCGACGAGGTCAGTCTGCGGCGCTGAAGGCCCGCCCCCCCACGGTTCGATGCGGCCGTGTGTCAGGCCCGGGGGGTGTCGCGATCCAGAGCTTCCTCGTCGCAGATCACCCGATCCAGGCGTTCGGACTCCGCCTGCACGTCGATCCCGCCGGCCCGCGCCTCGTTCGCCGGGGCCAGCGCGGGCGTGGATTGCGTGCCGTCCGTGTAATGCCGGAAGAACACGCGCATGACGTGGTCCACCCCTTCGCGCCGCACGCTGCGCAGGTCGTCCTCGAAATACCCGCCGCGGGCGTGCGGGCCCGTGATGATCTCGTAGCTGGGGAAGTAGTCGACCGCTGGCTCCGACTTCAGCACCTCGTCAGCGGCCGCCCGAAGCACCGACTTGCTGTAGGTGGTCGACACCAGCACATGCCGGTTCGCGAACGTGGCAATCAGCGGCACCGGGGACACGGTGAGAATGACACGGGCCTTCCGGTTCACTCCGTGCAGGCGGCGCATGAAGGCGCGGACATCCGATGCCACTTCGGCCGCATTGAAGTTGACGAACTCGTAGAGCTCGGGGTCGAAGTGTCCTCCCGCGACACCCGGGGCCAGCGGAAACACGGCACCGTCACTGCGCCTGCGCCAGCATTCGGTCAGCCCCAGCGTGAAGACGAACACGTCCAGCTCGGCGAACATGCGCTGCACGTCCTGAAGGTGCTCGCGCGTGGCCCGAACCACGTCGCGTTGCAGTGCAAAGCCGTCCGGCTCGATCTGGGGGCGGAACGGGTCGACCCAGCGTCCGTCGTCGCGTTTCCAGAACCGATCCTTCGGCGTGAAGTCTCCGTGGGCGCGGTCGAAGAGCTGCACCAGCTGCCGAGCGGTGTACAGGTTGCCGTAACGCGCGGAGAACATGCCGAACCCACGCCGCTGAGCTTCCGCCGCAGGCATGCCCACCACACGGTCGACCACCATGTAGTCGAAGCCGCCCTGCTGCAGTGCGCGAGCGATGTGCTGGGCAAAGCAGCTGCCGGCGGTGGCGACACGGTCAGATTTGGCGATGCGGAACCGCGGCGCGACCACGGGATCCAGCTCCTGTGCCGCGACCCGCTCCACCGCGCGGCGCCAGAATTGGCGGTCGGGCATGTGCCGATAGGGGCTCTGGCCCGCGGCCGGGTCGGCGCTGTCTTTCCGCGCCACATCCTGGGCGGCGCCTGCGTCTGCCTGTGAGGGCGTACGCCGCCCGAGTCGCTGGCGCATTGCCTGGTACCGCGCGCCCTCGATGCGCGGACATACCAACGCGCCGCGCTGGCTGCCCTCCGCGAATGCCTCGAACGAGGCCTGCACAAACTGTTCGAGGCTGAGCGCCAACACGGGCTGAGAGGCGGGCAGGTGCCCCCGGTCCAGCTTTAACACGTAGTCGCCTGTCAGACCCGATGGCTCGGCCACGCCGGGGTAGACCGGCCAGACCGGCCATCGCACGAGCCGGTCCTCGACCCAGGCGCCCGCCTGCCGGATCGCATCGATGCCCTCACGCGCGAGCAACGCCTCGGCCACGTCAGCCAGCACGGCCACCTTGGGGTGGTTGATGGTGTGCATGAAGCAGCCCGCATCGGTCCAGCGGTCCAGCAGGCCGGCCATGGGGAAATCGCACCGCCTGCCATTGGCGACGAGCGCACGTCGTGCCCCGGCGTGCATGTCCAGGAAGCCAAGCTCCTCGTACACCTCTTCGCGGAACAGGGAGAGGGTCTGGTCGATGGTCAGGCCCGCACGCCAAGCCCACAGCGCGATGGACGAGTGGTACTCCCCCATGGGCCCACGCAGGTAGCTGCCATCGGCCAGCTGCACGTAGACGCAGTCGGGGTGGAAGCCGCTGTAGTTGATCGGCGGAAGCCAGCGGATGCGGTCGGCAGCCCGAGGAGCGATCTGGCGGATCCACTGGTCGACTTCGCCCACCATCTGGATGAAGATCAGGTCGGCGCCTTCAATCACCTCGCGCACGTCCAGGGCGCCCTCGCGCAGCTGGGTGAGGAAGCGAGCTGTCGTCTCGAAGCTGCGTACCGACATGTCCCCGGTCATCGCCTGCAGCAGATCGGCCAGCGGCGCTGACTGACAGTTGCCCAGCAGGACGGCCTGGGCGCCGGAATGACTGAGATGGCGGGGAACCCGCGGCGCACGGGACGCGGCCGCTGCCGACGGCTCCCCGGACCGCAGCAACCCACGGAAGCGGCCACTGGCCGCCAGCTCCGGCGAGCGCAGCAGCACCTCGGCCAGCTCTGTTTCGTTGCGCAGCCGGAGGTGGGCCCGGATGGCCTCTTCCGACTCCGGCTCCCGGCCGAGAAGCAGCCGATAGCCCCAGATGACGGTGTCCCGGGAGATCGCCATGGGCGGCTCAGCGGACGTTGTCCACCGTGTACACGACCTGCCGGGTCGCCGTGGACACCAGGTTCAGGAACTTCTGCAGGTCCGCAGCCGGCGAGTTGCTCACGAACAGGATGTCGCGGTCCTGCATCACAAAGCCCTGCATCAGGAACAGGCTGCGCGCCTCGCGCAGGTTGAGCCGGTAGACCAGCGGTGCCGAGTCCGCGCCGCCGGTCAGGCCCGGTGCCGTCTCGAAGCGGAAGACGAACACGCCCTCCGGGTCCGCCCGGCTGTCCGACAGCCCGCCGGCCCGCGCGACGGCCTGGGCGAGCGTGATGCCGCCGGCTTCGAAGCTGACTTCTTCCTGCCGACCGGTGGCTCCCATGGCGGTGAAGCTCTGTGTGAGAGACAGGGCCGCCAGCACGTCGCCCGGTCGCAGCGCGATGTTTTGTCTGGGGTCGCGAACCACGGCCTCCAGCGGCATCGCGACCTGCTCGCCGCCGCGGGTGATCTGAACCGTCACCTTGTGCATGGGCGGGCGCACGCCGCCGGCCGCCGCCAGCGCTTCGAGCACGCGCTCGCCGGTGGCCGTTAGAGGCAGGCGCATGTTGGTCGTGACGTCGCCCACCACGACGACGGTGGACGATGTGTTCTGTGCCAGCCGCACAAGCACCTGGGGATCGTTGGCCTTGCCTCGCAGCCGTTTCGAGACTTCCGCCGCCACCTGGGCAGTCGTCTGGCCGGCGACAGCGATTCGTCCGACGAACGGCACCGAGATGGACCCCTCCCTGTCCACCATCTGGGGCGGGAGCGTGGTCGCCGAACTGGGGCTTGTCGAACGCGGATCCAGCGTCGAGGCGCCAAACAGCGCGGCTGGAGGCGCTTCCCAGATCACCAGTTCCACCTGGTCGCCGGCCCCGATCACGGGCGACGCCGGCCCTTGGCTGCCGAAGGCCTCGGCGAAGCTGCGGCGCTGGCGCTGACCGGCCAGCTGCCGCAGCGACGCTTCGTCGATGTCGACCACGCGGATGCTGGAGCCGTCCACACTGCGGGACGACCCCTCGGCCACCGACTCGGTGCTGGGGCCGGAAGTCGGCATCTGGCTGCAGCCGGCCAGACCGAGCACTGCCGAACACAGGAGAGCGCCACAGGTGCGCGAACGGAGCTTGATCAGGGGCATGTGCGAAAGGGGCGCGAAGCCGGCGCGCTGCGACGCAGCGCCGCAGACTGCAAACCTGGAACTGTATCCCAGCGACACCTACAATCGACGGGTGTTCGAATTCCTCCTGGCATTCGCCGCTTCGGCGATCGTCGCGCTCCTGCTCATCCGTTCCGCCCACTTGCATGGGCAACATTCGGGCGACCACGATTTCGACAAGCCCCAGGGGTTCCATGCCATGCCCGTGCCGCGTATCGGCGGGCTGGCCGTGCTGGTGGGTGTGTCCATCGCGCCCCTGCCGGTTGCCTGGCAGTTGGGTACCGATGCGGCCCAGGTCGTCCTCGTGCTGCTGGGGTGTTCCATGGCAGCCTTCCTGGCCGGTTTCATCCAGGATTTCACCGAAGCCATTGCGCCCAAGGGGCGTCTGTTGGCCACCGGGGTGTCGGCGGCAGCCGCCTTCTATTGGCTCGATGCAGGCATCGTCCACACCGGCATCCCGGGTCTCGACTGGCTCGTCGGCACCGCCGTGGGCTCGTTGATGGTCACGCTGCTGGCCGTCGCCGGCATCGCGAACGCGGTGAACATCATCGATGGTCTGAACGGCCTGGCGGCGATGTGCGTCATGCTGATCCTGGGCGCCTTTGTCTACGTGGCCTACCAGGTGGGCGACGCGCTGCTGGGCTCGATCGCCCTGGCGACCATCGGCAGCGTGCTCGGCCTGTTCCTGTGGAACTACCCCAAGGGACTGATCTTCCTTGGCGACGGGGGCGCCTACCTGCTGGGCTTTCTCATGAGCGAGCTGTTCATCCTGCTTCTCAAGCGACACCCCGGAGAGGTCTCGCCGTTGTTCCCCCTGCTGGCCTGCATCTACCCCATCTTCGAGACGCTGTTCTCCATCTATCGCCGCTGGGTGCTGCGCTCCACGCTGCCGAGCACGCCCGACGGCATCCATCTCCATTCGCTGGTCTTTCGGCGTGTCATGCGCTGGGTGGTCGGTGACGACTCGGTGGAAGGCAGGATCCGCCGCAACTCCATGGCGTCGCCTTACCTGTGGCTGCTGTGCTTCTCCTCGGTGGTGCCTGCCGTGCTGTTCTGGGACAACACGCCGCTGCTGGCCGTCGCGCTGCTGGCCTTTGTCGCGAGCTACGTGAGCTGGTACTGGCGCATCGTGCGTTTCAAGTCGCCGCGTTGGATGGTTCCCCGCTCGCGGCGGCCTCGCCGGTAGACGCCCGGCCCGGTTCCTCGGGCGGGGCGGTCACGTCCGCCAGCGCCGAGTGAGGTCGGCCACGCGATGGACCCACTTCGTTCGCTGACTCGCGGGTGGCGTCGCGTCCGGCGCCACGGTGGCCGACGGCGGCTGGGCAGATGGCGCAGCCGCGGGGGCGAAGAGTTCCCCGTAGCGGCTGAGACACTCGTCGAACAGCGGTTCCTCCGCCAGCTTGTCAATCAATGCCGCCTTCTGCGTCGCACGGCTCCCTGTGGGCAGACCGACCTTGTCGCGCCAACGGTCTCCGTGCGCCGCCTCCGCCCGCTGCACCACGTTTTGGTGCATTTGCTCGTGCGCCACCGCATCTTCGACAGGCAGGGTACGAAGGGTGAGGCCGAATCGCGCATTGGCATCGAGCAGCACGCGATTGCAGTTGTGCAAGATGTCGTCAAACCGAGCCGGCAGCACCTTGGGGCCGGCGCCCAGGGCCACGTCCACCATGCGCAGGTACCGCCCGCAAGCGACGCGCATGGACATCCCGTCCTCTGGCTCATAGACGAGCACGGACGCAATGCAGTCCTTCGGGTGGCGCACTGGCATGATGACCGGAATATCCATCAGCACGGCGAGCAGCACGCTGTCCGGGTCGTGCGAGTGGTGGGCCACCGCGTGCAGGCGCCGGTACTCGGGCGTGCCATTGGCCAGCATGAACTTTCGCACCAGCAGGCTGTTGGCGCTGCGCGGATAGCCATCAATGCACAAGCGCGTGGCCCCGAGCCGCGTGTAGTGGACTTCGGGCGACCAGCGATGCGACAGCCGATGCTGCAGCGCGTCCAGCCGCTCGGAGAGGCTCTTCATCGGCACGACGGCCGGCGGCCCGATGCGTCGGCGGATGGCGCCGCCGACGGGCCGTATTGGATGCCGATCCATGCCTTGTACGCCCCGCTCTGCACCTCCGACACCCAGTCGCCGTTGTCCAGGTACCACTGCACCGTCTTGCGGATGCCGGTATCGAAGGTCTCCGCGGGCCGCCAGCCCAGCTCGCGCTCGATCTTGCGCGCGTCGATGGCGTAGCGGCGGTCGTGGCCAGGCCGGTCGGCCACGTGGGTGATGTGCCGGGCATAGGGGCCGGCGGCGTCGGGCTTCAGCTCATCGAGCAGGGCACAGACCCGGTGCACGATGTCGATGTTGGCCTGCTCGTTCCAGCCGCCGATGTTGTAGGTCTGGCCTACCCGGCCGCGCGCCAGCACGGCGCGGATGCCGCTGCAGTGGTCCTTCACGTACAGCCAGTCGCGGATCTGCCGTCCGTCGCCATACACCGGCAGCGGTTTGCCCGCCAGCGCGTTGACGATCATCAGCGGAATGAGCTTCTCGGGGAAGTGGTAGGGCCCATAGTTGTTCGAGCAGTTGGTGGTGAGCACCGGCAGGCCGTAGGTGTGGTGCCAGGCGCGCACCAGGTGGTCGCTGGCAGCCTTGCTGGCCGAGTACGGGCTGTTCGGCTCGTAGGGGTGGTCCTCGGTGAAGGCGGGCGCGTCGGGGCCCAAGCTGCCGTAGACCTCGTCGGTGGACACATGCAGGAAGCGGAATGCCTCGCGCTCCGGCGCGGGCAGGCCGGCCCAGTGCGCTCGCGCCGCCTCCAGCAGGGTGAAGGTGCCCTGCACATTGGTGCGGATGAACTCGCCTGGGCCATGGATGCTGCGGTCGACATGGCTCTCCGCCGCGAAATGCACGATGGCGCGGGGGCGGTGCTCGGCCAGCAGGCGGTCCACCAGCGCGCGGTCGGTGATGTCGCCATGCACGAAGGTGTGGCAGGCGTCGCCGGCCAGCGTCGCGAGGTTGCGCAGGTTGCCTGCGTAGGTGAGGGCGTCGAGGTTGACGACCGGCTCGTGGCCGGTGGCCGCGTCGGCCAGCCAGTCGAGCACGAAGTTGCTGCCGATGAAGCCGGCGCCGCCGGTGACGAGGATCATGCGTGTGCGGTGCTGGAGGGGTCAGGCGCACAGATGACGCCCGATGGCGGCGAAATGGCCCCTGATTCGCCGGGAAATGTGAAAGTGTAGTCGCCCTGTTCAGCGGCGATAATGGGGGGTGATGACCTCCGACTCCCCGGTGGCCGCGGCCGACGCCGTCCCCACCCCGCCTCCCGCCCGATTCGACACCCTGCCGCTGGACGCCAAGCTCCTGCGCGCGGTGGCCGACCAGGGATACGCCTTCATGACGCCCATCCAGGCCAAGGCGATTCCCATCGTCCTGTCCGGGCGCGACGTGATGGGTGCCGCCCAGACGGGCACCGGCAAGACCGCGGCGTTCTCCATCCCGCTGCTGCAGAAGATGCTGCGGCACGAGAATGCCAGCGCCTCGCCCGCCCGCCACCCGGTGCGCGCCCTGGTGCTGGCGCCCACCCGCGAGCTGGCCGACCAGGTGGCGCAGAACGTCAAGGCCTACGCCAAGCACTCCAACCTGCGCTCGGCAGTGGTGTTCGGTGGCATCGACATGAAGCCCCAGACGGCCCAGCTGAAGGCGGGGGTCGAGATCCTCATTGCCACGCCCGGCCGCCTGCTCGACCACATCGAGGCCAAGAACGCCGTGTTGAATCAGGTCGAGTACGTGGTGCTCGACGAGGCGGACCGCATGCTCGACATCGGCTTCCTGCCCGACCTGCAGCGCATCCTCAGCTACCTGCCCAAGCAGCGCCAGACGCTGCTGTTCTCGGCCACCTTCTCCCCTGAAATCAAGAAGCTGGCCAACAGCTACCTGCAGGATCCGGTGCTGGTGGAGGTGGCGCGCCCGAACGCCACGGCGTCCACGGTGGAGCAACGCTTCTTCAGCGTGGACGACGACGACAAGCGCCGCGCGGTGCGCCATCTGCTGCGCGAGCGGGCCATCACCCAGGCCATCGTCTTCGTGAATTCCAAGCTCGGCTGTGCCCGGCTCGCCCGCAGCTTCGAGCGCGACGGGCTGCGCACGTCCGCCCTGCATGGTGACAAGTCGCAGGACGAACGCCTGAAGTCGCTCGCTGCCTTCAAGGCAGGCGAGGTCGACCTCCTGGTGGCCACCGACGTGGCCGCGCGCGGCCTGGACATCGCCGACCTGCCGGCGGTCTTCAACTTCGACGTGCCGTTCAATGCCGAGGACTATGTCCACCGCATCGGGCGCACGGGGCGGGCCGGCGCCTCGGGCCTGGCGTTCACCCTGGTGACCCGCGGCGACGCTCGCCTGGTGGGCGACATCGAGAAGCTCATCAAGAAGAAGATCGATCTCGAGCCGCTGGAACTCGACGACGACCGGCCGCGCCGCCGCCCCCGCGACGACGAGCGCACGGCGGCCTCGCCCGAGGCGCGCGAGCCCCGCGAGTTCCGGGAGCCGCGTGAGAGCCGCGAAAGCCCCCGGGAGGGGCGCCGCCCGGAGCCGCGTCAGTCCGCACGCGACCCCTTCTTCGACCGGCCCTACGAGCCGGCGCCGGGCGACACGCCCGCCGCGTGGGAGAAGTCCGCACCGGCCACGCCGGCGCCGACCCGCCTGTCGCCCAACATCCGCCCCAAGCGCAAGGTGGCTGCCCTGCTGGGCGGCGGCGCCAAGGCCTGAGCGCACGCGCCCGCGGTGGACAGGATGGCGGTGCCTGCCGGCCAGGCGCGGGGCGTTCCCGCTGTCTGGCGCCTGCTGCTCGCCGCGCTGATGGCGGTGATCCTGGTGCTGGCCTTGCTGCCCGGCAGCGGCCAGCCCGCCTTAGGCCACGTGGACAAGCTGCAGCACGCGGCCGCCTTCCTGGTGTTGTGGGCCGTGGGTCGCCGTGCCGGCCTGGGCCCCGCCTGGGTGTTGCCCGTGCTCTTGCTGGTCTTTGGCGTGGCGATCGAGCTGGCCCAGGCGGGCTGGACGACGACACGCGACCCCTCGCTGGGTGACGTGCTGGCGGACGTCGCCGGCATCGCCGCGGGCCGCTGGCTGCTCGGCAGCCCCTGAGCCCCGGCGCCGGTGCGGGGCGCCGCTGCCTGCTCAGTCGGCCAGCCAGAGAAAGACCGCGGGCAGCGTGTCGGTCATCGGCGCGCGCCCGGGCGCCGACAGCTCCCGCCGCCAGGCCGCCACCGGCTGGCTGCGGCAGCCGCCGCCGGGTGAGGTCAAGCCCCAGGCTACCGCGAGCCGCGTCTCGGGGTGCAGTTGCCGCGCCAGCGCCTGCAGCAGCGCCTCGTTGCGGTAGGGTGTCTCGATCACGAGCTGCGTCTGGTGCTCCCGGCGCGACCGCTGCTCCAGCTCGCGCACGCGCGCGTCGCGCTCGGCGGTGGCTTGCGGCAGGTAGCCTTCAAAGGCGAAGCGCTGCCCGTTCAGGCCGCTGGCGGCCAGGGCGAGGGTGAGCGAGCTGCCGCCACACAGCACCTCCACCGCCACGCCCAGGCGGTGTGCAGCGGCCACGAGGCCCGCACCGGGGTCCGCCACGGCGGGCAGCCCGGCATCGGACAACAGGCCCACGTCCTGGCCGGCGAGGGCGGGTGCCAGCAGCGACTCCCACACCGCTGCGCCCACTTGCTCGCCACTGCCCTTGCGGGCCCGCGGCAGCTCCTGCAGCGTCATCTGCTGCAGCGGCTTCACCAGCGGCGTCACCCCGTCCACTCGCTTGAGGAAGCCCCGCGCCACCTTGGCGCTTTCCACCACCCAGTGGCGCAGGCCGGCTGCGCGGCGCAGTGCGGCGGACGGCAGCAGCTCGTCCAGCGGCTGGGGCTGCGCGCCGAGGTCCAGCGTATTGGGCACCAGCACCAGGCGTCCCGTGGGACGGGTCACCGTGTTCACGCCTGTCCCGCCCGCCGAAGTGGATCGAGGCCCGCAGCGCGCAGCAGCTCGCAGGTGCGAATGAGGGGCAGGCCCACCAACGCGGTGGGATCGTCCGATTCAATGGCCGACAGCAGGGCGATGCCGAGCGTCTCGGACTTGGCGCTGCCGGCGCAGTCGTAGGGCTGCTCCAGGCGCAGGTAGGTCTCGATCTCGTCGTCCGACAGGTTGCGGAAGCGCACATGCACCGGCGCCAGCTGCGCCTGCGCGAAGCCGGTGGCGCGGCGCACCACGGCCACCGCGGTCTGGAAGGTCACCGTGCGGCCACGCATGCGCTGCAACTGGGCCACGGCATTGGCGTGGTTGCCAGGCTTGCCCAGCGGCTGGCCGTCGACGTCGGCCACCTGGTCGGAGCCGATGACCACGACATCAGCTGGCTCGGCGCGAGCGACCGCCCACGCCTTGTCGAGCGCGAGCCGCAGCGCCAGGTCCGCGGGGGCCTCGCCGGGCCTTGGGGTTTCATCGACCTGCGGGGAGCGCACCTCGAAGGGCACGCGCAGGCGCTCGAGCAGCTCACGCCGGTAGCGTGAGGTGGAGCCCAGGACGAGCCGCGCAGCGTCGGGCAGGGCAGGGGATGCGGTCATCGCGAGATTGTCCCATCCGGCCCGCTGCACCGAGGGCCGCCCCTTACACTGGCGCCATGAGTGTCCGTCCCATCGACCCGACCAAGCTCGACGTGGCCGTCTTCGCTGCGGCCGGCGGTGAGGCGTCCGGCCAATGGCCGCTGGCCGGGCTGTCGCGCCTGGCCAGTTCCGTGCTGGCCGAGGAGACCCCGGACGCCTCGGTGCATTGGCAGGCCGAAGGCGACCACCGGCCCGTCACCGGCGGCGAGCCCGAGATCTGGCTGCACCTCACGGCGCAGGCCTGCGTGTCGATGCGCTGCCAGCGCTGCCTCTCGCCCATGGCGGTGGGGCTCGATATCGACCGATGGATTCGCTTCGTGCGCGGCAGCGCGGCTGCCGAGGCGCTCGACGCCGAGCTGGAAGAAGACGTGCTTGAGCTGCCCCGTCACCTGAACCTGCGCGAGCTGGTCGAGGACGAGCTGCTGCTGGAGCTGCCCATCGTGCCGCGCCACGACGTCTGCCCCCAGCCGCTGCCGCTGCGTACGTCGGCGGATCCGGAGGCGGCGGGTGAGTCCGGCGGGGAGCCGCGGCCGAATCCCTTCGCCGCGCTCGCCCAGCTCAAGCAGAAGAAGCCGGGCGGCTGAGGCCGGCCGGTGCGCCCCTGCCCCGCCCGGCGCGAAACTGTTATACTGCCCGGCTTTCCCGGCGATGGGTGCCCCCAGCGGCATGCACGTTCGGGCTTCGTTTTCAACGTGCTGACCACCGCGTCGGCCCCGCGTCAATGCCGCGGGGCCAGGCCGGGGCCGGCAGCCTGCACCGGCAGTCTTCTTCGCTGGTGCCCCAGGAGCACTCCATGGCCGTCCAGCAGAACAAGAAGTCGCCGTCCAAGCGCGGCATGCACCGCTCGCACAACGCGCTGTCCCAGCCGGGCACCGCGGTCGAGCCGACCACCGGCGAGATCCACCTGCGCCACCACATCAGCCCGACCGGCTTCTACCGCGGCCGCAAGGTCCTGAAGACCAAGGCCGAGGCCTGATTCCGGCGTGGCGCGCCGGGGCGGTCGGGTGGCCGGCCGTGGCCGTGATGCGCCGCCGCCTCAGGGATTTCACACAATGCCGCAGCCATGACTGCGGCATTTGCTTTGGCGAAACGTGTCGCATCACTTCACCCTGACGCCCCTTGAGACGGTGCGGGTCGCTGTCGACTGCATGGGCGGCGACCATGGCCCCTCCGTCACGCTGCCGGCCTGCCAGGCCTTCCTGAACGATCATCCGCACGCTGAGCTGCTGCTGGTGGGCGCGGCCGAGACGCTGGCCCCGGCGGCCGCCTGGCCGCGCACCACGATCGTGCCTGCCACCGAGGTCGTCGCCATGGACGATCCGGTCGAGGTCGCCCTGCGCCGCAAGCGGGATTCGTCCATGCGGGTCGCCGTCAACCTGCTCAAGCGCGGGGACGATGGCCGGTCGCGCGCCGACGTGGTCGTCTCCGCGGGCAACACCGGCGCCCTGATGGCGATCTCCCGCTACGTGCTGAAGACCGTGGATGGCATCGACCGCCCGGCCATCGCCACGGTGCTGCCCAACGAGCGCGGCTTCACCACCATGCTGGACCTGGGCGCGAACATCGATTGCACGGCCGAGCACCTGCTGCAGTTCGCCGTGATGGGCAGCGCGCTCGTGTCTGCGGTGGACGGCAAGGCCGAGCCCAGTGTCGGCCTGCTCAACGTGGGCTCGGAGGCCATCAAGGGCAGCGACACCCTCAAGAGGGCTGGCGAGCTGCTGCGCGCCGCGGCCGACGACGGCCACCTCAACTACCACGGCAACGTGGAAGGCGACGACATCTTCAAGGGCACGGTCGACATCATCGTCTGCGACGGGTTCGTGGGCAATGTGGCCTTGAAGACCAGCGAAGGCCTGGCGCGCATGCTCGGTGGTTTCCTGAAGAGCGAGTTCAAGCGCCATTGGTTCGCCAAGCTGGGTGCGTTGGTGGCGCTGCCGGTGCTGCGCCGCTTCCGCAACCACTTCGACCCGCGCGGGTACAACGGTGCGGCGCTGCTCGGCCTGCAGGGCCTGGTGTTCAAGAGCCATGGCTCGGCAGATGCCTATGCATTCGGCCGCGCGCTGGCGCGGGCTTATGATGCGGCCCGCCATCGCCTGCCAGAACAGGTGCACGAGCGCATCGTCGACACGCTGCAGGCCACGGCCGCGGCATCGTCCGCCGAGCCGGTGCGCCCCGCCGCATGAAGCCTTCCTCCGCCGTTTCTCCCTCCCACCGATACGCCCGCATCACCGGCACCGGCAGCATGCTGCCGCCGCGCCGTGTGAGCAATGCCGAGCTGGCCGAGGAGCTCGCCGGCCGGGGGCTCGAGACTTCGGATCAATGGATCGTGGAGCGCACCGGCATCCGTGCCCGGCGCTTTGCCGAGCCGCAGGTGCAGGCGAGTGACCTCGGCGTGGCCGCCGCCCGCCATGCGCTGGAGGCCGCGGGCCGCCAGCCGGAGGACGTGGACCTCATCATCGTGGCCACCTCCACGCCGGACATGGTGTTCCCGTCGACGGCCACCATCATCCAGCGCAAGCTGGGCATCGATGGGTGCCCCGCGTTCGACCTGCAGGCCGTGTGCTCCGGCTTCGTCTACGGCCTGTCGGTCGCCGATGCCATGATCCGCGCCGGTACCGCCCGCTGCGCCCTGGTCATCGGCAGCGAGATCTTCTCCCGCATCCTCGATTTCAACGACCGCACCACCTGCGTGCTGTTCGGCGATGGCGCCGGCGCCGTGGTGCTGGAGGCCTCGGCCGAGCCGGGCATCCTGGCGTCGCGCCTGCACGCGGACGGCCGGCACATGGAGATCCTGTGCACCCCCGGCACGGTCGCTGGCGGCCAGGTCGTGGGCGACCCGCTGCTCAAGATGGACGGCCAGGCGGTGTTCAAGCTGGCGGTCAAGGTGCTCGAGGAAGTGGCACGCGAGGTGCTCGAGGCGGCCGGCCGGCAGCCGGAGGACATCGACTGGCTCATCCCGCACCAGGCGAACATCCGCATCATGCAGGGCACCGCGCGCAAGCTGAAGCTGCCGCCCGAGCGTGTGGTGGTGACCGTGGACGAACACGGCAACACCTCCGCCGCGTCCATCCCGCTGGCGCTGGACCATGCGGTGCGCGCCGGCCAGATCCAGCGGGGCCAGACCCTCATGCTCGAAGGCGTGGGCGGCGGCTTCACCTGGGGCGCCGTGCTGCTCGACTTCTGACATCGCTATCGACACCGGTGGCACGCGGCTTGCGGTGCCTTCCTTGCCTGTTCCGATGACCTCATGACTTCCTTTGCATTCGTCTTTCCCGGACAAGGTTCCCAGGCCGTGGGCATGCTCGACGCCTGGGGCGACCACCCGGCTGTGCGCCAGACGCTGACCGAGGCCTCCGACGCCCTGGGCCAGGACATCGGCGCCCTGATCCACGGCGGCCCCAAGGAGCAGCTGGACCTCACCACCAACACCCAGCCGGTGATGTTGACCGCAGGCATCGCCTGCTACCGCGCATGGCGTGCCGAAGGCGGCGCCGAGCCGGTGGCCGTGGCAGGCCATTCGCTGGGCGAGTACACCGCCCTCGTCGCCGCCGGGAGCCTGACGCTGGCCGATGCCTTGCCCCTGGTGCGCCTGCGCGCCCAGGCCATGCAGGAGGCGGTGCCCGTGGGGCAGGGCGCCATGGCGGCGATCCTGGGCCTGGAGGCGGCCGCCGTGCGCGCCGGCTGCGCCGAGGCGGCCGCGGCCAGCGGCGAGGTGGTCGAGGCCGTCAACTTCAACGACCCCAAGCAAACCGTGATCGCGGGCACCCAGGCCGGCGTGGCCAAGGCCTGCGAGCTGCTCAAGGCGGCGGGCGCCAAGCGCGCGCTGCCGCTGCCGGTGTCGGCGCCTTTCCATTCGAGCCTCATGAAGCCTGCCGCCGAGCGGCTGAAGGCGCGTCTGGCCGAGGTGGCGATCGGCTCGCCGGCCATCCCGGTGGTCAACAACATCGATGTCGCTGTCGCCGCCGATCCGGACGCCATCCGCGACGCCCTGTACCGCCAGGCCTTCGGCCCGGTGCGCTGGGTGGAAGTGGTGCAGGCCCTGCGCGCGCGCGGGCTCACGCACGTCATCGAGTGCGGGCCGGGCAAGGTCCTGGCCGGCATGGTCAAGCGCATCGATGCCGATGCGATCAGCGCAACCGTGTTCGACCCGGCCTCGCTGGCCGAGGTGAAGGAAATGCTGGCATGAGCCAAGACACGACGACGATGC
>JACRBA010000055.1 GCA_016213265.1 Burkholderiales bacterium | reverse complement strand
TGGATGGCGCTCACCTCGATCTCGGCCTCGTGCTCGTCGTCGGTGATCTGGAACAGCCGGAAGTCGCGCATCAGTTTGGGGCTGAGGAACTGGCCGATGAAGCTCTCGTCCTTGTAGTTGCGCATGGCCTGGTCCAGCGTGGGCAGCCAGGGCTTGCCGGCGATGTCGGGGAACCAGTGGCGGTCCTCGTCGGTGGGAGCGTCGCAGATGCGCTTGATGTCGGTGTACATCGCGAAGCCGAGCGCGTAGGGGTTGAGGCCGGAATAGTTGCGGTCGCCCACCTTGGGCTGGTAGATGACGTTGGTGTGCGACTTCAGCCACTCGATCATCACGCCGTCGGTGAGGAAGCCGTCGTCGTACATGGTGTTGAGCAGCTTGTGGTGCCAGAACGTGGCCCAGCCTTCGTTCATCACCTGGCTCTGGCGCTGCGGGTAGAAGTACTGCGCGATCTTGCGCACGATGCGCACGATCTCGCGCTGCCAGGGCTCCAGCAGCGGCGCGTTCTTCTCGATGAAGTACAGCAGGTTCTCCTCGGGGTCCGCCGGGAAGCGCTTGGGCGCGGCCGCCTCCTCTTCCTTCTCGGCCCGCTTGGGCAGGGTGCGCCAGAGGTCGTTGACCTGCGCTTGCGCGTACTGCTCGCGGTCGCGGCGCTGTGCCAGCTCCTCGGCCAGCGACTTCTTGCTGGGGCGTCGGTAGCGGTCCACCCCGTGGTTCTGCAGCGCGTGGCAGGAGTCGATGAACTCCTCCACCGCGCCGATGCCGTGGCGCTCCTCGCACTCGGCCACGTAGTTCTTGGCGTAGACGAGGTAATCGATGATGGACGAGGCGTCCGTCCACATGCGGAACAGGTAGTTGCCCTTGAAGAAGCTGTTGTGTCCGTAGGCCGCGTGGGCGATGACGAGCGCCTGCATCGCCATCGTGTTCTCCTCCATCAGGTAGCTGATGCAGGGGTTGGAGTTGATGACGATCTCGTAGGCCAGGCCCATGTGGCCGCGGCGGTAGTTCTTCTCGGTGGAGATGAACTCCTTGCCATAGCTCCAGTGGCGGTAGTTCACCGGCATGCCCACGCTGGCATAGGCGTCCATCATCTGCTCGGCGGTGATGATCTCCAGCTGGTTGGGGTAGGTGTCCAGCCCGAAGCGGCGCGCCGTGGCCTTGATCACCTCGTGGTACTGGTGGATGAGCTCGAACGACCAGTCGCTCGGGTCGGGCAGCGGCCGCTCGGGCCGCGGCGGCGGCGGCAGCGGCTGCTCCAGCGCCGCGCGCGGCCGCCGGCGGTCGCCCGTGTCGGGGATCTTGTGGGGGTTGTGCACGAAACGGCGGTCCTGCGAGTACTCGATATTCATGCCGAGGCCCCCTGCTTCTTGAACAGGTCACGGAATACGGGGTAGATCTGGTCGGCGGCGATCGCCTTGCGCATGGCGAAGTGCCTGTGCGTCTCGGCGATGCGCGTGTACTCCTCCCAGAGGTTCTGCTCCTCCTCCGCCACCTGCACGTAGGCGTAGTAGCGGCAGGCCGGCAGCAGCTTCTCGGTGAGCAGCTCGCGGCAGCGGCCCGAGTCGTGGTGCCAGTTGTCGCCGTCGCTGGCCTGCGCACCGTAGATGTTCCACTCGTGCGGGTTGTAGCGGCTCTGGATGATCTCGTGCATGAGCTCCAGCGCGCTGGACACCACCGTGCCGCCCGTCTCGCGCGCATGGAAGAAGTCCTCCTCGTTCACCTCCTGGGCCTGGGTGTGGTGGCGGATGAAGACCAGCTCGATCTTGTCGTAGTGCTTGGTGAGGAACAGGTACAGGATGATGAAGAAGCGCTTGGCCAGGTCCTTGCGCGCCTCGTCCATGGAGCCCGACACGTCCATCAGGCAGAACATCACCGCCTTGGAGCTGGGCACCGGCACCCGCACGCGGTTGCGGAAACGCAGGTCGATGGGGTCGAGAAAGGGGATGCCGGCCAGCTTGCCGCGCAGCTCCGCGATGCGCTTCTCCGCCTCGGCCAGCTCCTTCTGGGCCACGGGGTCGTCCGCATGGTGGCGCCGGATCTCGGCCACGCGGTCCTGCAGCGCATGCAGCTCGCGCCGCGCGTCGCCACCCAGCGCGATGCGCCGGCTGAGCGCGCCGCGCATGGAGCGCACGATGTGCAGGTTGTTGGGCGTGCCGTCGCTGGAGAAGCCCGCGCGGTGCGTCTTCCACTCGGGCACCTCGGCCAGCTGCGTCTTCACCAGGTGCGGCAAGGCCAGGTCCTCGAAGAAGACCTGCATGAACTCTTCCTTGGTGAGCGCGAAGACGAAATCGTCCTCGCCTTCGCCGGAATCGCTGGCCTGGCCGTTGCCGCCGCCCTGGCCCCCGCCGCCTGGCGGCCGGGCGATGCGGTCGCCCGCCACATACTCCTTGTTGCCGGGGTGCACCATCTCGCGCTTGCCGCCCTGGCCATGGTGGAACACGGGCTCGGAGATGTCCTTCTTGGGGATGCGCACCTCCTCGCCGCGCTCCAGGTCGCGGATGCCCCGGCCATCCACGGCGCGCTTGACCGCCTCGCGGATCTGGTCCTTGTAGCGCCGCAGGAAGCGCTCGCGGTTGCCGATCGACTTGTTCTTTCCCGCAAGTCGTCGGTCAATGATCTGCTGAAGCATCGGGTCGCTCCGTGGTCAGGGTGGACTCGACACCTCAGGAGCTCTTGCGCACACGCAGGTACCACTCGCACAACAGCCGCACCTGCTTGGCCGTGTAGCCCTTCTGCACCATGCGTTGCACGAAGTCCTCGTGCTTCTTGGCCTCGTCGGCGCTGGCCTTGGCGTTGAAGCTGATGACAGGCAGCAGCTCCTCGGTGTTCGAGAACATCTTCTTCTCGATCACCGTGCGCAGCTTCTCGTAGCTGGTCCAGTTGGGGTTCTTGCCCGCGTTGTTGGCGCGCGCGCGCAGCACGAAGTTCACGATCTCGTTGCGGAAGTCCTTGGGGTTCGCGATGCCCGCGGGCTTCTCGATCTTCTCCAGCTCGGCGTTGAGCGAGGCGCGGTCGAACACCTCGCCGGTGTCGGTGTCGCGGTACTCCTGGTCCTGGATCCAGTAGTCGGCGTAGGTGACGTAGCGGTCGAAGATGTTCTGGCCGTACTCGGAATAGCTCTCCAGGTAGGCCGTCTGGATTTCCTTGCCGATGAACTCGGCATACCGCGGCGCCAGCTGCTCCTTGATGAAGCCGATGTATTTCTGCTCGAGCTCACCCGCGAACTGCTCGCGCTCGATCTGCTGCTCGAGTACGTACATCAGGTGCACCGGGTTGGCCGCCACCTCGGTGGAATCGAAGTTGAAGACCTTGGACAGGATCTTGAAGGCGAAGCGGGTGGAGATGCCGCTCATGCCTTCGTCGACCCCCGCGTAGTCGCGGTACTCCTGGTAGCTCTTGGCGCGCGGGTCGGTGTCCTTCAGGTTCTCGCCGTCGTACACCTGCATCTTGCTGAACAGCGAGGAGTTCTCCGGCTCCTTCAGGCGCGTGAGGATGGCGAACTGGCTCATCATCTTCAGCGTGCCCGGCGCGCAGGCGGCCTCGGCGAGCGACGAGTTGCGGATCAGCTTCTCGTAGATCTTGATCTCCTCGCTGACGCGCAGGCAGTACGGCACCTTGACGATGTAGACGCGGTCGAGGAAGGCCTCGTTGTTCTTGTTGTTCCGGAAGGCCTTCCACTCGCTCTCGTTCGAGTGGGCCAGGATCACGCCGTCGAAGGGAATGGCGCCGAAGCCCTCGGTGCCCTTGAAGTTGCCCTCCTGGGTGGCCGTGAGCAGCGGGTGCAGCACCTTGATGGGCGCCTTGAACATCTCCACGAACTCCATCAGCCCCTGGTTGCTCAGGCACAGGCCGCCGGAGTAGCTGTAGGCGTCGGGGTCGTCCTGGGCGTAGGTCTCCAGCTTGCGGATGTCCACCTTGCCCACCAGGGAGCTGATGTCCTGGTTGTTCTCGTCGCCAGGCTCGGTCTTGCTCACGCCGATCTGCTTGAGCACGCTGGGGTGGCGCTTGACCACCTTGAACTGGCGGATGTCGCCACCGTATTCCTCGAGCCGCTTCACCGCCCACGGGCTCATGATGCGGTTGAGGTAACGGCGCGGGATGCCGTACTCCTGCTCCAGCAGCGGGCCGTCCTCGTCCGCGCTGAACAGGCCCAGCGGCGACTCGTTCACCGGCGAGCCCTTGATGGCATAGAAGGGCACCAGCTCCATGAGCTGCTTCAGCCGCTCGGCGATGGAGCTCTTGCCACCGCCCACCGGGCCCAGCAGGTAGAGGATCTGCTTCTTCTCCTCCAGCCCCTGGGCGGCATGGCGGAAGTACGACACGACCTGCTCGATCGAGTCTTCCATGCCGTAAAACTCGGCGAACGCCGGGTAGATCTTGATGACCTTGTTGGCGAAGATGCGCGACAGCCGCGGGTCGTTGCGGGTGTCGACGAGTTGGGGCTCACCGATGGCCTTGAGCATGCGCTCGGCGGCGGTGGCGTAGGCCAGCGGGTTGCGCTTGCACTCCGCCAGGTAGTCCGCGAGGGACATTTCCTCCTCGCGGGTGCGCTCGTAGCGGGCGGCGAAGCTGCTCATCACGTCCATGCAAGACCTCCTGTGGAAGCATCAGGGCGGCGCACACGAGACGGACAGGCGTGTCCGGCGTCGCGGCGTCTGGGAAGTTCTGATGGCGTCCCGGCTGTACGGACCCGGGCGTCATCAGAGCTTTCCGGTCTTGTGGGTTGTCAACGCATCAGCAGGCGTTGACGGTGACCAGCGTGAGCGAATCTCCTCGGAGGCTATCCAGCAAAAAGCGGACCATGTGTCGGCCAGATCGGGTGTTCCGTGCACCCGGGGCCTCGGCCGCCATGGTTTGGTTATAGCGCGTTTGTGTCTGGCGTGCAGCCAGCGTTCCCGCGGCGTGCGGGCCAGCGCCGCGGCCGCACCGTGCAGGATTCAGCGTTCCGACACGCCGAGCTTGTCCAGCAGGCCCGAGAGTTCATCGAGCGACGAGAAGCGGATCGCGATCTCGCCCTGCTCGCCCCGGCGCGTCTTGCGCTGCACGCGGATCTCCACGTCGGCCGTCAGCGCATCGGCCAGCTGCTCCTCCAGCCGCACGATGTCGCGCGACTTCTCCTGCGCCACGCGCAGCAAGGGCGCCTGGCGGCCGGGGTTGAGCGCCTTGGTGGCCAGCTTCTCGGCGTCGCGCACCGAGAGCTTCTTGGCCACCACCTCGTTGGCGGTGAGGATCTGCTCGGCCGCGGGCAGCGGCAGCAGCGCCCGCGCATGGCCCATGTCCAGGTCGCCCGCGATGAGCATCTGCTGCACCGGCGCGGCCAGGTTGAGCAGGCGCAGCAGGTTGGTGGCGGCGCTGCGCGAGCGACCCACCGCCTGCGCCGCCTGCTCGTGCGTCAGGCCGAACTCGTCGACCAGGCGCTTGAGGCCCTGCGCCTCTTCGAGCGGGTTCAGGTCCTCGCGCTGGATGTTCTCGATCAGCGCCATGACGGCGGCCGCCTCGTCGGGCACCGCCTTGACCAGCACCGGCACCTCGTCCAGGCCCGCCAGCTGCGCGGCGCGGAAGCGGCGCTCGCCGGCGATGATCTCGTAGCGCGCGGCCCCGGTCGCGCCCGGCCCGGGGGCGTCACCCAGCGGTCGCACCAGGATGGGCTGCATCACGCCCTGGCTCTTGATGCTCTCGGCCAGCTCGTACAGCGAGCCCTCGTCCATGCGCGTGCGCGGCTGGTACTTGCCCGCCTGCAGCTGGCCCACCTTGAGCACGCTGGGCGCGCCCGCCGCCTCGGCACCGGCGGCCGGCGCGTCGCTCACCTTGGGGCCGAGCAAGGCCTCCAGGCCCATGCCCAGGCCCTTGGGTTTCTTCGTTGCCATCGGTGGCGCTGGGGACAGCGGCTCAGTATGAAAGACGCCACATTTTATCGGCCGTGCTTCACCCACTCGACTTGCGCCAACCTCTTGCCGGGCGTTCGGCACTAGAGTGCTTGCTTTTGCTAACAACCCAGTGAGGGAGAGCGAGAGTGAGACTGTCCACGTGTGCCATCACGGTGTCCGCCTGTCTGGCAGCCGCAGGCTGCGCGACCACGGAGTCGTCCCGATCCATCCAAGCGCCGCAGGTCGTTGCGGCGGCCACCCCTTACCAGGGCGCCCGGGTGCCTGTGGTCGTCGGACGCATGGAGAACCGGTCCTCGTTCATGCGGGGCGTCTTCAGCGACGGCGTGGACCGCCTCGGTGGCCAGGCCAAGACGATCCTGATGGCGCATCTGCAGCAGTCGCAACGCTTCAGCGTGATGGACCGCGACCACATGGCGGAGGCCAAGCAGGAGTCGCAGTTCAAGGGCGCCACACACACCGTCAAGGGTGCCGACTATCTGGTGACGGGAGACGTCACGGAGTTCGGCCGGAAGGAGGTCGGCGACCACCAACTATTCGGCATCCTCGGCCGCGGCAAGGAACAGATCGCGTATGCCAAGGTGACGCTGAACGTGGTGAACAGCCAGACCTCGGAAGTGGTGTACTCGACACAGGGGGCTGGGGAGTACAGCCTGTCCGCCCGCGAGGTGGTCGGCTTCGGCAGCACGGCCAGCTATGACGCCACTCTGAACGGCAAGGTGCTGGATCTTGCCGTGCGCGAAGCGGTGGACAACCTGGTCAAGGGCTTCGATGGCCGCGTGTGGGGGCAGAAGTGATCGCCGCCGCACGCCTCGGCCGCCTGACGGCCGCTGCGGTCTCGGTCGGGGCCGCTGTCGCTCTAACGGCCTGCGCGCAGGCACCGAAGCCGCTGTACTACTGGGGCACGTTCCCCTCGACCGCGTACGACACGCTTCGGGGCGACGAGAAGGGGCCGCTGGACCAACTTCATGCCATGGATGAGCAGGCGGAGAAGGCCAAGGCGGCTGGGCTGCCACTGCCACCTGGTTTCCACGCCCACCTCGGGTTGGTCTATCTCAAGCTGGGCCGGCAGGACGATGCGCGCCGCGCCTGGCAGACCGAACGGGAGCGCTTCCCGGAGAGCGCCGTCTACATCGACTCGCTCATGAAGCGACTCGACAACCAAAAGAGCTGAGGGAGACCCCGACATGACCACTCGGAATCATGCCCCGTTCGCGTGGCGGCGGGCAGGCGCGCTGGCCGTCGCCGTCACCACCGCCACGCTGGTGGGCTGCGCGACGCCCCCGAAACCGTACGACTACACGGCATTCAAGCAAAGCAAGCCGGCCAGTCTTCTGGTGCTGCCGCCCGTCAACCAGTCCACCGACGTGAAGGCCACGCCGAGCGTGCTGGCCCAGGCCATGCTGCCCCTGGGTGAGGCCGGCTACTACGTGCTGCCCGTGACGCTGGTCGACCAGACCTTCCGGGACAACGGCATGACGGTCGCGGATGACATCCACGCGCTGCCCACCAGCAAGCTGCGGGAAGTGTTCGGCGCTGACGCTAGCGTGTACATCACCGTCAAGAAGTACGGCACCAGCTATCAGGTGCTGGCGAGCGACACCCGCGTTGAACTGGAAGCGAAGATCGTCGATCTGCGCAACGGTGCTCTGTTGTGGGAGGGCGCCGCCTGGGCGTCGTCCACCGAAAGCAACAATGCCAATCAAGCGGGGCTGATCGGCCTTCTGGTGCAGGCAGTCGTTGAACAGATCATCAACACCACCACAGACGCGAGCTATCGCATTGCGGGCATCGCAGACAACCGGCTGCTGGGTGTGCGGGTGAACGGGGTGCTGCCCGGCCCGCGTTCACCGCTGTACGGCAAGCCCGTTACTCCTTGAGGCCAGCGCGGGCGGCAGGCGGCAGGTCATACTCGTCCTGCTGAATGAGTGCCAGCAGCCAGGCCCGCCCTTCACCCCAGTCGCCCAGCCCGGATTCGGCATTGATGTGCCCGCGCGGGCCGATGGACCGCGCGGACGCGCCCCAGGCGGCTGCCAGTTGGCGGGCCGCCTCGGGGCGGCAGAACGGGTCGTCTTCGCTGTAGACCAGGCAGGCGGCGAACGGCAGCCGCTGCTGCACCCACGGACGCCAGCCATGCAGCTGGGGCGGCAGGTCCGGCTGGTCGAGGGCGGGCGGGGCCACGAGCAAGGCGCCCTGCACCCGCGCCGCGTGGCGGGAGTGCGCCGCCCAGGCGGCCACCAGGTGGCAGCCCAGGCTGTGTGCGGCCAGCAGCGCGGGGCGCTCGTCGGCCAGCAGCGCGTCTTCCAGCTGCGCCATCCAGTCGCCGCGCCGCGGCCAGACCCAGTCGTCCTGCAGCACCCTGACGTCGCCATGCAGGTGCTCCCACACGGTCTGCCAGTGCCCGGGGCCCGAATCGAGCCATCCGGGCAGCAGGAGGACACGCGGCGGCTGGGAGGCGGTCATGGCTTGGCTTATCCTCGGGTGCAACAACCGCCCATTCTCGCGGCAGCCGCATCCGCCACGGCACGCGCCCTGCCCGCCGGCATCACGCGCCACGCTTCCATTGCAAGGACCCCCCATGACGACCCGTGTCTATGTCGACGGCCAGGAAGGCACGACCGGACTGCGCATCCACGAGATGCTCGCCCTGCGCGGCGACATCGAGGTGCTGAAGATCGACCCCGCCAAGCGCAAGGACGCGGACGAGCGCGCGCGGCTGCTGAACGCGGCGGACGTGGCCTTTCTCTGCCTGCCCGACGCCGCCGCGCGCGAGGCCGCCGCCCTGGTGACCAACCCGCGCACCTGCCTGATCGACGCCAGCACCGCCCACCGTACGGCACCGGGCTGGGCGTTCGGCCTGCCGGAGCTGGCGCAGGGGCAGCGCGAGCTGCTGCGCGCGTCCAAGCGCATCGCCAACCCGGGCTGCCACGCCACCGCCTTCATCCTGCTGATGCGGCCACTGGTCGACGCCGGGCTCGTTCCGCCCGACTATCCGCTGACGGCTACCTCCATCACCGGCTACTCGGGCGGCGGCAAGAAGATGATCGAGCAGTACCAGGCGGGGGGTGAGGCGGCGCTGCAGTCGCCGCGGCCCTACGCACTCGGGCTCACGCACAAGCACCTGCCGGAGATGACCACCCATTCGCGCCTGACGCGGCTGCCGGTGTTCATGCCCGTGGTGGCCAATTTCTACAAGGGCCTGGCGGTGAGTGTGCCCTTGCATCTGGGCCACCTGCCCGGCACGGTGACCGGGGCCGCGCTGCACGACGCCCTGTCGGCCCACTATGCGCAGGAGCGCTACATCCGTGTCATGCCGCTGTCCGACCCGGACACGCTGGCCCACGGGTTCTTCGACGTGCAGGCCTGCAACGACACCAACCGTGCCGATCTGTTCGTGTTCGCCAACGAGCAGCACGCGGTGCTGATGGCGCGCCTGGACAACCTCGGCAAGGGGGCCAGCGGCGCCGCGGTGCAGTGCATGAACGTGCACCTGGGCAAGGACGAGTCACTGGGGCTCTGACGGCGGCGCGCCCGGGCGGCCTTCGCCGCGATGGCGGGCTCAGGCGCCGGGGGTGGCGGCCGCCGCCTCGTCCGCCGGGGCCGCGCCGGTCGCGCTGCCGACGCGGGCCACCATCTCGCGCGCGAAATCGACGAACGCCTGCGCCCCTTTGGACGCGGGGTCGAACACCACCCCGGGCAGGCCGTAGCTGGGCGCCTCGGCCAAGCGCACGTTGCGCGGAATGACGGTGTTGAACACCTTGTCGCCGAAGTGGGCCTTGAGTTGGTCGCTCACCTGCGTCTGCAGGGTGATGCGCGGGTCGAACATCACGCGCAGCAGGCCGATCAGCTGCAGGTCACGGTTGAGGTTGGCGTGCACCTGCTTGATGGTGTTCACCAGGTCGGTCAGGCCCTCGAGCGCGAAGTACTCGCACTGCATCGGCACGATCACCCCGTGGGCGCTGCACAGGCCGTTGAGCGTGAGCAGGCTCAGTGACGGCGGGCAGTCGATGAGCACGAAGTCGTAGTCGGCGTCGGCGGCCTTGAGGGCGCGGCGCAGGCGCTCGTTGCGGTGGTCCAGGCTCACCAGCTCGACCTCGGCGCCCGCCAGTTCGCGGTTGGCGCCGAGCACGTCATAGCCGCCCTTGTCCGAACGCACCCGCGCCTCGGCCACGCTGGCGCTGTCCAGCAGCACGTCGTAGACGGTGGACTCCAGGGTGCGCTTGTCCACGCCGGAGCCCATGGTGGCATTGCCTTGCGGATCCAGGTCCACCAGCAGCACCCGCTGCCCCACGCGGGCCAGGCCCGCCGCGAGGTTGACGGTGGTGGTCGTCTTGCCGACGCCGCCTTTCTGGTTGGCTATGCAGAAGATCCGGGACATCCGCGGATTGTCGCCCGTCCTATTGCTGCTGAGGCAGCGGCGTGGCGCCCAGGCGGCAGCCTCTCACGCGCGGGCGCCATGGCGCCTGTGGACAAGCCTGTGGAAGAGCCTGTGAACGAGCAGGGGACGGCCAGTGGGCGACGCGTGGACAAGCGCCGTGGGAGTCAGTCAGCCGGTCGCATCCACACCAGGCAGCGTTCCGCAGCCAGACCGGGCACCTGCAGTGGTTCCACGTGAAACACCTCCACCGAGGCCGGAAGCTCGGCCTGCTCATCCGCCGCGGGCTTGCCCTTCATGGCAGCCCACACACCGCCTTGCGACAGGGCACCTGCCGTGAGCGCGGTGAAATCCGCCAAGGAGGCGAAAGCCCGCGAGATGACGAGGTCGTAGCCCCCGTGCTGGAGCGACTCCACACGGGCATGCTCCGCCCGCAGGTTGCCCACCCCCAGTTCGGCCGCCACCTGGCGGATGAAGCTCACCTTCTTGGCCACCGCGTCGACACAGGTCACCTGCCATTCGGGCTGGCACAGGGCCAGCACGACCCCCGGCAGCCCCGCCCCGCTGCCGACATCCAGCACCTGCGGCGCCGCCCAGGACGACAGGTGGCGCCGCAGGGCCGGCAGGGCGGCCAGGCAATCCAGCAGATGCTGGCGCAGCATGGCCTCGGGCTCCCGCACCGCCGTCAGGTTGTAGACCCGGTTCCAACGCCCAATCATGGCGAGGTAGCGCAGCAGCTTGGCCTGGGTGCCGGCGGGCAGCTGCAATCCGAGCTGTGCCAGCCCGTCGGCCAAGTCGGGTGCCAGGCTGTCCCAATCGGTGGGGTTCATGCGCCGGCCTCCTGTGCGTCCGGCGCGAAGCCCGGGAAGCGGCGCTTCTTCAAGTGCACCAGCAGCAGCGACACCGCCGCTGGCGTCACGCCCGAAATGCGCGCGGCCTGGCCCAGCGTCTCGGGCCGGTGCCGGCTCAGCTTCTGCCGCACCTCGTGGCTGAGTGCCGTCACCTGCGCATAGTCCAGATCATCCGGCAGGCGCAGGTTTTCATAGGCCTGGGCGCGGCGAACCTCGTCCACCTGCTTGTCGATGTAACCGGCGTATTTGGTCGCGATCTCGACCTGCTCCACCACGGCGCTGGCCAGCTCGGCACCCAGCTCACCGACCAAGGTTTCACGTGAAACACCGGCCTCCGGCCGTGCGACGGCGGCCAGCTGAGACACGCCATCGAAACCCACGCCCGGCCGGCGCAACAGGTCGGCCAGGGTGTATTCGCGCTCGATGCCCTGCCCCAGCACCGGCTCGGCCACCTCCGCGGGCAGGCGACCCGGGTGCACCCAGGTGCTGCGCAGCTTCTGCATCTCCCGCTCGATGGCCTCGCGCTTGCGCTCGAACGCTGCCCAGCGGGCATCGTCCACCAGCCCCACGCCCCGACCCAGCTCGGTGAGCCGCGCGTCGGCGTTGTCCTCGCGCAGTTGCAGGCGGAACTCCGCCCGGCTGGTGAACATGCGGTAGGGCTCGGTCACCCCCTTGGTGACCAGGTCGTCCACCAGCACGCCGAGGTACGCCTGGTCGCGCCGCAGGGCCAGTCCCTCGCGCCCCAGCGCCTGGGCGGCGGCATTGGCGCCCGCGTACAGGCCCTGCGCTGCCGCCTCCTCATAGCCGGTGGTGCCATTGATCTGGCCCGCGAAGAACAGCCCGCCGATGGAGCGCGTCTCGAAGCTGCTCTTCAGCGAACGGGGGTCGAAGTAGTCGTATTCGATGGCATAGCCGGGCCGCAGGATGTGCGCGTTCTCCAGCCCCGCCATGGAGCGCACCGCCGCCAGCTGCACGTCAAAAGGCAGCGAGGTGGAGATGCCGTTGGGGTAGAACTCGTGGGTGGTCAGGCCCTCAGGCTCCAGAAAGATCTGGTGGCTGGCCTTGTCGGCGAAACGGTTGATCTTGTCTTCGATGCTGGGGCAGTAGCGCGGCCCCACCCCTTCGATCACGCCGGTGAACATGGGGCTGCGGTCGAAGCCCGAGCGGATGATGGCGTGCGTGCGCTCGTTGGTGTGGGTGATCCAGCAGGGCAGCTGCCGCGGATGCATGGCGGATGCGCCCATGAAGCTGAACACCGGCATCGGGTCCAGGTCACCCGGCTGCTCCTCGAGGCGCGAAAAGTCGATGCTGCGGCCATCGATGCGGGGCGGCGTGCCAGTCTTCAGGCGAGCCTGCGGCAGCTTCAGCTCCTTCAACCGGGCAGACAGCCGCACCGCCGGCGGGTCGCCCGCCCGGCCGGCGGCGTGGTTCTGCAGCCCCACATGGATGCGGCCGTCGAGGAAGGTGCCCGCCGTCAACACCACCGTGCGTGCACGGAAGGTGATGCCCACCTGCGTCACGGCCCCGACGACGCGGTCCTGCACGCCATCGGATTCCACGACCAGGTCGTCCACCGCCTGCTGGAACAGCCACAGGTTGGGCTGGTTCTCCAGCCGGCGCCGAATGGCGGCCTTGTAGAGCACACGGTCAGCCTGGGCGCGCGTGGCGCGCACGGCCGGCCCCTTGCTGGAATTGAGGATGCGGAACTGGATGCCCGCCTCGTCCGTGGCCAGGGCCATGGCCCCGCCGAGCGCATCCACCTCCTTCACCAGATGACCCTTGCCGATCCCGCCGATGGACGGGTTGCAGCTCATCTGGCCGAGCGTCTCGATGTTGTGGGTGAGCAGCAAGGTGGCCGCGCCCATGCGGGCCGCGGCCAGCGCGGCCTCCGTGCCGGCGTGGCCGCCACCGACCACGATGACGTCAAATTCCTGGGGGTAGAGCACGGGGACTTCCTGCAGCCGCGCGCACGCGGGAATCCGCATGCAAGGCCTTGATTTTAAATGGCCTGCCCACCCAGCCGCGTGGCATCGGAATTGCGTTGTGAATGCTCACTCCCAAGCACGCAGGGGTGGCCGACGCCGTCCATCGACGCGGCACAATCGCGCCATGCCCGATGCTGTCGCCACCACCGACACCCTCACGTGCCGCGCGGCCTGTGGCGCCTGCTGCACGGCACCGTCCATCACCAGCCCCATCCCCGGCATGCCGGCCGGCAAGCCCGCCGGGGTGCGCTGCGTGCAGTTGGACGAGGATGAGCGCTGCCGCTTGTTCGGCCAGCGTGACCGCCCGGCCGTGTGTGGCTCGCTGCGGCCCAGCGCCGCCATGTGCGGCGCCAGCCGGGCGCAGGCGATGCACTGGCTGACCGAGTTGGAACGACAGACCGCCCCCGTCGTGCCGGCATGACCGACCCCCGACCCGCCCCCACCGCCCCCACGACGCCTCCGGCACCCGCCGAGACGCTGCGCGAACGCCTGGCGGCGGCCTACCCCGCCATCGGCGCCCTCCCGCCGGCGCTGGTCGACGAGGTGCTCGCCACCCACGCCGTCACCGTCACCGTGCCCGCCGGCACGCCCTTGTTCGACGAAGGCGCGCCCTGCCAGGGCTTTCCCCTCGTGCTCGCGGGGGAAGTGCGCGTGGCGCGTGGCTCGCCGGGCGGGCGCTCCATCGAGCTGTACCGTGTCGCGCCGGGAGAGGTGTGCGTGGCCTCGGCGTCCTGCCTCTTCGGGCAGCGCAGCATGGTGGCGCATGGCGTGGCGGCCCAGCCGACCACGCTGGTGCTGCTGTCACCCGCGGGCTTCGACCGCTGGGCGGTGCAGCCCGACTTCCGCCACTATGTCTTCGGCGTGTTCGCCGACCGCCTGGCCGACCTGATGGCGCTCACCGAAGCGGTCGCCTTCCAGCGCCTCGACCAGCGCCTGGCCGGCGCCCTGCTGGGCCACGGGCCGGTGCGGCACGCCACCCACCAGCAGCTCGCCGAGGAGCTGGGCACGGTGCGCGAGATCGTCACCCGCCTGCTCAAGCGCTTCGAGCGGGCGGGGTGGATTGCGCTGGGGCGCGAGCGCATCGAGCTGCGCGACGTGGCGGCCTTGCGCCAGATCGCCCAGGGGCACTGAGCATCCGGCGCCGGTGACTGCGGTCACAGACGCGGCCCACTCGCCGGCGCATCATGCGGCCACGCGGTGGGGGCCGCCCCGGCCACCCGGCGAACGAGCAAGGAAACGACCATGAAGAGCAACGTCGGCGGCTTCGACCGCATCGCCCGCATCCTCGTCGGCCTGGTGCTGGTGGCCCTGGCCGCCACCGGCACGCTGGGCCTGTGGGCCTGGATCGGCATCGTGCCCCTGGCCACCGGCCTGCTGGGCTTCTGCCCTGCCTACACGCTGCTGGGCATGAACACCTGCCCGATGAAGTCCAGCGGCGGCTGAGGCGGCCCCGCCCGCCGCGTCGAGCGCGGCGGGCCCTCGTGCGGTCAGCGCACGGCCGCGCGGTTGAACTGCCGCGCCAGCCAGGCCAGGCACACGGCCGCCAGCACCAGGCTGGCCACCGCCGGCAGCAGCAGGTCCATGGCGCCGATCGGCTCGCCACGCAACACGCGGTTCATCAGCGTGGATTGCGCCAGCGCGGGCACCCACAGGTGCCACGGCTTCTCGCCGTCCTGGGCGAACAGGCTCATCATCGGCAGCATGGACACCACCAGCAGCACGACGGTGGCGTTCGCCTGCGCCTCCTTGAAGGTCTTGCTGCGGATGGCGATGACCATCAGCAACGCCGACAGTGCGCCGGCCAGCGGCAGCAGCAGCGCCAGGAAGGCGAGGGCCTCGTGGGGCCCGTACTGGAACATCGCCGCCAGCGTTTCGCTGCGCAGCAGCCACTGCCCGGGCAGGAAGCTGAAGCTGGACAGCACCGCGATGAGCATGGCCACCGCCGCCACCGCGCCCCACTTGCCCACCACCAGCGCCAGCCGCGAGGTCGGGTTCATCAGCAGCGGCTCCAGCGAGCCGCGCTCGCGCTCACCCGCCGTCGTGTCCAGGGCGGCGCTGAGCGCACCGTACAGCACCGCCATCAGCACGAAGAAGGGCAGCATGGCGGTGAACTGCGCGGCGCGCGAGGCCGGGCTGGCCAGGTCACGTTCCTCCACCTCGATGGCCTGCAGGGCCTGGGGCGACACGCCGCGCACCGCCAGGCGCAGCGTGCCGATCTCCATGTTGAAGCCGTTGAGCAGGCGCGTCAGCCGCCCCTCGCCCGAGCGGGCGCGCTGGTTCGAGCTGGCCGAGACCACCTCCACCACCGGCGCCTCGCCGCGCGCCAGATCGGCCTCGAAGCCCTCGGGCACCACCAGCACCGGGTCGCCCAGCTTGCTGTCGCGCAGGCGCTGCTCATAGTCGGGCGGCGCCTCAGCGAGCGTGTAGGTCTGGCGCAGCAGGTAGTTGCGCAGCGTGGGCGCATGGTCCAGGCCCACGGTGAGGATCTCGCGGGCCTCGGCGCGCTGCTCGATGCTGGACACCAGCGTGGAAATGAGCACCAGCACCAGCGGGCCCATGGCCACCGAGCTGAGGAACACGGTCAGCAGCGTGCGCCGGTCGCGCAGTGCATCGGTGAGCTCCTTGCGGAACACGGCCCAGGCGGTGCGCGCCGTGGAGCCGGCGGGGCGGGTGGGGCGGTTCATGCGGGGCTCCCGGTGTGGATCTCGCCGGCCTCGACACGCTCGGCGGTGGTGAAGGCCAGCGACACGAAGGCCTCCTCGAAATCGGCCTGGCCGGTGCGGGCGGACAACTCGGCCACCGTGCCGTCGGCCACCGTGCGACCGTGGGCGATCACCACCACCCGGTCGCACAGCCGCTCCACCTCCTGCATGATGTGCGTGGAGAACACGATGCACTTGCCCTCGTCGTCGCGCAGGCGGCGCAGCGCGTCGCGCAGGGCGCGCGTGGCCAGCACGTCCAGCCCGTTGGTGGGCTCGTCGAGCACGATGTTGGCCGGGTCGTGCACCAGGGCCCGCGCGAGCGCGGTCTTCATCTTCTCGCCCTGGCTGAAGCCGTCGGTGCGGCGGTCCAGCAGGGGCGCCATGTCCAGCATCTGGGCCAGCACGTCGGCGCGCTGGCTGGCGGCGGCGTCTTCCATGCCATGCAGGCGGCCGTAATAGACGATGTTCTCGCGTGCGGTCAGCCGCGGGTACAGGCCCCGGGCATCCGACAGCACCCCCAGGCGCGCCAGGGCGGCCATGGGCTGCTCGGCCACGTCGATGCCGTCCACCCGCACGCGACCGGCATCGGCCGGGATCAGCCCGGCCACCATGCGCAGCGTGGTGGTCTTGCCGGCACCGTTGGGCCCCAGCAGGCCGGTGATGCGGCCGTCCTCGGCGCGCCAGCTGACGCCGTCCACGGCGCGCACCTCGCGCGCCGACTTGCCTCGCCCCTGCACGAAGCGCTTGGCGAGTTGTTCCACTTCGATCATGTGTGTGGTGTCGTGATGGGTCAGCGGTCCGCCTTGGAATAGCGGGACGGGTCGGGCAGCGGCGCCGGCTTGGGCACGGGCGGGGGCTCGGGCGGCCACACCGGGTCGGGGGTGCCGGGCGCCACCGGCGGCGCGAACACCGACGGCCGCGGCAGCCGGCCCACGCATTGCGCGTCGGCCGCCACGCCCTGCAGCGCCGCCTCGGGCTCTTCGGCGTCGACGAAGCGGTACACCACGTCGCGCATGCAGCCCAGCGCCATCGTGCCGTGGCCGGCGCTCGGCACCACCACATGGCGGGCGTTGGCGCCCAGGGCCTTGGCCACGCGCTCGCCATGTCGCGGCGGGGTCACCGGGTCGGCATCGCCCGACAGCACCAGCACGGGCGAGCGCGCCGGCGGCACGGTGTAGAACGCGGCCGGCACCTGCCCACGCGGCCAGCCCTCGCAGGTCTCGCGGTACTGGTTCAGCGCCACCTCGCCGAAATCGGCGCCGGGCTTGTCCCCGCTGGCGGCCAGGCGCGGCATGTCCTCGGCGCAGACCACCGAGAAGTGCATGCCCATGGCCATGTCGAGCGAGCGGCTGCCGCTGCCCATGGCCGTGGCCAGGCCCAAGATCGCCCCGAAGCGGCCGGCGGCCGCCTCACTGATGGCATACGGCAGCGCCGAGGCCAGCGTGGGCGCGTACAGCGGCAGCCGCACCACGGCCACCAGCATGTCGCGGCTGAGCATGAAGCGCTCCTCCCGGCCGGTGACGGGGTGGGCGACGCTCACCTCACGCGGCAGCGACGCCACCACGGCCTTCCACTGCAGGCGCAGGCTGGGGAAGCGCCGGCGGCAGGCGGCGTCCTCCTCGCAGGCGGTGAGCAGCGCATCGAAGGCGCGCTGGGCATCCGGCGAGAACGAACCGGGCAGCGCCATGTCCGGCGGGGCGACGCCGTCGATCACCGCGCGCCGCACGCTGCCCGGGAACTGGCGCATGTACTCCAGCGCCGCCCGCGTGCCATAGGAGCCGCCGATCACGTTGACCGGGCCCACGCCCAGCGCCTGGCGCACGGCTTCCGCGTCGGCCATGGCGATGGTGGTGGTGAACTGGCGCAGGTCGCCATAGGGCAGCTTCTTCAGCGCCTCGCGGCAGGCCACCAGGCGCTTGGCCTGGCGCTCGTTGTCCACCTGGTCGGCCAGCGGGCGCGTGGGCGATTCGCTCTCGCAGGCCAGCGGCGCGCTGCGGCCAGTGCCGCGCTGGTCGAGGAGGATGATGTCGCGCCGGTTCAGGAAACGCTGGAACATGCGCGAGACCGGCCCCGCCAGGTCGATGGCGCTCTGCCCCGGCCCGCCTGCGAAGAACAGCACCGGGTCGGGCTTCTTGTGGCGGGCGATGGCCGGCAGCACGGCCACGTGCAGCTCGATCTGCGGGCCGTCCGCGCGTGTCGGGTCCAGCGGGCGGCGCATCACGCCGCACTGCGCGTCGTGCTCCACGCCGCGCAGGCGGCAGGGCTTCATCTGCAGGGGGGTCGCCGGCTCCTGCGCCACGGCCGGGCCGCCCAGCGCGGCGGCGGCCGCGGCCAGCAGGGCCCACGCGGCGCGCCGGCCCGGGGATACGGATCGAGGTGTTGTCATGGCCGCCGATTGTGGCGGCCACGGCGGCCCATCGCAGCGGGGATTGGCCGAATGGCCCAAGGACGCGTCTCAACGGGGCGCGCCGCCGCATGGATGGCGTTCAGCCGCTTCGCATGCGAGGTTCGAAAGCCTTGGGCGCCCGCAGGTCTTGGCGGTGACAGCATCATGCCCCGCGTCATCGCCCTCACCCTTGACCCAAGGAGACCCCATGAAGCTCTACTACAGCCCCGGCGCCTGCTCGCTGTCGCCCCACATCGCCCTGCGTGAAGCCGGGCTGCCCTTCGAGCTGGCACTGGCCTCGACCAAGACCAAGAAGCTCGCCGACGGCACCGACTTCAACACCATCAACCCGAAGAGCCAGGTGCCGGTGCTCGAGCTGGACAACGGCGAGCGCCTGACCGAAGGCCCGGCCATCGTGCAGTACATCGCCGACCAGGCGCCCCAGTCCGGCCTGGCGCCCGCCTACGGCAGCCTGGGCCGCTACCGCCTGATGGAGTGGCTGAACTTCATCACCAGCGAGCTGCACAAGAGTTTCTCGCCGCTGTTCAACCCGGCCTTCCCGGAAGACGGCAAGGCCGTCTTCCGCCAGCGCATCATGGACCGCCTGGCCTGGGTGGACAGCCAGTTGGAGGGCAAGTCGCACCTGATGGGCGATCAGTTCACGGTGGCCGACGGCTACCTCTTCACGGTGCTGAACTGGCCCGCGTTCATCGGCATGGACATCTCCGGCTTCAAGCACATCGCCGCCTTCCGCGAGCGCGTGGCCGCGCGGCCCGCGGTGCAGGCCGCGCTGGAAGCCGAAGGGCTCAAGAAGTGAGACCGGGCGGCGCCGGACGGGCGCCGCCCGCGTCGATCACGGCTTCAGGTGCTGCGCCAGGAACTGCTCCATGGCGGTGTAGAACTCGAAACGGTTCTCTTCGTTCCTGAAGCCGTGGCCCTCGTTCTCCTTGACGAGGTACTGCACCTGCACCCCGCGCTTCTTCAGCGCCTCGACCACCTGGTCGCTCTCGGCCTGGTTCACGCGCGGGTCCTTGGCCCCTTGGGCGATCAGCAGCGGCGTCTTGATCTTGTCGGCATGCAGTGCCGGTGAGGTGGCCGCCAGGCGGGCGTGGTCCTTCGGGTCGTCCGGGTTGCCCACCATCGCGTACATCTGCTGGCGGAACGGCTCCCAGTACGGCGGGATGGTCTTCATGAACGTGAAGAGGTTGGACACGCCCACGTAGTCCACCGCCGCCGCGTACAGGTCGGGGGTGAAGGTGATGCCGGCCAGGGTGGCGTAGCCACCGTAGCTGCCGCCGTAGATGCCCAGGCGCTTGGGGTCGGCGATGCCCTGCTTGACCAGCCACTGTGCACCGTCGGTCACGTCGTCCTGCATCTTCAGGCCCCACTGGCCGAACGACGCCTCCCAGAACTGCCGCCCGTAGCCCGTGGAGCCGCGGAAGTTCATCTGCAGCACGCAGTAGCCACGGTTGGCCAGGAACTGCACCTCGGGGCTGAAGCCCCAGCCGTCACGGGCCCAGGGCCCACCATGCGGATTGACGATGCAGGCGAGGTTCTTCGGCTCCCGGCCCACGGGCAAGGTGAGGTAGCCGGGAATCTCCAGCCCGTCGCGCGCCGTGTAGCGCACGGGCGTCATGCGGGCCATCTGCGCAGCGGGCAGCGTGGGGTTGATGTCGCCCAGCTTGCTCAGCGTGTCGCTGCGTGCGTCGTAGAGATAGCGCGTACCCGGTGTCTGGTCGCTCATCGCCGCCACCACGAAGCGGTTCTCCGCCCGGTCGCTGCTTTGCAGCATCACCTGCATGCCCGGCAGCTGGCGCTGCAGGCGCTCGAACACGCGGGCCATCACCGGGTCGAAGACGTGGCGCTCGGGCTTGTCCACCTGGAAGTCGATGTGCGTGAGCACCTTGCGCTCGCGCGAGTAGGCCACCGGGCCGAGATCCACCTTCGGGTGCTGGTAGACCACCTCCTCGGCGTCAGGGCGCTCGGGGTCGATGCGCACCAGCGCCACCTTGTCGCGGCCGCGGTTGCTCAGCGCGTAGAAGCGCCGGTTGTCGAAATCGAACAGCCCCGGGGCCACCTGCGTGCGGAAGTCGGTGCTCAGCAGCGGCTTGAACGGATCGGCTTCGGTGGCGCGGTACAGCAGCGTGTTGTTCACGCCGTCGCTGGCCACCGCCAGACGCACGCGGCCCGCATGGTCGCTGGTCCAGTCGATGATGTTGCCCGGGTTCTCGGCCACCTTCGTGGCCGCGGCCGTGCGCACGTTCACCCGGTAGACGTCGAAGGCGCGCTTGTCACGCTGGTTGTGCTGCACCAGGATGTGCTCGGGGTCGTCGCGCAGTTCGTCCACGATGCCGGCGCGCACGCCGCCCTCGGGCGTCAGCGGCGTGAGCTTGCCGCTGGCCACGTCCACGGCCACCACGCGCACGTTCTCGTCACCGCCGAAGTCCTTCTCGTAGAGCACCGTGCCGTTGCCCTTGAAGCGGAAGATCGCCACGTCGCGTGCGCTCTCGAAGCTGAGCTGCTTCGCCGCGCCCACGGGCTTGCCACCGTCGAGCGCCTGCACGAACACGTTCATGCGCTTCGTGCCACCGCCCTCCCCGGCGGCCGGCTGCATGAAGCCCAGCCAGCGGCCATCGTCGCTGAGCCGGAAGTAGCCCCGCTCGGGGTTGCGGAAGAAGTCGCGCAGCGGGAACTGCGGCGGCACGCTCTCGGCCAGCACGGGGCCGGCGGCGGCCAGCGCGACGAGGGTCAGCGCCAGGGACAGTCGTGAACGCATGGGGGGTCTCCTTCGGGTGTGTTCGAAGCGGCCGATTGTTCGCAGCCCTCCCCTTCAGCGCCCGGGCCGTGCGACGAACCGCCCGGCGCGGCGGACAGAACGGCGGCCCGGCCGCATGGACGGCGCGCCCCCCGGCCCCGGCCGGGGCACGGCTCAGGCGGCCGTCTTCTTCAACCCGCCGTCGCAGGTGGCGCGCTGGCTGTCGTCGGCCGGCAGCTTCTCGCACACCGGGGCCAGCTGGCCGCGCAGGCGGGCCACCACGGCCTGGTGGGCACCCTGGCCGTTCCACTTGGCGAGCTGGTCGCCCACGCGCTGCAGCGAGCGGGCACTGCGTTCGTAGAAGGCGCCGGGCTGGGCGGCGGCCTCGCGGATCAGGGCCGACACCGCGCGCTCGATGCGCGCCTCGTCCTGCGGCGCCAGCTCCACCAGGGCGGCCACATAGGACGCGCCCCATTGCAGGCGGGTGGCCGGGCCCTTGCTGGTGTCGAAGGCCTGCTCGTACCAGCGCAGCGCCTCGTCCGCACGGCCCTGGCGCTTCGCGTTGCCACCGAGCTGGCTCATCAGGTAGTAGGGCGAGTGGCTCTTGGCCAGGCTCGCCTTGAGCAGTGCGTCGCTGTCCTCCCACAGCCCGGCCTGGGCCAGGGCATGGGCGGCCGCGGTGATCACCGCCTGCCGCTCGAAGCCATCGGTCACCTCGCGGTCGGCGCGCGCGGCCACCGCCTTGACGTCCTTCACCAGCGCCGCGGGCAGCTTCGGGCGCAGTGCGTCCTCAGGCTGCCCCAGGCGGGCCAGCTCGATGCGGCCGATGAGCGCGGACATGCGGTCCGCCCGCGACAGCGTGGCATCGGCCTGCAGGCGCACCAGGGCGCCGTCCAGGGCCCGCACGATGGCGTCGCGGTCGGCACCGGCCGTGGGCGCCAGCGCCTTGGCCAGATCGGGCGCGAAGTTCACCAGCACGTCCATGTGCGCGCGGCTGGCCGCCGGGTCGGCGAGCAGGCGGGTGACGCGCTGGCGAGCCGCGCCGTCCGCCGCGGTGGCACCGCCAGACGCCTCGCCCGCGCTGGCCAGTGCCTTGAGCAGCAGCCGGGTCTGCGCCTGCGGCTGGCTGCCCGGGCAGGCGGCGGCCAGGCGCGCCAGCAGGGCGGGCCGCTGGGCGGACGGCACCAGCTGCGCTTCGTCGGTGTCCCACGAGTACCAGGCCAGCAGCTGCCAGTCATTGCCCGACAGGGGCCGGGCGGCCTGCGCATCGGCCAGCACCGTCTTCACCGGCCGGCCCCCGGCCAGGCCCATCTGCAGCACGTTCATGACCGCGGGGGCGTCGGCCTCGCCCGGCAGCCGGGTGATCTCCGTGCCCTGCGGGCTGAACAGGATCATCGTGGGGTAGCCGCGCACCTTGAAGCGCTGGCCCAGCTTCTGCGCCCCGGGCAGGTCGCCGTCAATGTGCACCGGCACGAAGCTCTTGGAGCGCTCGATGAAATCCTGCCGGTTGAACAGCGTGGCCTTGAGCTGGTTGCACGGCGGGCACCACTGCGCGCCCCAGTACACCAGCACCGGCTTGCCCTCGGCCTTGCCCTGGGCAAAGGCGCGCTCCACGTCGGCATCGCTGGCGGCCGCTTGCCACGCCACGTGGGCCGTGGCCGTGGGCGACGGGTTGGCGGCGGCGAGCATGGGCAGGTGGCCCAGCGCGCAGGCCAGGGCCAGCGGCGCCACGCGGCGCCAGGCGGAGGATCGGGTCATGAGGGCCTCTTCGTTGGCAACGGGCCGCTCGTGGCGGCGGGTGCCCCAGGGTGGGCGCCGTGATTGTGGTCCATCACGCCTGTCCACCGCCCGGGGGCCACCCTGAGGCGACGTGGGCTTCAGGCGCCCTCGCGCGCCCCGACGCCCGTCCCTGGCTCGGCCACGCCCAAGGCTGCCTCGGCGGTGGTTGCGCTGAGGACCACCCGGTCGCGCCCCGCCGCCTTGGCGGCGTACATGGCGCGGTCCGCACGCTCCAGCAGCGCCGCCACGCTGGCGTCGGTGGGCTGGCACACCGCCAGCCCGATGCTCACCGTGATCGGCACGCCGCACCCGTCGCGGGAGCCCGTGGCCAACGCGCGCCGCAGGCGTTCGCAGCGGCGCAGCACGTCCTCGGGCCCGATGTCGGCCATCACCAGCACGAACTCCTCGCCGCCCCAGCGCCCCACCGTGTCGTACGCACGGGTGCCCTCGCCCAGCACCTGGGCCACCCAGGCCAGCGCCCGGTCGCCGGCCGCATGGCCCCAGGTGTCGTTGATGCGCTTGAAGTGGTCGATGTCCAGCAGGGCGATCGCCAGGCCGCCGCCATGCCGCCGCTGGCGATGCCAGGCCTGGTGCAACGTCGCATCGATCGCCCGGCGATTGAGCGCCCCCGTGAGGTGGTCGGTGCGCGCGCTGTCACGCAGGCGGCCGACGAGCCGGCCCACGAGCAGGAAGATGTAGGCGAAGTTGAACAGGCCCGACATCACCAGCGACACCACGATGTTGGGCTCGCGCGAAGCCTGCTGCAGGCGTGCGATGTCCTGCCCGTCGAGGTGCCCGCGCGCGAGCACGGACACGACGCCGAACAGCCCGGTGAGCGCCATGGGCGCCACGAGCACCGCCACGGTGACGCGGCCATAGCCCTCGCGCAGCCGTGGCCAGCACAGCAGCGCGTACGACAGCAGCAGGGTGGCGCCGCCCAGCCCGTATGGCAGGCCCACCCAGCGTCGCCGTGCGACCGGGTCGTCCACCACCAGGGCCGCCACGGCCAGGGCCAGTACCGTGGCAAGGACCACCGCCGCACCCCAGCGGTCGTGGCGCGCACGGCCATGGCCCAGGAACACGTCCACCCCCCGCACGGCCGCGGCGAAACCGAGCAGCGAGGCCAGCAGGCCGGCCACGGGCGGCATCTGCCCGGCGGCCAGCGCCGGGGCGGTGACGAACACCCCCGCGCCCTGCAGCCACGCGTAGGCGGCCCAGTGGCCGAGGGCCACCCGCTCCTCCTTGACCATGCGGGCGGCCACGGTCCAGGCGATGGCGTACAGCAGCAGCTGAACGCCGGCGATCCATTCGATCAACATGGGCCGCGATTCTTGCGTCGCCACCCTGTGCGGACCTGACGGCCGCCGCACGGTGCCCCGACAGGGGCTTACGAGGGATCGGCGTCGCCGAGCATGGGCTCCCGCTCGCCCGGCGCGAGGGGGGCCTGCCCGTCCTCCTCCGGCGCGTCGGCCGTGGCACGGGCCAGCGCCATCCACACCGCGAACGGCACGAGGTAGGGCCGGCGCGGCGCCGGGCGCAGCACCTCCAGCGCGCCGAAGCCGCCGTCCGGCGACGGGTGGGCCTGCATCACGCCGAAGGCGGGCGGGATCTCGTCCGGGGTGGCGATGCCGGCCTTCAGCACGTACCAGCACTCGCTGGCCAGGGCACGGTAGGCCTCGGCCTTGTCGGGCCGCCGCAGCTCGCCCAGCAGGTCGGCGCGGCGCACCTTCACCTCGTGCACCACGGGCAGCGCCTGGTCCTCGCGCGTGGTGTGGCGGATGGAATAGACATCCGGCATGGCCACTACCCAGCGGGTGGCGGGCGAGGTCGCTTCAGCCTCGGCCTCGGCCTCGGCCGGTGCCGGCAGCGGCGCGCGCAGGGCGAGGCCGCGCCAGACGATGCGGCCGGCGCGCTGCATCTCGCGCGCCACGCGGGCCACCAGGGCCTCGTGCGGCTCGCGCACGCCCCGGTTGGCCCGCAGCGTCTGCGCCAACTCCTGCACCCCGGCGTCGGTGACGCGCAGCGTCTCGCGCCCCGCATCGTCACGCACCCGCTCCAGCCAGCCGGCTGCGAGCAGCTCCACCTCGACGAGGTCCTGGCAGGGCCAGCCCGCCGAGCGCCACACGGCCCGCAGGCGCCGACGGTGCACCACCGTCAGGCGGGTGGCGTCCAGGGCCATGCGCCGGCTACTCGACCACCTGCACGCCGCGGCCGAAAGCCACCCGGCCGCGGATCTCGGCCGCCGCCTCGCTGGGCTCCGGGTAGTACCAGATGGCGTCCGGCAGCATCTCGCCGTTCACCAGCAGGCTGAGGTAGTGGGCCTGGCCCTTCCACGCGCAGCTGGTGCGGTGGTTGGAGAAGGTGGTGTATTCGCGCTTCAGCGCCGATTCGGGGAAGTAGTGGTTGCCTTCGACGACCACCGTGTCGTCGCTTTCGGCGACGACCACGTCCTTGAAGATGGCTTTCATGCGGTTGTTCCGGGGGGCAGAAATGCACGCGGCAGGGGGGCCGGCCCCCATGCCCTGGGGCCGGCGCGAACGAGGGTGCAACCCTATACTGAAACGCTTGCGCCCGCGCGGCCCGCCGCCCGATCCTGTCCCGTTTCCTGCCTGTTCCGCCCGTATGAGCGCCCTGCCCACTGCCGCCCTGCGACAGCCGCCCCGCGACGGGACGCCCGAGGCCACGCCACGCGGCCGCCCGTCCGAGCAGTCGCCCGCGGCAGCGGCCCCCGGCGCCCAGCCCATCGCGTTCGGCGCCGACGCCACGCGCTGCTTCGGCTGGTACCACGCCCCGGCCGGGCCCCGCCGGGCCACCGGCGTGGTGCTGTGCCGGCCGGTGGGCTACGAGGGCACCTGCGCCTACGAAACCTACACCCAGCTGGCCGAGCGCCTGGCGCGCGCGGGCTTTCCGGTGATCCGCTTCGATTACCACGGCACCGGCGACTCCATCGGCACCGATGCCGACCCGGACCGCGTGGCCGCCTGGCAGGCCTGCATCGACGCGGCGCTGCACGAAGTGGCGCGCCTCGGTGGCACGCCGCGTCTGGCACTGTTTGGCGTGCGCATCGGCGCCACGATGGCGGCCCAGGTGGCCAGCCGCCGGGGTGGCGTGGCCTCCATGGTGCTGTGGGCCCCCTTCGCCGCCGGCCGGGGCTTCGTGCGTGAGCTGCGCGCCGCCGGCACGCTGCGCCACCACGCCCCGCGCCCCGGTGCCAGCGACGCAGACGACCTCGAGACCCTGGGCACGCTCTACACCGCGCAGACCCTGGCCGACCTGCAGGCGCTGGACGCCAAGCCGGCCGAGGGCCAGCCGCTGCCCGCGCAACGCGCGCTGTTCATCGGCCGCGACGACCTGCCCGGCGCCGGCCCGCTGCCGGCCGCCTGGTCGGCCGCGGGGGTGCAGACGACGGTCGTCGACTGGCCGGGCTACGCCGCCATGATGGCCGAGCCGCATGAGGTGGACGTGCCGCGTGAGACGCTGGACGGCATCGTCGACTGGCTGGTGGCCGGCGAGCCCGCGCTCGACGAGGCCGGGCCGCTGCCCGAGCCCGAAGCGCCGTTGCAGCGCCCGTCGGTGTTCGGCGGTGTGCGCGAGATTCCGCTGCTGTTCGGCCACGACCACGGCGACCGGCACGGGCTGTTCGGCATCCTGGCCGAGCCGGAGGACCTGGCCGGCTCACAGGGCCGCTCGGACACCGCCATCCTCATGATCAACGTGGGCACCAACCACCGGGTGGGCCCGAACCGGCTGTACGTGAAGATGGCCCGCGCCTGGGCCGCGCGGGGCTACCGCTCGTTGCGCTTCGACCTGGCGGGCATCGGCGACAGCCGCACCGCCGCCGGCTACGCCAGCACGCGGCTGTACTCCAAGGCCTCCACGGTGGACGTGGGCGCGGCCATCGCGCGGCTGAGCGAGCTGGGCGTGCGGCGCTTCATCCTGGTGGGCCTGTGCTCTGGCGCCTACGTGGCCTTCCAGACCGCCCTGGCCGACCCGCGCGTCACGGGCCTGGTGCTGATCAACCCGCGCCGGCTCGACTGGCAGGAGGGCGAGACGCTGCAAAGCGCCATGCAGCGCAGCTACAAGTCCAGCCACTACTACCGGCGCGCCATGCTGCAGCCGGCCACGTACGGGCGGCTGCTCAAGGGCGAGATCGACGTGCGCGGCATCGCCGGCCGCCTGGCCGCGCTCACCCGCGTGCGCGCGCAGCGGGCCACGCGCCGGCTGCTGGGCCACGCCCCCGCCGAGGAGAACGTGCTGGCCAACATGCGCCTGCTCAGCCAGCGCGGCACCGACATCCTGCTCATCGTGGCCGAATCGGACGACGGCCTGGATTACCTCGAGTACCACATCGGCCCGCGCGGCAAGCTCATGGCCAGCCAGCCCAATTTCCGCATGCTCATGGTGGCCGGCGCCGACCACACCCTGTCACAGACCGAGAGCCAGAAGACGGTGATCGAGGCGGTGCGGGCTCACCTGGACGACCGCTCGGCGGGCTGAGCGGCCGCCGCCGCCGCGGCGCACACGTCCACGCCCGGCTCGCGGCAGGGGGCCAGGGCGGCGACCAGGGCGTCGATGAACGCGCGGGTCTTGGCCGGCATCAGGCGGCGCTCGGGAAACACTGCCCAGGCGGCCGACGGCGCCGGGCGCCAATCGGGCAGCACCCGCACCAGCTCGCCACTGCGCACTGCCGGCGCGGCGAAGAAATCCGGCACCAGCGCCACCCCCAGACCTGCCCGCGCCAGCTGCAGCAGCAGGGCCGGTGCATTGGCCAGCATGCGCGCCGGCGGTGACCCTTCCCACCGCGCCAGCGGCGCGCCCTCGGGCTGCGCCGCGTCCAGCCGGTCCAGGTGCCAGGGCATGGCGTCGCCGCCCTGGCCGGCCACCCGCAACACCCGCGGCGGGCCGGCCAGCAGATCGTCCGGATGGGCCGGCTGCCCGTGCGCCGCCACCCAGGCGGGCGAAGCGAACAGCCCCGCCGCGAACCAGGCCAGGCGCCGGGCGCCCAGCTGCGAGTCGGCCGGCAGCTCGCCCATGCGCAAGGCCAGGTCATAGCCCTCGGCCAGCAGGTCCACACGGCGCGGCGACAGATCCAGCGTCAGCGTCACGGCCGGGTGATCCTGCACGAAACGCTCGATCGCGCTGCCCAGCGCCAGCATGGCCAGGTCGGCGGGCATGGACACCTTCAGGTGGCCGCTCGGCTGCGCCTGACGGTGCGCCGCCAGCGCCTGGGCGCCGTCCACCTCCGCCACCACCTGCCGGGCATGGGCCAGCACCGCGGTGCCGAACTCCGTGACGACCAGGCGGCGCGTCGTCCGCCGAATCAGGCGCTCGCCCAGGCGGGCCTCCAGCGCCGACAGCCGCCGCGACACGGTGGACTTGGGCACCGACAGGCGCTCGGCCGCGCGGGTGAAGCTGCCGGCGTCCACCACATGGGCAAAGAGGGCCAGGTCACCGGGGTCGAGGGGAGATTCCATCGATAGATTGTCCTACCCATGGAACAGACATGTCCATTTGCATGGCTTTATCCGCTCCACGGTGATCAATACAGTGGCATCCATCGCCACTGCCACCGCCTCCCGGAGACCCGCCATGCACATCCTCCAAGTCAACTCCAGCGCCCGCGTGTTCGAAAACGGCCAGGGCTCCCATTCCAGCCGCCTGGCTGGCGAGTTGGTGGACGGCCTGCGCGCCGCCCACCCTGAGGCCACCGTCACCGTGCGCGACCTGGCGCGCCAGCCGCACCCCGTGCTGGACGAAGCCGCGCTCGGGGCCCTGTTCACCCCGCCCGAGGCGCGCAGCCCCGAGCAGGCCGCCCGCGTGGCCCTGGACGACGCGCTGATCGCCGAGATCCAGGCCGCCGACGTGGTGGTGCTGGGCGTGCCCATGTACAACTTCGGTGTCTCAGCCCAGCTGAAGAACTGGATCGATGCCATCGCCCGCGCCCGCGTCACCTTCCAGTACACCGACAAGGGCGCCGTGGGGCTGCTGACCGGCAAGACGGTCTACGCGGTGCTGACGCGCGGCGGCATCTACCGCGACACCCCGGCCGACAGCCAGGTGCCCTACCTGAAGGCGGTGCTGGGCTTCCTCGGCATGACGGACCTGCATTTCATCTACGCCGAGGGCGTCGCCATGGGCCCCGAGGCCGAGGCCGCCGCGCTGGCCCAGGCGCGGGCCGAGATCCAGTCGCTGCTGGAGGCCGATACCGCAGCCGCCTGAGGGCACGCCACCGCCCGTCGGCGCGGCACGGCACCTCGGGGCACACTTCAGCCCCACGCCGCCTGCCGCGCCCGCCCCATCGCCGCCCCAACCGACAAGGACCCCGCCATGCCCTCGCACGACACCGCCTCCACCGCCCTGCTGCAGCGGCCCCGCCAGGTCGAGCGGCTGGTCACCGGCCGCGCCACGCAGGACGGCGCGGGCGTCAAGCTCACGCGCGTGCTCACGCACGACCTGCAGCACCGGCTCGACCCCTTCCTGATGCTGGATGCCTTCGGCTCCGACGAGGCGGCCGACTACATCGCGGGCTTCCCCGACCACCCGCACCGCGGTTTCGAGACGGTGACGTACATGATCGCCGGCCGCATGCGGCACCGCGACTCGGCCGGGCATGAGGGGCTGCTCAGCAATGGCGGCGTGCAGTGGATGACCGCCGGCCGCGGGCTCATCCACAGCGAGCTGCCCGAGCAGGAGGAGGGCCGCATGGAGGGCTTCCAGCTCTGGCTCAACCTGCCCGCCCGGGACAAGATGGTCGATCCGTCCTACCGCGACATCCCCGCCGAGGCGCTGCCCCACTGGCAGGCACCGGGGGTGGACGTCACCGTGATCGCGGGCCAGGCGGGCAGCGGCGATGCCGCCGTGGCCGGGGCCGTGCAGCGCCCGCATACCGAGCCGGTGTACCTCGACGTGCACCTCGAGCCCGGGGCCGTGTTCGAGCAGCCCTTGCCACCCGGGCACCATGCCTTCGTGTACGTCTACCGCGGCGAGGCCCAGGTGGGCGGCACCCTGGTGGCCCGCCAGCGCATGGCGATCCTGGCCCAGGACGCGGCCGCCGACGGCGTGCGCCTGGCCGCGGGTGACGCGCCGGCCAAGGCGCTGCTCATCGCCGGCCGGCCGCTGCGTGAACCGATTGCGCAGTACGGCCCCTTCGTGATGAACTCCCACGAACAGATCTTCCAGGCCGTCGAGGACTTCCGGGCCGGCCGTTTCGGCTGACGCGAGGGGCCGGGCGGCCTCCACCGCCATGCCCACCCCCCGCCTGCCCGCCCTGCCCGCGTCCCGCCGTCTGGCGGCGACCGCCACCTGCTTCGGCCTGGCCGCCGCCGCCTCCGCGGCGCCGCTGGAGCTGTACGAGGAACCCGGCTTCCAAGGCATGGCCCTGGGCCTGGACCGCCCGCTGGCCCAGCTGGCCGACTACGGCTTCGACAACCGCGCCCGCTCCGTGCTGGTGCGCAGCGGCCAGTGGGAACTGTGCAGCGAGCCCGGCTGGCGCGGGCAGTGCCTGGTGCTCGGCCCCGGCCAGCACGCCGAGCTGCCGCCGGCCCTGCAGCGCCAGATCAGCTCGGCCCGCCCCCACGCCGGGGTGCCCGACGTGCCCGGTTCACCCGTGGACGACCCGGTCGCCTGGGCCCCAGTGGTGCTCTACAACGACGGCGGCTTCCGTGGCCCGGGCCTGCCGGTGGACGGGCCGGTGCCCTCGCTCGGCGAGCACGGCATGGGCGACCGGGTGTCGTCGGTGGAGGTGCGGCGCGGCCAATGGCAGCTGTGCAAGGATTCGGGCTACCGCGGCCAGTGCATCGTGCTGGGGCCGGGAAGACATCACCTGTCCGGCGCGCTGCACGACGAAGCGTCGTCGATCCGCCCGGTCTTCGGCCCCTCCCAGCAACCGCTGCCGCCGCACGGCGGCCTCACGCTGTACGAGCACAGCAACTTCTCCGGCCGAGAGCTGATGGTCACCACCCCGGTGGAGTACCTCGGCCGCCTCGGCTTCGGCGACTCGGCCTCGGCGGTCGAGGTGCACGCCGGGCTGTGGCAGTTCTGCACCGATTCGATGTTCCGCGGGCGCTGCATCACGCTCGGCCCCGGCCGCCACACCCTCACCGGCACCATGCAAGACCGGCTGTCCTCCGTGCGCCCCGCCCTGCCCGACCGCGGCCCGGCGTGGAAGCAGGTGGACTGACGGCCCGTCGCGGTCGCCCGCCGCCCAAGAAAAAAGCCGCCCCGAGGGGCGGCTTCTTCATGGCGGCGCGGACCGTCGGCCCACGCCAAGGTCTTCAGCGACCGGTGGTCAGCACCACGCTGGGGCCATCTGCGTAGTCGAACACGAACACGGTGTAGACCGAGCCCGTGATGAAGTCGACCTGGGCGTCAGAGTAGAAGATGCCGTTCAGCGGCTCGGACAGCTCGAGGCGGGCGTCGTTCACCGCCGTCTCCGTCTCGAACTCGCTCGCCGACCCAAAGTCGAGGTTGGACACCACCTGGCTGGAGTTGATGGCCATCGTCACCGGCCGCTCGGCCAGCGTGGGCGCCGCGTGCACCAGGCGCACCTTGAAGCGCGAGCTCGTGGTGGGCAAGCGGTTGTCGTCGCTGATCGGATTGACGATCGACGTGGCCGGGCTGGTGCCGGTCACCAGTACCGTCATGTCGGCACCCGCCGCGAGCGTGATCGCCTCGTTGGGCAGGGCGGTGCCCGCCACGGTGGTCGACAGGGTGAACGCACCTGCGTTCACGAGCTGGTAGCGGCCAATGCTCGGCGACACGGCGTTGGAGGCCAGCGTCGTCGCGCCGGCCGTGACTGTGACCCGTGCGCCGTCTGCCACCGCCGGCACCACGCGGATGCGCGCCTTGGTGTTGAGGTACGGGGTCACGTCGCCGCCCTGAACCACGCCGACGGCGTTGACCAGCACGCCGCCCGCGCCCGGGCTCAGCACGAGGTTGACCACGTCGGTGCTGTTCACCACCACGCCGGACACGTCCAGACGCAGGTCGTCGGTATCGCCCGCCGCGGTCACGCGCAGGCGGTAGGTGCCGGAGGTCACGGTCGCGTAGCCATTGCCGCTCGACGACTCGGCCACGCCCGACTGGATGGGCTCCACGGACTCGAGCGACTCGTCCTCGCCCGTCAGGTAGACGTCGACCGCACCCGCACCGATGGCGCCGTTGAACACCGCCACCTTGGTCTTGTCGCTGGCGGCGGCGTCTTCGTCGTCGGTGAAGATCACCGACTTCAGGGCACCTTCCCAGCCGTAGGCGATGATCGTGTACTTCTTGCCCGAGCCCAGCGTGCGCGACTGGTTCAGGAGCTCGGTGGTGGAGCCGGCCGAAGTGAGCACGTTCTCGACGCTGTCGCCGGAGGCCACCGCGGTGTACTCGCTGCCGGTGGCGAAGTCGACGGCCGAGATCTCGAGCGTGTCCTTGACGTACAGGTCGAGCGACGCGTAGCCGGCGCTGGCGTTGACCAGGCGCACGGTGGCGTCGTTGCTGTCGTCGCCGCCGCCGCAGCCGGCCAGCCACGCCAAGGGCAGGGCGGCCATCAGGCCGATCAGGTGGCGTTTGTTCATACGCATGGGAGTTCCATATCCTTGGTCAGCAGGCCCGGGATGCTCACGGGGCCCTGTTGCTTGAATGTTTCGGCCAGTGCCGGCGCCGAACCGCCGACGGGCGCGCGAGGCGCCCGAAGGTGCAAAGGATAACCGCTGGCGCACGGTGGCCGTTGACACGCCGACTTGAGCTTGCATGTCGTGACGGATTTCACGCGCTGCGCCAGCGGCCCGCCTCGCCGACTCACGGCCACCCCGCAACGGCCGATCCCGCCCGGCATGACGATGCCCCCGATCGCCTCCCCGGCAGCGGCGCGCCAGCTCGACCTGGCGCGCACCCGCTGGGAATTGGCCACCCGGCGCCTGTCGACCCTCAGCCGCATCCATGGCGCGGCCGACGACGCCGCCGGCATGGCCATCGCGGCGCGCCTGGCCAGTCGCATCGGCGGCGAGCGCATCGTGCGACAGGGCGCCATGGACGGGCTGTCGCTGGCCGAGACCGCCGATGGCGCCCTGGGCCAGGTGCAGGCCAGCCTGCAGCGCATGCGCGAGCTGGCGCTGCAGTCGCGCAACGGCACGCTGTCAGACGCCGACCGGGGCAGCCTGGATGCCGAGTACCAGGCACTGGGCGCCGAAGTGGGCCGGGTCATCGGCGGCACACGCTTCAACGGCCAGCGCATCCTGGCCGACGAGGCCGGTGACCGCCCCATCAGCACCGGCACCGGCCCCTGGGACACCCTGACCCTGACCACGCCCGATCTGCGCACACAGCCCGACCTGGCCGCCGCCACCGGCGCCAGCCTGGCCACGACCGGGGGCAGCGCCCACGCGATGGACAGCCTCGACGGCGCCCTGGAGGTGGTGGGCACGCACCGCGCCCGCGTCGGCGCCAGCATGCGCCGGCTCGAGAACGTGGTCGACAGCGCCGAGATGCGCTACGAGGCAGCCGCCCGCTCCTACGACCGCCTCACCCAGGCCAACCCCTTCACCAGCGCCAGCGAGCAGGCGGCCGCGCGTCTGCAGCAGTACGCCGCCGTGGCCATGCTGCGCGAGGACGCCACCGGGTGGCGGCGGCAGCTGCTGTCGCTGATCGGCTGATCGGCTGACCCCCGCTGCCGGTCGGCCGCCGCGCGCTCAACGGCCGCAGCCGGTGGCCTTCAGCAGGCACTGGCGGAAGCCGGGCGAGCGCTCCAGCAGGAACTTGCCCTTGGCCGCCACGGCGCTCTCGGGAAAGTCGGCGAACACGCCGTCCACCCCGATCGCGAAGAAGCGCTCGTACTCATGGGTCGGCAGGCCGCCGTCTTCCAGCGGCAGGCGCGACGGCTCGCTGCGGAACGTGTAGGCGTGCACCAGCAGCCCGCGAGCGTGCGCATCCGCCACCACCGGCGTGGCGGGCAGCACACGGCGGTCCGCCTCGTTGACCAGGCCGTCACCGTTGGCGTCCTGGCAGGCGCCCTGGCTCACCACACGGCAGGCCGTGGATTGCAGGTAGTACTTCCAGGGGCCGATGCCATCGGCATAGGAGGCCACCTCCGACAGACCGCCCGGCGTGACGAGGTCGGCGAAGGTGCCCGCGCGTCCCGATACCACCCAGTCGTACGGCTTGTCGTAGGGCGGGGCGTAGCTCAGCGAGCCATCCGGGTTGAGGCCGTCGGCATCGACCAGCTGCACCAGGCGCACCGAGGTCTTGGCGCGCAGCTCGCGCAGGTTGGCCGTCTCGAAGCTCTGGATGAACACCGGCGCCTGCCGGTCGTTCCAGCCGGCGAACGTGAGCTCGGCCAGCAGCCGGTCCTCCAGCGGCAGGCCAAGGGCCTTGTGGTACGTGGGGTGCTTGGTCTCCGGGTACAGGCCGATCGTGCGGCCCTTCTCCAGCGTCTTGCGCTTGACCAGCGCGATCACCTCGCGCAGGGTGGGAATGCGGTACTGGCCGTCGTAGGCGGTGTCCCGCCCGGCCATGGGCTGCACGGCGCGCAGCTCCTTGATCTCGGCCAGCGTGAAGTCGCTGGCGAAGAAGCCCTCCTCGGGCACGCCGTCCACCAGCGCCACGCGCCGGCGCGAGGCGAACTTCGGGATGTCCTTGACGTTTGTCGTGGCGATCAGGTTGGGCTCGTGGCGCGCGATGAGCACGCCGTCGCGCGTGGCCACCAGATCGGGTTCCACGAAGTCGGCCCCCAGCTCGATGGCCAGGGCGTAGCCCTCCAGCGTGTGGTCCGGCAGGTGGCCCGGCGCGCCGCGGTGGCCGATGACCAGGGGCGCCCCGGAGAGTTGAGGCAGCTTCGCCTGGGCCGGCAGCGCGGCGGCCAGGCAGGCGGCGACGAGGGGCAGGGCGTGGACGACGCGGCGCATGGGCGTTCTCCTTCGGTGAGCGGCAAGGCCCCGCACGCTAGGCGCGGGCCATGACCGGCGCGTGACCCTTCGTAACGAAATGCGCCCGAGTGCGCCGGTTGTTCAGGCGCTTGCCCGACGGCCGGTCGTCCTAACCTTCGTGTCCTGCAGAGCCGGGCGTGTGCCCGGCCGGAGGGAAACCATGAAGCCCCATCACACCCCGCGACTGCACCGCCCGCCACCCCGCGACCTGCCGCCACTGACCTGGCCCGCGCCGCTGGATGCGCTGCCGCCGCTGGCCATCACCAAGGCGCCGGAAAGCCCCGGCTGGGCGGACACGCTGCCGGTGGACCTGGCGCTGCCGCTCGAGGCCGACCTCGCCCAGCCCGCCGCCTTCGAGGAATCGTTGACCGGCCTGCAGGTGCGCGAGCTCATGGGCAGCCACCTGTTCGACCGCCTCTTCGGCCCCGCCGCCACACCGCCCCGACGCGGCTGAAGCGGCGTCAGCCGAACGGCCGCACGCCGATCCACGCGGCGTGGGCCCAGAACGCGAATGCCGCCCAGGCCAGCACGCCCGCCACGACGGCGACCACCGTGCGGCCGGGGCGTACCGTCACTTCCACCGGCCCGCGCTGCCGTGCCGACCGGTACGTGACCACCGCCCAGGCGAGAAAACCGCCGAACAGCAGCACATCGGCCAGCGTGCCGTTGGCCATCAGGTGCGCGAACGCCCACAGCTTGGTGCCCAGCAGCATCGGGTGCTGCAGGCGCGCCTGGATGGCATTGCCTCGCACCTGCGACGCCGCCAGCAGCACGAAGGCCACCAGCGTCAGCAGGCTGGCCAGGTGGCGCGACGCCACCGGCGGCGTCCACAGCACGACCGGCGACTGCCGCGCCTGCCCGTAGCCCCACACGATCAGCGCGAAGCCGAGCAGGGCGAGCACGCTGTACAGGCCCTTCCAGGGCCCTTCGCCGAGCGAGGCCCGCATGCGCTCGCGCCACTGCGGCGCCACCACGCGCACCGAGTGCACTCCCAGGAACAGCAACAGACCCAGCACAAGCATGGCCATGGCGGCCTCCTTCTTCTGGCCGCGAGGCGGCGGTTGATCGGATGACGGGCGCGATTGTGTGGCCGACCGGGCCGCATCCGCGAAGACGCCGAGACACATCCCCTCGCCTTCCTGCCATACTCGTTTCACGGCCACGGGCTCCCCCGGCGTGGCCGGTTCCACGACCGTGAACGACGAACCGGCATGACCCCAGCGAGGATCCGCAGCCTTTCCTTCCTGACCGCCGCGCTCACCGTGCTGGCGCCCGGGCATGCGGCTGCCGCGGGCGCCACGCCGACGGCGCCGCCCGCGTCGACGGTCGCCCCCGCCGCGCAGCCCACGCATCTGCGCGTGGTCGGTGGCCTGGCCGGCCTGAACCAGTACACCCGCCACGAGGAGCCGTTCTGGTCCCAGGAGCTGCCGCGCCTGTCCGGCGGCCGATTGCGCGCCGACATCGTCCCGTTCGACCGCGCCGGCATCCGCGGGCAGGACATGCTGCGCCTGGTGCAGCTGGGCGTGGTGCCCTTCGGCACCGTGCTGCTGTCACTGAGCGCCGCCGACGAGCCGCTGATCGGCGCGGCCGACCTGGCGGGCCTCAACCCCGACGCCGCCACGCTGCGCCGGCATGCCACCGCCTACCGGCCCTTCCTCGAAAAGACGTTGCGTGAGCGGCACGGCATCGAGCTGCTCGCCATGTACACCTACCCGGCGCAGATGCTGTTCTGCAAGCGGCCAGTCAAGGGCCTGGGCGACCTGGGCGGGCGCCGCATCCGCACCTCCAGCCCCACCCAGGCCGACTGGGTCGAGGCCCTGGGCGGCAAGCCGGTGGCCATGCCCTTCGCCGAGCTGGACCAGGCGCTGCGCAACGGCAGCGCGGAGTGCGCCATCACCGGCAGCATGTCCGGCTACACCATCGGCCTGCACAAGCAGACCAGCCACCTCTACACCATGCCCGTCACCTGGGGCATGTCCATCTTCGCGGCCAATGGCGCCGCCTGGGCCGCCCTGCCCACCGACCTGCGGGCGACCCTCAAGCAGGAGCTGCTGCGCCTGGAGCAGGCCATCTGGGCCGAATCCGACCGCGAAACCGGCGAAGGGGTGCGCTGCCTCACGGGCGTGGCCGCCTGCGCCAACGGCCCTGGCGCCATGCGCGCACAGACCCCGGCGCCCGCGGACGAGCAGCGGCGGCGCGCCATCCTGGCCACCGTCACGGCACGCTGGGTCAAGCGCTGCGGCCCGGCCTGCGCAGACGCCTGGCAGGACACGCTCGCGCCGCTGACCGGCATCGACCTGCGCCGCGACCCGGCGCGCCAGCCTTGACCCGACCGCCCGCCCGCGCCCAGTGGATCATCGTGGCCTTCGTCGCGGTGTTCGTGGGCACCGTGCTGGCGGCCGCTGCCGCGCTCGTCAGCAGCCAGGAGCGTGAGGCGCTGGAGCAGGCCCGGCAGCGCACCGAGCGCTTCATCGCCGGCGCCGAGGCCACGCTGAACCGCACCCTGCTTGGCGTGGACGTCATGCTGGCGGGCACCGAGGCACTGCTGCGCCCCGTGGCCGGGTCCACCGCGGCGGGCCAGCTCGACAGTGTGCAGGCCCAGCTGCGCAACGTGATCGGCCAGAACCTGCTGGTGCGCGACCTGCTGCTGCTGCGCGGCGATGGCACGGTGCTCGCGTCGGCCCAGCCCGACAGCCTGCGCCTGGGCCTGCCGCTGCCGCCGGGCTTCGTGCGCGATGCCCTGGCGCTGGCCTCGCCGCAGCTGGTGATCAGCGCGCCGCTGGTCAACTTCGTCACCGCCGAGCGCATGATCTACTTCGCGCGGCCCGTGGAAGTGGCGCCCGGCCAGCGGCTGCTCGCGGTGGCCGAAGTGCCCGCCGCCCTGGTGGGCGGGCTGATGGCCCAGACGGCCGACGTGCAGGGCCTCGTGGCCACGCTGGAGCGCGACGATGGGCAGCTGCTGGTCAGTGTGCCGCCGCATGAGGCGCTGATCGGCCAGCGCCTGCCGCAGCCGCTGGGCGAATCGCAGGCCACGGGCCACGCCGAGCAGGCGCCGGCGCGCATCGGTGGCGAGCCGGCCCTGGTGGCCGTGCGCCCCGTGCTCTACCGGCCGCTGCTGGTGGCCGCGTCGATCCCGCTGGAGGCCGCGCTGGCCGATGTGCATGAACAGCGGCGTTTCGTCATCGGCGGCACCCTGCTGCTGCTGCTCATGGCCGCGGGTGCCGGCGCGTTCGCCCACTGGCACCTCGGCCGCCTGGCCGAAGCGCGCGCGGAACTCCACCGCAGCAAGACCGTGCTGGACCACGCACTCGCCTCGATGGCCGATGGCCTGCTGCTGTGCGACGCGGGCGACCGCGTGGTGGCCTGGAACCCGCGCTTCGTGGAGATGTACCCCTGGCTGGGCGAGGTGCTCGCACCAGGCGTGTCGTTCGAACGCCTCGTGCTCATCACCGTGAACGCGATCATGCCGGACGGGGCGGCCGACGACCAGCACGCGTGGGTGCAGCGCCGCATGGCCATCCACCGCGTGCACGACGGCCAGCACGAGCAGGTGCTGCCCGACGGCCGGGTGATCCAGGCGCTGGAGCGCCACACCCCCGACGGCGGGGTGATCACCGTCTACCACGACGTCACCGCCGCCGAACGTGCGCTGGAGCGCGCCAAGGCCGACGCCGAAGCGGCCAACCGCGCCAAGTCGCGCTTCCTGGCGTCCATGAGCCACGAGATCCGCACCCCGCTGAACGCCGTGCTCGGCATGAACGGGCTGATGCTCACCACGCAGCTCACCGCCGAGCAGCGGCGCTATGCCGAGCTGATCCGCTCCTCGGGGCAGACGCTGCTCACGCTGATCAACGACATCCTCGACCTGTCCAAGGTCGAGGCCGGGCGCATGGAGCTCGAGATCGTCGAGTTCGACCCCGTCGCCACCGTCAACGAGGTGGTGTCGCTGCTGGCCGTGCGCGCCGAGGGCAAGGGGCTGGCCCTGCGCATGAACGCCGCCCCGGGGGCGCCCGCCCGCGTGCGCGGCGACCCGAGCCGGCTGCGCCAGGTGCTGTTCAACCTGGTGGGCAACGCGCTGAAGTTCACCTCGCAAGGGCGCGTGGACGTGGAGCTCACGCACCGTCCGCTGCCTGGCCAGCGCGCCGAGCTCATCATCACCGTGCGCGACACCGGCATGGGCATCGATGCCGACACCCTGCCGCGGCTGTTCCGCCACTTCACGCAGGGCGATTCGTCCACCGCGCGCCGCCATGGCGGCAGTGGGCTGGGGCTGGCCATCAGCCAGGAAATCATCGAGCTGATGAAGGGCCGCATCGAGGTGCAGAGCACGCCGGGCGCCGGCAGCACCTTCACCGTGAGCCTGCCGCTGGAGGTGGTGCAGCCCGCGGCGCCAGCTGGCAGCGACGCGGCGCCGGACCGGGGTGACAGCCCCCGGGCCCCGGCGGGCCAGACCCCCTGCCGCATCCTCGTGGCCGAGGACAACGGCGTCAACCAGATCCTCATCAAGGCCATGCTCGACCACCTCGGCCACTACAGCGACATCGTGGCCGATGGCTTCGAGGCGGTGCGCCAGGTGCAGGCCGCGCAGTACGACCTGGTGCTGATGGACATCCAGATGCCCGGCATGGACGGCGAGGCTGCCACCCGCGCGATCCGCGCATTGAATGCCACGGTGGCGCGCATCCCCATCATCGCGATGACCGCCAACGCCATGGTGGAGGAGCGCGCGGCCTACCTCGCCGCCGGCATGAACGACCATGTGGCCAAGCCGCTGGACCTGGCCCGGCTGGCCGAGGTGATCGGCCGCGCCTGCGGGCGGTGAGCCGAGGCTAAGCCGCCGGGGCGGGCTCGGCGAGCAGCGTCTCCAGCGCGTGCTCCCGGATGCCGTAGAAAGCCTTGATTTCTGCGATCTGCGCCAGCAGCGCGCGCTGGCGCGGCGCCGGCAGCGGCTGCCGGCGGCGCACGGCGAGGATCATCTTGTTCTTGCTGGTGTGCTCCAGCGAGATGAACTCGAACACCTGCGCGTCGTAGCCATGCGCCTCCAGCAGCAGCGCGCGCAGGCTGTCCGTCACCATCTCGGCCTCCTGGCCCAGGTGGATGCCATGGCGCAGCAGCGGACGCAGCACCGTGGGCAGGCTCATCTGCGGACGGATCTGCTTGTGGCAGCACGGTGAACTCAGGATCACGGCGGCGCCCGCGCGGATGCCGGCATGCAGGGCGTGGTCGGTGGCGGTGTCGCAGGCGTGCAGGGCGATCATCACGTCCACGGGCGCCGGCGTGACGCGGCTCACATCGCCGCACTCGAAATGCAGGCCGGCCATGCCGCAGGCGGCCGCCGCCTCGTTGCACAGGCGCACCAGCTCGGGCCGCAGCTCCACCCCGAGCGTGTGCACCGGCCAACCACGGCTGCCGCCGCGATGCGACAGGTGGTGGTGCGTGGCAAAGGTGAGGTAGCCCTTGCCCGCGCCGAAGTCCACCACCTGCAGCGGCGCAGCATCGGCGGCGGGCTCGCCCTGCGCCAGGCCGGCCTCGTCCAGCGCGTGGTCCAGCACCTCGACGAACTTGTTGATCTGCTTCCACTTGCGTGCCATGGCGGGCACCAGCGCGCCACCGGCATCCACCACACCCAGGGCCCGAAGAAAGGGCGCCTCCAGGGGCACGAGCCGGTGCTTGCGTCGGGCATGGCCGGCCGCGGCATCGTCGCCATCGGGCGGCTCGCCCTGCGCGCCCGCCCCCGCCTCGTCCGGCGCGGCGATGCGCGAGCGCCGCAACGCCACCTTGCCGCGCTTGCTGATGAGCAGCTGCAGCTCCTCGGCGGCGGTGAACAGGTGCGCGTGCTGGAAGGGTGCGCCCAGCTGCGCATCGACCTGCGCCAGCCCCTCGGCCAGGGGCAGGTTGGTGGTGAGCTCGCGCGTGCGGTGCTGTGCCAGGAACTGCAGGTGAGGCACACCCCGCAGGTCCACCCGCTTCACGCTCACGCGCAGCAGGTCGCCCGCCCCGCGGGGCTTGGCCAACACCAGGCGGCGAAAGTCGCCCGCAGCCAGGCTCTGGGCCAGCGCCTCGACGAAACGGGCCCGACGCGCCAGGTCGGCCAGCGCATCGGCATCCGGGGAAGACAGCGGCACATCGTCCATGCGCGATTGTCGCCCACACCTCACGGACGGCCCGCAAGCCGGTTGACACCGGGCCACGGGTGGACGCACCATCGCCCGGGCCGCCACGGTGGCACCTATCTAACCCGTCATTCACACACCCAGGGAGTCCCCATGAAACTTGCCATCCGCCTCATTGCCAGCGCCCTGTGCGCCCTGGCCCTCGCCCCCGCCGCCCAGGCCGCCCCGGTCGATACGGGCAGCCCCCTGCTCGTTGACGATTTCTTCGATGAGGACTGGGAGTACGTGGAGATCGACAACATCATGCCGGCGTTCTGAGCGGCCGGCGGCGCTGATCAGGCGACGCCCTCGTTCAATGGGAAGTACCAGCTTAGCCGGGCGGCACCGGAGGGTGCGCCCGGCTCCACCTCCAGTCGCGCGTCGTGCAGCTGGGCCACACGCGACACCATCCACGCCCTGAGCGTGTGCGGCGTGTGGCCGTCGGCCGGGGTGCCGGTGCGCAGCAGCCCCGCGAGCTGAGCCGCCCAGCCGTCATCGGCGGCGGTGATGCACACACAGGCCACACCCTGCGCGGGGCGCAGCGTGATGTGCACCGCGCCGGTACCGTGGGCGGCGAGCGCCAGGCGCAGCAGCGCCTGCAGGGCCTGCATGAGCACGATGCGATCGCCCCGCACCACCACACCCCAATCGAGGTCGCGTTCGAGCCGCCGCCCCGTGCCTGCCGGCGGTGCCACCTGTTCGGCGGCGTCATCCACGAGTTCGGCCAGCTCCAGCGGCTGTAGGGCGGCACGCCGCAGGTGCCGCGTGCGCAGAATCACCAGGTAATGGTCGGCGGCCTGGGTGGCCTCGTGGAGCTTCTCGTCGATGCGACGTGCCGGCGCGGCCAGATCGCCGGCCAGCGTGCCAAGCTGCACCCGCGCGGCGCCCAATGGGTTGCGCAGATCGTGGGTGATAAATTCTTCCGTCTCTCCGCGCAGCGTCTCCAGGGTGCGGTGGACCGACATGGCGTGCTCGCGGGCCAGCAAGCTCTGGGTACGGGCTTCGAACTGCAGCCATTTGCGGTGATGTTCCAGCGCCTCGCCATGTCGCCCCACCCTCCCCAGAGCTTCGCTCAAGCAACGATGCAGCTCCGCGCTCAAGTTCCCTGTTCGAAAGCGTGGGCCCGGCAGCGCCTCGACGGCCTGGAGGTCTTCGAGAACCCGCGCAGGATCCAGTGCCGGGTCCGCGAGTTCGACCCGGCATCGCGCCATCGTGAAGATGCCCCAGGCAGGAGTGCCGGTCTCGAGCAGGCCCTCACTCTCCCTCGATACCCGAACCACCCACTGCCGCGCCTCCTCGGCCGCACCAAGCTCCAGCAGTACGCCGACCAAGGTCTCCAGAGAGCTGGCACGCAGCCACCCATTGCGTTCAGCGAGCGCACCTTCGCACGCCCCCTGGGCAAAGCGCCGAGCCACCAGAAGCGCCTTGCGCGACTCTCCTGGGTCGTCTTCGAGGGTCGCAAGTCGTGCCAGACCCATCCATGACCATGCCATGTTGTTGACCGTCTGGTGGCGCTGCTGGCGGACTTCTCCGGAGTCACCTTTCAACAACTCCAGGCACTCCCGGTACATGCCGATGGCCATCTCGTATTCGCCAATCAGACTCAGCGCGCTTCCGATATTGATGGCAAGGCGCCACAACAGATCGGTGCGACGCAACGCGTGGGCCATCCCCAGGACTTCCTGACCACGCCACAACGCGTTGGCGTAGCGCCCATTCAGAATGTCCACCACGATCTGCGCATTGGTTGCCCGGACAAGCGTGAGCGGCTCGGCCTCCACGTGCGCCAACGAGAGGGCCCGCGCGAGCGTCTCATCTCGCTCAGGGTGACCGAGCGCGCTGCGCGCCATGCCCTGCACCAGCAGCGCACGAACCACCGCCAGCCGGTCGCCCAGCGCGTCGGCACGGCGCTGCTCGTCCAAGGCGATGCGCAGTGCCTCGGCGGGCCGTGCACCCAGCAAGGGTTGCATGCGGTCGAAGAACGCGTCGGTGCCGGCGTCGATGACCTCCTCGGGCACGCCGTTCGTGCGCTCAGCCGCCATGTGGCACCGCCTCCAGCAACAGGCGCACGGTGGTGCCACATCCGGGCTCGCTGTCCACCTCGATGCGCGCCCCGTGCACCCGCGCGGCGCGCGCGACCATCGCCAGGCCCAGCCCGTTGCCCTTGCGCACCGCCGACGTGCTGAATCGCTGGAACAGGCGTGCGCGCATGTCCAGCGCCAGCCCCGGCCCCTGGTCCGACACCGACAGCAGCACGGCCGGCTCGACGGACGCGAGCGTCACCGTCACCGCGGTGCCCGCCGGCGCATGCTTGAACGCATTGCTCATCAGGTTGCCCAGCGCGCGCATCAGCAGCGCCGTGTCCCCGCGCACGAAGGTGGGGCGGTGCAGCCGGCGCTCCAGCCGCACCGGGCTGCCCGGCGGCGGCGCCATCTGCTCGCAGACATCGTCCACCAGCGCCGCCAGGTCCAGCACCGACAGGTCCTCCGGCCGCAGCCGCTCTGCGCGGATGACACCGAGGTACTGGTCAGCGATGTCCACGGCGCGCTGCACGCTGTGGCTGGCGCGTTGGACGGCGGTTCTGTCGGCCGGCCCGGCATCGCCGGGCGCCTGCGCCAGCGCATGGAACTGCCGCGCCGCCTGCTCCAGCGGCGCGCGCACCACCGTGCGAATCACCGCCTGGGCTTCCGCGCGCCAGGCCGCCATCGTCTCTTCTGTCCATCGGCCGTGTTCACGGGCCAGGCGGGCGCGCAGCCTGGCCTTGGCATCGACCCAGCGACGCTGGGTGTGCAGGGCTTCTTCGTAGCGGCCCGCCTTTTCCAGGGCCTCGAAGCGGCAGCGCAGCCAGGCCAGCAGCAGGTCACCCTGACGGACGCGGGGATGGGCGATAGTCTCCAGGGCAGCCAACCGCTCCAGGACGAGCGCAGGTTCGGCCTCGCCCGTCCGCAGGTCCACCAAGGCCTCGCTCAGACGCCCCTGCGCCATGGCCAGGCTGTCCGGGGCAGGGCGCCCGGCGGCGCCCCCCCCGGCCTGCACACGCAGCAGCCACTGGCGGGCCAGCACGGGCTCGTCCGCCTCGAGCAGCACACGCACCAGGCAGAACAGCGCGGCCTGGCTGAAGCGCGGGCTGGCCTCCGCCAGCGCCTCGCAGGCCGCCTCGCCCAGCCGCCGGGCGCGCGCCATGGCATCCCGCGCGGCCTCTTCGGCACCGACCTCGAGCAACAGCCCGGCCCGCATGAGCCACACCTGGGCCTGCCCCGCCTCGTAGCGGCCCAGCGCCACCTGCCGGTCCGGCGGCGCCAGCGCGTCCGGCCGCGACAGCAGCATCTGGCGAGCCTCCTCGAAGGCCTCGACCGCCTGGTCGTGCTCGCCCAGGTGCCCCAGCCCGGTGGCGGACCAGAACAGGGCATGCCGCGTCAGCGCCTCGTCCCCGCCCGTGCGCCCGCGCTCCAGCAAGGTGCGGCAGGTGGCCAGCGCCCGGGCGTGGTGCCCGTGGTCGGTGTCGATCTCCGCCCCCACCACCGCCAAGCGGCCGGCCCACCGGTCGGCCGTGGTGGGGTCGCGGCGGGCCAGCGCGGTGGCCGCGCGCAGGTGCGTATGCGCACCCTCCTCGTCACCCGACTGGCCCGCGAACCAGCCCAGCCACATCAGGCACTCGAGCGCCTCCTCGCTGCGCCCCTCGGCCTCGCACGCTCGCCCACGCTCCCGCAGCCAGGCCATGGCCTCGGGCGCTGGCCAGTCGGGCCAGGCGCCCCCGTCACGGAAGGGCGTCGAAGGCAGGGCCACGGGCGCCGCCCGTCACGCCGCGGCGGCAGCGGGCACTTCGAGACGGTAACCCGTGCCGTACACCGCGTTGAGCCGGAAGCCGTGCTCCGTGAGCGCCAGCTTGCGGCGGATCAGGTAGACGTGCTGCGCGACGGTGTGCACGCCAGCCTCATGGTTGCGGCCCCACACGGCGGCCAGCAGTTCCTGGCGGGTGAACAGCCGTGCAGGTTCGCTGAAGAGGATCCAGGCCAGGTCGAATTCCCGCGGAGCCAGGTCCACGGCACGCCCGTCGACTGTCACCTCCCTCCGGCCGAAGTCCAGCCGGTAGGGCGGGCGGTCGATGGCGGTGAGGGTGCTCGCCGCGGGGGTCATGCGTCGCAGCAGGGCATCGATGCGCGCCACCACGACGGACTCCGACCCGGGCTTGACGATGTAATCGTCGGCGCCGGCCTTGAGCGCCCGCACCACGGCCTCCTCGGTGTCCAGGCCGGTGAGCATGACCACGCCCACCCCGGGGCCGAGCAGTTGCCGCAGGCGGGCCACCACGTCGATGCCCTCCATCTCGGGCAGCCGCCAATCGACCACGGCACAGCGGGGTGCCTGTTTGCTCACCTCGTAGAAGAACTCGTGTGGGCGGCCGAACACCTTCACCTGGTGGCCGGCACGCACAAGCCATTGCTCCACGCTGGCGGAACAGTCCGGATCGTCTTCCAGCAGATAGATCAGCGCCAAACTTCGCTCCCGACCGGTCCGGATCCCCTGTCTGCCGGGCTGCCGGACCCTGTGGAAAACGTCATACTCCCCTGCTTTCGCCGCACGCACAATTGGTGCAAGCGGCGAAGGGCGCGATTATTGCGTCAAGGTGACCGTTTTCCGCGAGAGTGACGAAGCTTGAAGAATGCACGGAGCGCCAAGCCTAGGATGGGCGCCGCTCCTTGCGGGCACGTTCCATCCCGGCGCCACCGCACCGGGACGACGGGGCAGGCCCGCCTTGGCCACAAGTCTGGAGTTCGAGAGATGACGATGTCGATTTCCCGCCCGTTGGCGCTGGCCGGCCTGGCGATGGCGCTCGCCCTGGGACCGCTCTCTGAGGCCACCGCCGGCACCAAGAAGCGCGGGAGCAAGGACATCATGCCCGCCTTCAGCACCGGCGTGATCGTCTCCCTGGCCAAGAAGGACCAGCTCGACCCCGAACTCCTTGCCAAGGCCCGCACGGTCGCGGCGCGCTACGGCGTCACGCTGCGGCAGCTGCGCCGCATGGCCCAGGGCGGCGACGTGCTGGAGTTGAGCAAGGCGCTGCCGGACACCGTGGCGCGCAAGCTGGCCCTGGAAATCGCCCGCCTGGACGACCGCATCGACTATGTCGAGCCGGATGTGGTCATGGTGCCGCTCGGCCTGTCCAACGACAAGCACGTGGGCGCGCAGTGGAACTACACCGAATCGGCCGGCGGTATCAACCTGCCCGAGGCGTGGGTGATGTCCAAGGGCCAGGGGGTCGTGGTGGCCGTCGTGGATACCGGCGTGCGGCCCCATGTCGACCTGATGGCCAACCTGCTGCCTGGCCATGACTTCATCTCCAGCGCGGCGCTGGCCCGCGACGGCAATGGCCGTGACACCTTCGCCTGGGACGAGGGCAATTGGCACACGCCCGGCCAGTGCGGCGCCGGCAGCGTGACGGGCGACGAAAGCAACTGGCACGGCACCCACGTGGCCGGCACCATCGCTGCGGACGCCAACAACCAGCTGGGTGTGGCCGGCGTGGCGCCGCGCGCCAGCATCCTGCCCGTGCGCGTGGCCGGCCGTTGCGGCGGCCGCACCTCCGACATCATCGACGGCCTGCTCTGGGCCGCCGGTGTGCCGGTGGCCGGCGCGCCGCGCAACGCCCACCCGGCCCAGGTGATCAACCTGTCGCTCGGCACGGTGGCAGCCTGCAGCCGCACCTTCCAGGCCGCGCTCGACGTGGTGCGCGAGCGCGGCGTGGTGGTGGTGGCCGCGGCGGGCAACAGCGACACCGACGTGTCGCGCGTCAGCCCGGCCGGCTGCCGCGGCGTCATCGCGGTGGCCGCCAGCGACCGAGACGGCAAGCTCGCCTACTACTCCAACCACGGCAAGGGCATCACCGTCACCGCGCCCGGCGGCGACATGCGGGCGTCGGCGGAGGACGGCGTGCTGTCGCTGTACAACGCCGGCACGCGCCGGCCGGCGCTGGACAACCTGGCCTACATGCAGGGCACGTCCATGGCGGCGCCCCATGTGTCCGGCGTGGTCGCATTGATGCTGGCGCGCCACCCCGAGCTGTCGCCCGACAAGGTGAAGACGTTGCTCAAGAGCACGGCCCGGCCGATGTCGCTGATGAAGTGCCGAGCGGGCTGCGGCGGTGGCCTGCTGGACGCGGCCTCGGCCGTCGCGGCGGCCACCGTGGTGGCACCCTGACCCGGGCCGGCATGTCGCCTGATTTCATCGGCGTCTACGACGACGCGCTGGATGCTGACTTCTGCGCCGGCTTCATCCGGCGCTTCGAGGCCAGCCGGCACAAGGTGCCAGGCGCCACGGGCGGCGGGGTGGACCGCAGCAAGAAGGTCAGCACCGACCTGTACCTGAACCGCCACCCCGAGCACCGCGACGACCTCGCCCACATCCTCAAGGCCACCACGCGGGGGGCCGAGGCCTACTTCCGCGAGTACCACTTCGCGCTGATCGCGCCCATGGCGCTCACGCTGGCCCACCCCCAGACCGGCCAGCCCGTGGCCGTGACGCACGAGAACTACGAGGAAGTGGCCGCCCCGCGCGCCGGTGACCTTATGAAGGCGCTCTACCGCGTCGGCGACATCCAGGCCCAGAAGTACGACCGCGGCGTGGGCAACTACAACTACTGGCACTGCGAGGTCTTCCCCGAGGCCGGGCGCCACGAGGCGTTGCACCGCACGCTGCTGTTCATGTTCTACCTGAACGACGTGGCCGAGGGCGGGCAGACCGAGTTCTACTACCAGCAGCGCGCCATCCAGCCCAAGGCCGGCCGCATGGTGATCGCGCCGGCATACTTCACCCACACCCACCGCGGCTGCACGCCCACCTCGGGCGACAAGTACATCCTCACGAGCTGGATCCTGCTCAACCGGGCCGAGCAGCTCTACGGCGAACGGCCGCTGCCCCGCCAGGGCTGAAGCGGCCGCCGCGGGAAGCGACCGCTGGCGCTCAGCCTTTCGGGGCCCGGGGCGCCGCGGGTGCCGCCGGAGCGCGCGGCATGCCCAGCACGCGGTAATCCGAGGGCACCTTCATGAGCGCCGCCTCCGGCTCGCCGCGCTTGAGCTGGGCCAGCCGGTAAAGGGCTTCGCCGCGCCGCGGGTCCATGTCGCGCGACATCAGCGTGAGCTGCAGGTCGGGCGCCGTCCAGACCTCACGGGTGATCTGGATCGGCTTCTCGTTGCCGATCTTGCCGGCCTCGATCGTCCAGGTGGTGCGCTCGCCCTGGGCGCGCACGCCATCGATGTCCTTGTTGCCCAGCGCGCTCACCACCCCCGGCCCGCGCGGCGCCCACTGCTGCGCCTGCCACTGCACCAGCGGCGGCACCGGTGGCACGGGCGGCACCGGTGCCGCCCCAGGCGGCATGTGCACCGGGGGCGCGGGCGGGGCGGGCGGTGTCGGCAGGGCCGCGCCGTCGCCCAGCCGCAGCACATGGATCTCGGTGGCCTTGCCATCGGTGCCCTGGCGCGTGATGACCACCGGCGCCGCAGAGCCCTGCGTGCGGGCCTGCGCGGCGGCCACCCGGGCCTGCTCCGCCGCCCCGCGCCCCTGTCCGGCGGCCGCGCGCCCCTGCTCGGCCGCCGCCCGGGCCTGCTCCCGTGCCCGCTCGGCGAACGCCCGCCAGGCCTCCGCATCCTGGGCCGGCAGGGCGGACTCGTTGAACCAGTGGCCGTGCATCCCGTCACCCAGACGGCGTGCCGTCTTCTGCGCCGGGTCGAGCAGCCACACCTGGCGCGCGACCGGGTCTCGCAGCCACACCACCTGGCGCCCACCGCGGTCAAGCTCCTGGCGGGTGCGGCCCTCGCCGTCACGGCACAGCCGTGACTGCTGCCGGCGCACGATACGGTTGCCATCGGCCAGCGTCTGCACCGTTTCGTGCAGGGCGTCGGCACAGTAGGGTGCACCCTTCACCACGCGCGCGCTGCCCAGCTCCGCCAACGCCACCTCCATGCCCACGTCGTCGATGGCGATGGCCAGGGGCTGCGGCGCCGCCGCAGGCGTCGCAACCGCAGCGCCCGCCCCCAGCAGCAAGGCGGCGGCCCAGGCCGTGCGGCGCCAGGCGGCCGGCAGGGTGGACCGGCGAAGGGCATCGAAGGTCAAGGTGGACATAGGGGTCTCCAGGAAGGTGGATGGGGCTCAGTGGGCGACGAGCCGGACGGCCAGCACATCACCGGTCGGATGCATCAGCAGTTCGGCGGCCACCGGCTCGGCGGCGCGGGCCGGGTCGTAGGGCAGGCCGAGCGCCGCCAGGCGTTCGCGCGGCAACTCGGTGCGCAGCACCCAGGCCGGGGCGGTGTCCGCTCCGCCGCGCCACAGCTCTGCCAGCCGCTCCGCCGAGGCCACGGGCACGAAGCCGGTCCCGGCCGGCTGCGGGCGCGTTGCCGGCCCCGCGCCGATGAGGCCCGCATCGCCACCGGCGGCGGGCAGGCCGGGCCGGGCGGCAGGCAGGCTCCACAGCACCCAGCCGCAGGCGCCCAGCAGCACGGCGGCCGCCGCCCAGGCCGGCCAGCCCGGCCCGGGGCCCGGCGCCGTCGGAACGGACAGGGCAGAACCGGACGGGACCGCCATCGCCGGTGCGGCCACGGGCGCCGGGGCGGGCGCACAACGCGGCGGCGCATGGTGCCGGTGCAGGTCGGCGCGCAGGCGGGCCAGCGCGTCGCCGAGGGTGACCTGGGAAGGAGAGCGGGCGGGGTCGTGGGGTGTCATGTCGGGCTCCGCGTCGGAGGCGGTGGGGCACCCAGCGCATCGGCCAGGCGGGCGCGGCCCCGGTGCAGACGGGTGCGCAGGGTGTTGAGCTCGATGCCGGCGATGCGCGCCGCCTCGGCGTAGGGGCGCTCCTGCAGATCCACCAGTACGATGGCTTCACGGAACGCCCAGGGCAGTCCGCGCAGCGCGGCCCACAACGCGTCCAGCGACTGCGCGGCCATCAGCCGATGCTCGTGGCCCGGGTCCGCGCCGCGAAGGCCGTCCGACGGGTCGTCCTCGTCGGGGTCGGCGGCGCCGTCGTCGAGCCCCTTGGGCCAGCGGGCGTGGCGGTCACGGTGGCGCCAGGCGGCCAGCAGGCCGTGGCGCGCCATGCCGGCGAGGTAGGCGCCCAGGCTGCCGAGCGCCGGGTCGAAGCGACCGGGGGCGTGCGCCAGGGCGACGAAGGCCTCCTGGGTCACGTCCGCGGCCAGGGCCGCGTCGCCGCAGAGGGCCAGCGCGTAGCGGTACACGCCATCGGCCTCGTCGCGGTAGGCCGCCTCGAGCCAGTCCTGCCGGGCACGGGCGGCGGCGTCCAGGCCACGCAGGGCGCGGTGGCGTGGGCGCTGGGTCCAGGGCACGAAGGGCAGCATGCCCCACCTGGGCGCGGGCCGTGCGAAGAGTTCCCGCGCCGGCGAATACCCGAGTCAGCGGCTCAGGAACCGGCGCAGCGGTCCGAAGGCGGCGCGCGAGGGCCAGCCGAGGCGCTCCACCCACGCCAGCGCCCCCGATGCCATGCCCACCGCCACCGCGAGCGCGGGCACCAGCAGGCCCAGGTCGACCCCCAGCACCGCCCGCACCCATGGCAGGGCCCAGGCCACCACGACGCCGGTCGTGAAGGCCGCGCCCACCACCACCGCCAGCGTGTGGCGGCGCAGGCGCACATGCCCTGCCCGCAACGCGGCCAGCTGCTGCGCGTGCTCGGCACGGGCCCGCGCCACGGCGGCGGCGATGTCGGCCTGCGCGGCCGTGGCGCTCGCCGCCAGACGCCGATCAGCGGCCAGGCGTTCGTGCAGCCGCCGCTCGAAGCCGGGCGGCAGCGCGGGGGGCGACAGCGCGCGTGACAGGGCGAGGTCGAGAGCAGTGTCGAGCGCGGCGGCGTGTGCTCCGGCACCCGGGGTGCGGCCCGTGAAGGCGGCGTCGGTGTCGTTCATGGACGGGGTCATGGGCGTGGCCTTTCCATGCGGGTTCACAGCCAGAGGGCCGGGTCGGACAGGCCGGCATCGGCCAATTGCTGGCGCAGCCGGGCACGGCCGCGGTGCAGGTGGGTCTTCACCGTGGCTTCGGGCAGGCCCAACATGGCGGCCACCTCGTTCACGGCACGGTCCTCGTAGTAGTACAGCGTGAGTGCGCTGCGCTGGGGGGCGGGCAGGGCATCCACCCAGCGGCGCAGCAGCGCCTGGGCGTCCGGCGGCGGGCCGCCCGGTTCGGGCGCGGCGAGGTGGCCCACCGCATCCGCCACGGCCTCGTCGCTCAGGGAGGCCGCTGGCGGCGGCGCGCGCTCCAGCAGGTTCAGGCAATGGTGGCGGGTGATCGCGTACAGCCAGGTGGACACCGCGCCAGCGGCCGGGCGATATCCCTCCAGCCCGCGCCAGGCGCGCAGCAGGCAGTCCTGGGCAGCGTCCTCGGCCCGGGCCGGCTCGCGCAACAGCGCCAGGCACAGCCGGTGCACCTTGGCGGCGTAGCGCGCCACCAGCACGTCGAACGCCGCGTCGAGCCGGCCCGCACCCAGGTGGCCGACAAGGTCGGCGTCGCGCCGCGCCGCGTCGCTCACGGGCGCATCAGTCCCGGGCACATCACTCACGGGCGCATCAGCCAGGGGTGGCGGGTCGACAGGGGCATCCAGCGGCATCGCGCTTGGTACACGCGTCAGCGGCGGATGGTTTCAACGCTGAGGCTGAAACCGCCGGGCCGCTGGCCGGGTACCAAGCGCATCCCACGCCTTGCACCCCAGGAGACCCCATGGACTTCGGAACCAGCCTCAAGCACATCATGCCCTTCCTCATCCCCATCGTCGCCATTGTGATGGGGGTGGGCATCGGCATGCTGGCCCTGTGGATCGACTACCGGAAGAAGCGCGACATCTTCGAGCTGCACCACAAGGAGCGCATGCTCGCCATCGAGCGCGGCATGGACGTGCCGCCGCTGCCCGAGGCGCTGCTCGCCGGCAACCGCGACGAGCGCTGCCAGGCGCCCGGCGACGACCTGCGGCGCGGCCTGATGTGGCTGCTGGTCGGCCTGGCCATCGGGGTGGCGCTGTTCCTCAACCGCAGCCTGGAGTCCGCCGCGTGGGGCCTCATCCCCATGGCGGTGGGCGCCGCCCATCTCATCACCTACGGCCGGCACCCGCGGCCGCAGGATGCGCCGCCCACCCGCTGATGCGGCCTCAGGGCCCGCTGGCCGCAACGGCGGGCGCTGCCGCCGCCCGGCGCTTGGCGAGCAGCTTGTCCACTCGGGCCCGGGCCCGGTTGCTCACCAGCGCCTGCTCCAGGCCGTTGGCATCGGCGTAGAGCTGGGCGCCCTCGGTGCGGCAGGTGGCCACCATCTGGGCGCGCGCATCGGGCGCCAGGCTCCGCTGCGCGGCCTTGGCGTCGCGCAGCATGCGGTCGGCCTCGGCCTGGCGCAGCCCGCGCAGGTAGGCCTGGCCGATGAACGCAAAGCCCTGCTCGGTGAGCTTCACCAGCGCGGGCTTGAGCGTGCGGTCGCCCGCCTGGTAGCGGCCGGCCATGTCGCCCGCCTCCTGCTCGAGCACGGCCACGCACGAAGCCGCCCGCTCGTAGAACGCCTTGTCCGCCGCCGACGGCGCCGCGTGCGCGGCGCCCGTCATGCCCACGCTTCCCAGCACAGCCCCCATGAGCAGGGCACGGCGCGCCCCACGCAGAGCACGGGCAACAGGCGAGAAGGCGAGGCGGGCAGTGGACACGGCGGGCATGGGAGGAAGGAACGAGCCAGTATGGCCCTGGGCAGATAACGCGCCCGGGCCACCCGGGGAAGACACGGGCCTGCGGCATGCCGGTTGAACTTCAACCGCCTTGCCCCACACTCAGACACAGGAGGTCTGTCGTCCATGTCCTCTCCTGCCCAGACATCCGCCCGCCCGGCCGCCGTGGCCGGCAGCTTCTACCCGGCCGACCCCGCCGCACTGCGCGAGGAGATCGCCCGGTGCTTCGCCGAGGCGCGCCCCAGCACGCCGGGGCCGGCGGGCCGGCCGCCCAAGATGCTCGTGGTGCCGCATGCCGGCACCGTGTACTCCGGCCCGGTGGCGGGCAGCGCCTACGCCACGCTGGCCGCGGCGGCCGGCCGCACCGCCCTGCGGCGCGTGGTGCCGCTCGGGCCCGCCCACCGCGTGCCCGTGCTCGGCCTGGCCGCGCCCGCCGCAGCGCGCTTCGACACCCCGCTCGGTCCCATCCGCATCGACCCCGACGCCGTGGCCCAGGTGGCCGAGCTGCCGCAGGTGGTGCGCAGCGACCGCGCCCACGAGTGGGAGCACTCGCTGGAGCTGCAGCTGCCCTTCCTGCAGCAGCTGCTGGGTGAGCACTTCCAGCTCGTGCCGCTGGTGGTGGGCGACGCCACGCCGGACGAGGTGGCCGAGGTGCTCGAGCGCCTATGGGGCGGCGACGAGACGCTCATCGTCGTGAGCACCGACCTCTCGCACTTCGAGGCATACGAGAGCGCCCGCCTGCACGACCGCGACACGGTGGAGCGCATGCTGGCCGGTGACGCCACGCTGGACCCCCACGACGCCTGCGGCGCCCACGCCCTGAACGGTGCCCTGCCGGTGGCCCGCCGCCACGGCCTGCGCCCCCGCCTGCTGGACCTGCGCAACTCCGGCGACACGGCCGGTGACCGCCGCCGCGTGGTGGGCTACGCCGCGCTGGCCTTCGACCTGCCGCCGGACGGCCCCGAGGAGGCCAGCGCGGACGAGGTGCAGCGCGCCGCAGAGAGCGACAGCGCCGCCGGCTCGCCCAGCCTCGGACGTGCCGCGCTGGCCGTGGCCCGCAACGCCATCGCCGCCGCGCTCGGCGAGCCGCTGGTGGACGAGCCGCCCCACCCCGCGCTCGACCAGCCCGGCGCCTGCTTCGTCACCCTGCACACGGCCGACGGCGAGCTGCGCGGCTGCATCGGCCGGCTGGAGCCGGAAGGCACGTTGCGCGCGCAGCTCAGCGCCAACGCCCGCGCCGCCGCCTTCCGCGACCCGCGCTTCCCCCCGCTGCAGCGCCATGAATGGGCCGGCATGGCGGTGGAGGTGTCGCTGCTCGGGCCGCTGTCGGGCATCGATGCCCCGCCCGGCGGCATGACCGAGGCCGAGGCGGCCGCCGCACTGCGCCCCGGCGTGGACGGCGTGGTGCTCAGCTGGCGCGGCCACCAGGGCACCTTCCTGCCCCAGGTGTGGGAGCAGTTGCCGGAGCCCGCCGGTTTCCTGAGCGCGCTCAAGCGCAAGGCCGGCCTGGCGCCTGATTTTTGGGCACCGGACGTGCGCCTGCAGCGCTACACCGTCCATCACCACGAGACGCGGGTGTGACCCCACGGAGGTGGCCATGACGCACGACAGCCAGCCCAGCGCCGACACCGTCGACGGCCTGCACCCCGCGCGCTGGTGGCATGCCCTGCCCGACGGCCGCATCCAATGCGACCTGTGCCCGCGCGACTGCAAGCTGCACGCCGGCCAGCGCGGCCTGTGCTTCGTGCGCCAGCGCGTGGGCGACACCATGGTGCTCACCACCTACGGCCGCAGCTCCGGCTTCTGTGTGGACCCGATCGAGAAGAAGCCGCTCAACCACTTCCACCCGGGCTCCAGCGTGTTCAGCTTCGGCACCGCCGGCTGCAACCTGGCCTGCAAGTTCTGCCAGAACTGGGACATCTCCAAGAGCCGCGAGATGGACCGGCTGATGGACCAGGCCTCGCCCGGGCGCATCGCCGAGGTGGCCGCCGAGCTGGGCTGCCGCAGCGTGGCCTTCACCTACAACGACCCGGTGATCTTCGCCGAGTACGCCATGGACACGGCCGATGCCTGCCACGCGCGCGGCGTGGCCACGGTGGCGGTGACGGCCGGCTACATCCATGCGCAGCCGCGGCGCGAGTTCTACGCGAAGATGGACGCCGCCAACGTGGACCTGAAGGGCTTCACCGAGGACTTCTACTTCCGCCAGACGGGCGCCCACCTGGCCCCGGTGCTCGACACCCTGCAGGCCATCCACCACGAGACGGGCTGCTGGCTGGAGATCACCACCCTGCTCATCCCCGGCCACAACGACAGCACGGCCGAGCTGCAGGCGCTCACCCGCTGGGTGCACGACTCGCTCGGCCCCGACGTGCCGCTGCACTTCACCGCCTTCCACCCCGACTACAAGATGGACGAGGTGCCTGCCACGCCGCGCGACACGCTGACCCGCGCGCGGCGGATCGGCCTGGAGGCCGGGCTGCACCATGTGTACACCGGCAACGTGCGCGACCGCGAAGGCGCCACCACGGTCTGCCCCGGCTGCCAGGCCGCGCTGATCGAGCGCGACGGCTACCGCATCACCCGCTTCGACCTCGCCGTGGGGCCGGGCGAGCAGGGCGCCTGCCCGCACTGCGCCACGCCCATCGCCGGGCGCTTCAGCATGCTGCGCCTGGCCGACAGCTTCGGCAGCCGTCGCATCCCCGTGCGCATGGCCACTGCCGGTTCAGACTGAGCCCTTCGACAGGCTCAGGGCGAACGGATGAAGGAAGCGCCGTCAGCCCAAGCGCTCCCCCCGTTCGGCCTGAGCCCGTCGAAGGCCCGCCCCGCACCCCCGTACGGCCTGAGCCTGTCGAAGGCCCCCTCTACACTTCCCGCCCATGCCGCGCCCCCACCTTGAACTGCTCGCCCCCGCCCGCGACGCCGACATCGGTATCGAGGCGGTGAACCATGGTGCCGACGCCGTCTACATCGGCGGGCCCGGCTTCGGCGCGCGTGACAAGGCGGGCAATGAGCTGGCCGACATCGCCCGCCTGGTGCGCCACGCCCACCGCTACGGCGCGCGCATCTTCGTCACGCTCAACACCATCCTGCGCGACGACGAGCTCGAGCCCGCCCGCCGCATGGCCTGGGATTGCTTCGAGGCCGGCGTGGACGCGCTCATCGTGCAGGACATGGGCCTGCTGGAGCTCGACCTGCCGCCCATCCAGCTGCACGCCAGCACGCAGACCGACATCCGCACGCCCGAGAAGGCGCGCTTCCTGCAGGACGTGGGCTTCTCGCAGATGGTCCTGGCGCGCGAGCTGGACCTGGGCCAGATCCGCGCCATCGCGGCGCAGACGCCCGATGCCGTGCTGGAGTTCTTCGTGCACGGCGCGCTGTGCGTGGCCTACAGCGGCCAGTGCTTCATCAGCCATGCCCACACCGGCCGCAGCGCCAACCGCGGCAGCTGCAGCCAGGAGTGCCGGCTGCCCTACACGGTGAGCGACTCGGCCGGCCGCATCATCGCCCACGACAAGCACGTGCTGAGCCTGAAGGACAACGACCAGAGCGCCAACCTGGCCGCGCTGGTGGACGCGGGCATCCGCAGCTTCAAGATCGAGGGCCGCTACAAGGACATGGCGACGGTGAAGAACGTCACCGCGCACTACCGCCTGCTGCTCGACCGCCTGCTGGACGACCGCCCCGAGCTGGCCCGCGCCAGCAGCGGCCGCTGCACCTACACCTTCACGCCCGAGCCCGAGCAGGCCTACAACCGCGGCGGCACCGACTACTTCGTCAACGGCCGGCGCCCGGACATCGGCGCCTTCGACAGCCCCAAGCACGTGGGCCTGCCCGTGGGCCATGTGCTGACGGTGGGCGCGGACGCCTTCGAGGTGGACACCGCCTTCGTCGAGGGCGGTGCCGACATCACGCTGCACAACGGCGACGCCCTCACCTGGTGGGACCGCCAGGGCGAGCTGCAGGGCGTGCCGGTGAACACGGCCGAGCGCCTGGGTGGCACGCGCTGGCGCGTGGTGCCCAACACGCCGGTGGCCGAGCTGAAGGACCTGCGCCGCGACGCCGCCCTGCACCGCAACCGCGACATGGCCTGGGAGCGCCTGCTGGCCAAGCCCAGCGCCGAGCGCCGCATCGCGGTGGACCTGACGCTGGCGCAGACGCTGGTGGACGGCCAGCCCGGCTTCGAGCTGGCCTGCAAGGACGAGGACGGCCACCGCGCCAGCGCGCGCATCGCCCACCCGCACGAGCCGGCGCGTGACGCGGCCCGCGCCGAGGCGCAGCTCAAGGAGCAGCTCGCCAAGCTGGGCGCCACGATCTTCAGCGCGCGCCGCGTGCGCCTGGCGCTGCAGCAGCCCTGGTTCATCCCCGCTGGTGTGCTGAACGCCCTGCGCCGCGACGCCGTGGCGGCGCTGGAGGCCGAGCGTGCGCGTGCGCTGCCGCGCCTGCCGCGCGCGCAGCCCGTGGAGCCGCCCGTGCCCTACCCCGAGGACACGCTGAGCTACCTGGCCAATGTGTACAACCACCAGGCCGCGGCCTTCTACGCCCGCCACGGCGTGAAGCTCATCGAATCGGCCTACGAGAGCCACGAGACGCTGGGCGAGGTGAGCCTGATGATCACCCGGCACTGCGTGCGCTGGTCGCTCAGCCTGTGCCCCAAGCAAGCCAAGGGCGTCACCGGCGTGCAGGGCACCGTGCGCGCCGAGCCGCTGCAGCTGCGCCACGGCGACGACGTGCTCACCCTGCGCTTCGACTGCAAGCCCTGCGAGATGCACGTGGTGGGCGCCATGCGCAAGCCCGTGCTGAAGGCGATGAAGGCCGCCCTGAAGGCCGAGCCGGTGACCTTCTACCGCACGCGCCCGGTGGCCTGAGGGCCGGCCTGGGCGTCGGCATCGGCCGGCGCCCCAGGCGGCGCCCCAGGCGGCGGCCCGTCGCGCTCGATGCGGCCGTCCACCAGCTCGATGACGCGGTCGCAGCGCGCGGCCATGGCGGGGTCGTGCGTGACGATGAGGAAGGCCGTGTCGCGCTCGCGGTGCATCTGGCGCATGAGCGCGAACACCTCGTCCGAGCTGGCACGGTCCAGGTTGCCGGTGGGCTCGTCGGCCAGCACCAGGCGCGGCTGCCCCACCAGCGCGCGGGCGATGGCCACGCGCTGCTGCATGCCCCCCGAGAGCTCGCCCGGCCGCTTGTCCATGGCCTTCGCGAGCCCCACCGCGGCCAGCATCTCGCGCGCCCGCTTGAGCTCTGCGCGGCCCACGCGGCCGTGGCGCATCAGCGCGGGCAGCGTCACGTTCTCCAGCGCGCTGAAGGCCGGCAGCAGGTGGTGGAACTGGAACACGAAGCCCAGCACACTGCCGCGTAGCGCCGTGAGCGCATCGTCGCCCAGGCCCGCCACCTCGTCGCCGAGCAGGCGGTAGCTGCCGCCGCTGGGCGGCTCCAGCAGGCCCAGGATGTTGAGCAGCGTGCTCTTGCCCGAGCCCGAGGGGCCGATGAGCGCGGCGAACTCACCCGGCTGCAGCGTCATCGTCAGGCCGTGCAGCACCTCCACCTCGTTGGGGCGGCCCGCGTTGTAGCGCTTGCGCAGGTCCTGCAGCGCAATGAGCGGGGTGGGCGGAGCGGGCGCGTTCACAGCCGGATCGCCTGCGCCGGGTCCAGCGCCGCCGCCCGGCGCGCCGGCGCCACCGCGGCCACCACGCCGCACACCGTGGCCAGCGCGGCGATGCGCAGCGCCAGGGCGGGCGCCAGCGTGATGGCGAACAGCGGCAGCCCGTCCGAGCCCTTCACGAAGCGCGTGAAGGCCCAGATCAGCGCCACCGCCAGCGCGATGCCCAGCGCCGAGCCGAGCGCCCCCACCACCGCGCCCTGCAGCAGGAACACCCGCATCATCTGCCCCCGCGTGGCGCCGATGGCGCGCAGGATGCCGATCTCGCGGCGCTTCTGCACCACCGACACCACCAGCACGCTGGCGATGCCCAGCACCACCACCACCATCACCACGCCGCGGATGATGGTGGTGCTCACCGATTGCGCATTGAGCGCCGACACCAGCTGCGCATTGGCCTGCTGCCAGCTCTCCACCTGGTAGGGCAGCCGGCGCGCGAGCGACGCGGCCACCTCGCCCGCGGCCCACACGTCGTGCAGCGTCATGTCCACGTGCGTCACGCCGCCGGGCAGGCCCACCAGGCTCTGCCCCGTGCGCAGCGGCACATACACCGAGCGGCGGTTCAGGTCGCGCACGCCCAGGTCCAGCAGGGCCGTCACCCGCACCGATTCGCTGAGGTCGCCGGTGACCAGCAGCACGCGGTCACCCACCCGCACGCCCAGGTCGTCGGCCAGCTCGCGGCCGATCATCGCCGCGCCCGGGCCCAGGCGCGGCGCACCGGCCACCACCTTCTCGCGCAGGCGCACGATGCGGTCGTGGCGGTCCAGCTCCACGCCCAGGATGGCGATGGCGCGCGAGGCCTCGCCACGCCGCGCCAGCCCCGCGCCGGAGACGGTGGGCGACACGGCGGCCACGGCCGGCTCGGCCTCGAGCAGGCGCAGCAGCGCGGGCCAGTTGGCGAGGGTGCGCGGGCGCTGGGCGCGTGGCTGCACCTGGGTGAGCTCGGCCACACCCGAAGCGGCCGGCGCCACCGCCCGCACCTCGTCCTCCAGCGCCTGCAGCGTCACATGCGCCTGCGCGCCCAGGGTCTTGTCCAGCGTGTTGGCCTGCAGGCCGGTGATGAGCGCCGAGATGTAGGCCACCACCGCCACGCCCGCGGCCACGCCCACAATGATGAGCAGCGTCTGCATGCGCCCCTCGCGCAGGAAGCGCAGCGCCAGCCGGCGCTCGAAGCCCAGGGTGGCGGCGCCCCAGGCGCTGCGCCGCGGCGGCGCGGGCGCGTGCTCAGCGGCCGAAGGCATTGCCCATCGCCCCGCCGGCGTTGTCCTGCGAGGCGCCACTGGCGCCGCGCGCCGGCGCCGAGGCCGCGGTGACTGGCCGCACACGCGCGCCGTCCGCCGGCCCCTCGGCCAGCAGCACCGTGTCGCCTTCGGCCAGGCCGTCCAGCACCTCCACCTCGTCCAGCGTGCGCAGGCCCAGGCGCACCGGGCGCGTGTGCACGCGGCCGTCCTGCACCACGCGCACGGTGCCCGTGTCGGCCTCACGCGGGCCCGACACCGCGGCGGCGGGCAGCACCCGCGTGCGCTCGCGGCGCGCGGTTTCGACCTGCACCGAGAGCGTCATGTCCTCGCGCAGGAAGGCCGGCACCTCACCCGGCACGGCCAGCTTCACCTCCAGCGAGCCGCGCTGCGCGTCCACCAGCGGCGCCAGCGACCGCACCTGGGCGGCGAAGGGCTGGCCCGGGAAGGCATCCGCCTCCACCTGCGCCGCCTGGCCGGGCCGCAGCTGGGCCACGTAGCGCTCGTCCACCTGGGCCACCAGTTCCACCGGGCCCTCGAGCGCCAGCGTCAGCAGCGCCCGTCCGGGCGACACGATCTGCCCCGGCTCCACCTGGCGCGCCAGCACGCGCGCGGGCGCCGGCGCCACCACCACCGTCTGCGCCAGGCGCACCTGCGCCGCCTGCACGGCCGAGCGGGCCAGCGCGGCCTGGGCCAACGCCACCTCCTCCGCGCGCCGCGCTTCGTCCAGGCGCGAGGCGCTCAGGAACCCGCGCTGCACCAACTCCTGCGCCCGCGCCAGCTCGGCCGCGGCATTGCACTGCACGGCGGCCGCCTGCCGCTCGCTGGCCTGCGCCTGGGCCAGCGCGGCGGCCAGCTCGGCCCGCTCCAGCGCCACCAGCGTCTGCCCGGCGCGCACGGCGTCCCCTTCCCGCACGGCCACCGCCTCCACGCGGCCGGTGAGTGTGGCACCCACCTCCACCCGCGAGGCCGTGGCCACCCGGGCCGTGAACAGCAGGCTGCGCACCAGCGGCCCGCTGCGCACGGCCACCGCCGGCACCTCGGGCACGGCGGCGGCGCGCCAGGCGAGGCCGCCGGCCACCACCGCCACCAGGCCCAGGGCCAGCACCGTCAGGCGCAGGCGGCGCGACATGGACCCTCAGTCGTCGAATCAGCGGAGCGCGTCATGCGGCCATTGTTCCACCGCGGCGCCGCGCCCCCGAGCGGCCGCGTCAAGGCGGCGGCATCATGGGGCCCACCCCCACCCAGGAGCCCCCATGCACGTCCACGGCAGCTGCCACTGCGGCCACATCCGCTACGAAGCCCACGTCGACCCCCAGCGCGCCGCCGTGTGCCACTGCACCGATTGCCAGCGCCTCACCGGCACGGCCTTCCGCGTGTCCGTGCCCGCCCAGCCCGGCAGCTTCCGCCTGCTGGCCGGCGAACCCGCCGTGTACGTGAAGGTCGGCGACAGCGGCTCCCGCCGCGCCCAGGCCTTCTGCCGCGACTGCGGATCCCCCCTCTACACCTACGACGCCGACCACCCCACCACCTACGGCCTGCGCGTCGGCTGCCTGGACGAACGCCAGACCATCGTGCCCCAGCGCCAGAAGTGGTTCAGGTCGGCGCTGGGGTGGACGCAGGAGATGGCGGGGTTGGTGAGGGCGGAGGGGGAGTGAGGGCCTCGCGCCTCACTGCCCCCATTCGCGGCGCACCTCCTGCACCGCTGTCCTTACCTGTTGCGCCACGGGCGAGTCGCCACTGCAGGACAAGGCCAGCACGCGCGTGGCGCGCGTCATGCCCACATAGAGCAGCCGGGCCGCGTCCTCCATCGATTCGTCCGGCAACGGCAGCATCTGCAGGCCGGCCAGGTGCACAGCGGGGAACTCCAGTCCCTTGGCGCTGTGCAAGGTCATGAGCTTGACGCTGGCCGACGCCCAATCAAAGCTCCGCACCGCCCGGCTTGACATCGCCTGCACAGGCAGCTTGCGGCGCCGCAGCGCCTGCTCCACCGGCGCCAGCTGGGCGCGTGTACGCGCCAGCACCGCCACATCCGCCGGGCCGTATCCCTCCGCCAGCCAGGCGGCCACCCGTTCCGCCACGAGCTCGGCCTCTTCTCGTGGGGTTTGCGCCTCCAGCCAGACCGGCACGTCACCGCGCCGGCCGGCCGACGCCGGCTGCACCAAGGGGATGGCGTCGGCATCGCCCACCTCCTCGCTCCCCCCGCCCATCAGGCTCTGCGCACAACGCAGCGCCAAGCTCAGCACTTCCGCGGTGTTGCGGTAGTTCAGCTTGAGCACGCTGGTGCGCCCGACGGCCTGGATGCCCACGCTGGCCATCGTGAAGCGCCGGCGCCGCTTCTTCTGGTAGATGGACTGCGCATCGTCGTACAACACCAGCAAGCTGTTGGTGGCCGGGTCCACGAGCTGCACGGCCATGCGCAGCCAGTCGTCCTCGAAGTCGTGCGCCTCGTCCACCAGCAGGGCACAGTACTGGCCACCCGGAACGAATCCGGTCTGCAGCGCCCGACCCACCGTGTCCACCACTTGGCGGAAGTGGGCTGTCTTGTCCGGCACCCAGGGCACCTCCAGCTGGTAGCTGTCCACCACGTCCTTGCACCAGCCATGGAAGGTACGCACCTGCACGCGTTCGTCCACGCCGCGCTCACGCAGTTGGTGCGTGATGCGGTCGGCCAGCGAGCGGTTGAAGCACAGCACCAGCACCGGCCGATCGGGGCGTGCCGCCGCGGCCAAGTGCTGCGCGCGGTACACCAGGATCATGGTCTTGCCCGATCCGGCCACGCCGTGGATGACCCGGTGGCCCTCGCCGAGGGTGCGCGCAATCTGTTCCTGCTGCAGGTCCATCACCTGCAGCAGGTCCGGCAGCGCCGGCAAACCCGGCCCGCCGGCCGGCGCAGGGCCATCGTCCCACGCCAGGCTCGCCTGCGTGGGCATCCGCAACTCCGGAAACAGATGCCACCGGATGCGGTCGCGCTGCGGCAGCGTCAGCGTGTGCGGGTAGGACACCGTGAACATGCCCCACAACCGCTCGCCGAAGTCGCCGGGGGCGACGTCCTCCTCCAGGTCGTCGCGCAACAGGCACTGGTGCCGGGGGAACAGCTCATGGAACTCCACCGGGTCCACGTCCTCCCCGCGCAAGCCAGAGAACACCACGCCCCACCCGTAGGGAAAGATCAGCTTGCCACGAAACGGCCCCTCGCGATGCGCGAGCAGCGGGTCCGCCTGCATCTGCTGCACCAGCTCCAGCGCATAGTCGCGCGCCTGCCGCAGGGGATTCGCCTCGGTCACCGGCCCTCGTGCCGTAGACAACTCCACCCGGTCCCGCGTGGCGGCGATCAGGGTGGTGCGTTTCCAGTCCTTCACCTCCAGCAGCAGCACACCTTGGCGAGGGCTCAGCACCACGAAATCCGGCTGACGCGCCTTGGGCCCCACCGGCACGTTGTGCCACACCAGGTGGTCGTCACCCAGGCAACGCTTGAGCTGGTGCAGCACGCGGCGTTCCCCGGCGTTGCAACGCTGGTCAACGTTCGTCAGACCTTGGGGAAACAGGGCCATTCGCGTCAGCGACCGTCAGGCCGCCCACTTCCTTTGCCTCAGGGCATATTCCATGACCAGGTCGTACACGTTGTCGCACTTCTGCTTGAAGGTCGAACGGTCATAACTCGCTGGCAGGTCGGCATCGAGTACACGCTCGATCTCTGCGCGTACCTGCTTCTGCGTCTGCGTGCTTTGGTGCCAGTTCTGCACCAGCACCTTGGGGTGCTCTTCGACCAGACGCTTGAGCAGGTGCTTGGCCGCCAGCTTCACGCGTTGGGTTTCATCCTGCGTCAGCGACTCCTTCTTCAGCAGGTCGAACAGCTCCAGTTCGTCCTCGGACAGGCCTTCGCGGATGTGCCGCTCAGCCTCTTCCTTCAGCTCCTGGGCGTAGGCCGTCAGCTCGTCGTAGTAGTTCTCGGTGGAGGTGGCGCCCGAGTTGTAGGCGTCGATCACCTTCTGCAGCCGCTGCAGGAAGTCCACCCGCGTGCTGTTCTGCGCGAGCATCTCGGCCAGCTTGCGCTGCAGGAAGGCCTGCAGGTCCGCGATCTCGATGTGCTTGAACGGCGCCTGCTGGAACTCCTCGCGCAGCTTGTCGACGTTGACCTTGCTCAGGTCCCAGACCTTGCCGCGCTGCACGATCTTGTACTGCGCCTCGAACTCCTTCATCGAGAAGGCCTCGGCGTTGTCCACCACCACGCTGGCGTCCAGCAGCGCCTCGATCCGCTGCACCGCGCTGTCGATGTCGGCGTGCTCCACGATGCTGTCCATCACGCCGCGCAGGTACTGGAAGGCTGACACCACTCGGCCTTTTCCTTGGTTCAGCACCTCGGGCTTGCAGGCCTCGTACAGCGACGAGATGGCGTTCTCGTAGACGTTGAAGGACTTTCGCTGCTCGTCTCTGGCCAGCAGCGTGTCAGCAAAGCCGTTGAACTGGCCCAGCTTGGTGAACACGTCGCCGCGGTCCAGCGCCTCGTGCAGCGGTACACCCTGGCTCTGGCAGTAGGCCAAGCCCTGCTCGATGGCCTCGTCGAGCAGCGTGAAGAGCTGGCTCTTGTCCTGCACCGGGAGCTCGTCGTCCGCGGGGCCGGCGGCGTAGTCTTTCAGCGCCTTCTTCATGCGGCGGAAGACGTTGTAGTAGTCCACGATCTCGCCGTGCCGCTTGGCCACACCCAGGATCTCGTGACCGCTCACGCGGTTGGCCCGCGCAATGGTCTGCATCAGCGTGTGGCCCTGCATGGGCTTGTCCAGATAGAGTGTGCTCACCGTCGGCGCGTCAAAGCCTGTCAGCCACATCGCGCAGACGAACACCAGTTGCAGCGGGTGCTCCGCGTCCTTGAAGTTGAACTCGATGTCGTGGCCGTGCTCGTCCAGCGCGTTCATGTGAGGTGCCCGTCGAATTTCGTCTTCCAGCGGGCCGCTCTTATGCCGCCAGGGGCTGCTGAGCAGCATGCTTGCTGATCCAGTCCTCCAGGAACCGAACCGGCGAGCTGTAGCCCAGCGTGGAGTGGCGGCGACTCCGGT
>JACRBA010000054.1 GCA_016213265.1 Burkholderiales bacterium | reverse complement strand
GGGCGCGGCGGGCCGCTGCGTGGGCGCGGGCACCGACCTGCCCGTGGACCCGCGCCGCGCCAAGCGCCTGGCGCATCGCATCCGCCGCACGGCGCGCCGCGCCGGCCTGCCGCGCGTGGTGGCCACCTCGCCGCTGCGCCGCTGCGCGGAGGTGGGCCGCTGGCTGCGCCGCTGGGGTTGGCGGCACGTGGTGGACGCCGGGCTGCGCGAGGTGGACTTCGGCCGCTGGGACGGGCAACGCTGGGACACCATCGGCCAGCCCGCCGTGGACGCCTGGTGCGCGGACTTCGCCCACCACGCCCCCGGCGGCGGCGAGAGCCTGCAGGCCCTGCTGCACCGCGTGCGCGCCTGGCACCCCCCGCCCGGCTGCCGCGTGCTCGTCACCCCCGGCGGCTGGCTGCTGGCGCGGCACTGGCTGGACACGCACGCGGCCGGCGAGCTGCCCACCGCGGCCGCCTGGCCCGCGGCGCCGGGCTATGGTGCCAGCGTGGTGCTGGCCGAGCCGGCCGGCGCCGCGCCGTGCTGAACGCACCCGCCCGGCACGCACCGTGCCCCGTGCGGCCCATGTCGCCCGCGGATCCGGATCCCTTCGACCTGGAGCGCTTCGTGCGCGCCCAGCGGCCGCAAGCGCACGCACTGGAGCTGGTTCATCTTTCCCCAGCTGCGGGGCCTGGGGCGCAGCGACATGTCGGTGCGCTACGCCATCTCAGGGCTGCCCGAAGCCGCCGCCTTCCTCGCCCATGCCACCCTGGGGCCACGTCTGCGCGCGTGCGTGGCCGCCATGAACCGGTACGCCGGTGTGTCGGCCACCGCCATCCTCGGCGACATCGACGCCACCAAGTTCCATTCCTGCGTCACCTTGTTCACCCAGGTGTCGCCGCCCGGCTCCGTGTTCCATGAGGCCTTGGCCATCCACTTCGGCGGCCAGCCGGATGGGGCCACGCTGGGGTTGCTGGCCGATCAGCGTGGCGAGCGCGGCGGGCACCGGGGCTAGTTCGAGGGGAATGCCCGGTGGTAGCGCCGAGGGAATGACACGTGCTGGATGTCGAGCTCCACGCCCCCCGGCGTGAACCGGATGCGGAACGCGTTGCTCATCATCTCCTCACAGCGCGAGGCGCCTGTGGCCAGCGCCGCGTCGGTCCCGGCCAAGGAGAAGCGTTCGGCCCTTACCGCAGGGTCGGTCCGCACCACGACCAGGCTGCACCCGTCGCGCGGTGTGCTGTCGACGAAGGCCAGCCTGTGCGAGTCCGCGGACCACACGAAGTGCGACAGGACCTGATGGGGGTTCTCCGCCAAGTCCAGAAGCAGGTTGTCGCGGGGCAGCCCGTCGGCCCCAGGTCGGGCAGCAGCGGCATGCCGATGTCGGCGGTGACCAGTTCATCGCCGGTGTCGTCGGCGTCGTCGGGCGGCGGGATCGGCTCAGCCCCGGTCACCCCGAGAGCGACGGCTGGCTGGTTCTGCTCCCTCGGCCTGTCCAGGTCGTAGAGGCGGTACTGGAACTCGATGCCCTCCACGAAGTGTTCCGGAAAGAAGCGTGCGTAGGCCAGGAACCGCCCATCCGGCGACACCACCGGGCTCATGGCAATGAAGCGGTCCACCGGGCGTGACGCCAGCGTGTCGAACACCAGCACCTCCCGGACGGCGATGTGCCCGGTGCCCCCGATGACCACGAGGGTACGCCCACCATACAGGTGGGCCGACTCGATGGTGGCCATGACCGATTGCGGCAGCCGCGTGGAGGGCCGGCCTTGCGCGCCGGGGGTGAGCAGTTGCAGGCGCCCGGCGTCGCGGTTCAGCACGACGCTCAGGTGGCCGAGTGCGGTGTGCTCGAGCTCCACGGCCTGGATGGCCGGCCTGGCCACGCCGGCGGAGCGGGCGTGCGCCGTCTGCGCGGGAACCATGGCGCACAGCATGGCCAGCGCCATCGCCGACAGCCCACGGGTGCGTGGGCGGGTCAAGGTCCGAACGGTACTTGCCATGGCCGCGCTTTCCTCCAGGGGTGGGAAATCACGTGAGCCGGTGGCAGCGACGCCCTGGGTGGCTGCGACGCCATGGGCGCGTGGATGAACGGGGGGCGTCCAGGCGGATCTGGGGCTCGCGTGACCCCGCCAGTATCGGACCGCCCGTCGGGGCGCACCACCACCATGACCAAGGTGGCGGCGCGCAGGTGGCAGACGGCCACGGGTGCCGTCCTCCGTGTGCTCAGTCGTTGAGCACGTCCAGCGAGTACGTGGCGTTGTCGCCATTCGCGGCGACGAAGCTGACGTTCAGCGTGCAGGGAGAGTCGCTTGCCTGGTGCGTCACCCGCAGCGTCAGGGCGGTGGCGGTCATGGCCGACTGCTCGATGCTGACAGTGTTGTCCAGCTCGCAGCGGCGGTAGCCGTAGCCCGGCTCGCCCACCGTCCATTCGACCGGAACGGTGGAATTGAACTGCAGGAGCGCGCCGTTGGGCACATCGGCAAACATGGTGGTCTGCTTGGTGCCTGCCACCGCCCCGCCGTCGTTGGTGACTCGTTGACCGTCAATGTCGAGGTCGACCTTCATTCCGGGGGTCACATGGAACGTGTAGTCCAGGCCACCGGAGACCGGGATGCGGCTGCTGCAGTCCGCGTTGCGGCACAGCTCCATGCCGACCGTGCCGGTGTAGGTGCCACCGGCGAGCATGGTGTCGGGCACGAAGTAGACATCGAAGCGGGTCGTGCTGCCGTCGACCGGGGCGATCACCACGGGGTCGTGCACCACCGGGTCCGGCATGGTCAGGCGCACGTAGAGGAAATCGGGCGGCGCGGACGAGAACGTGGCCGTCACATGCACGTCCTGCGGCGATGTGTCGTCGACGTAGTTCCGGTCGAAGTGCTGGGTGAAGCTCTGTTCCACCGCCGTGGGAGAGTAGGTAACAGACAGCGCTGGCGTGTCGTCCCCACCGCCTCCGCCGCAGGCGGCAAGGGCAGCGACGGCTGCGGCGACAGTGACAGCGCCAAGTGTCTTGGCTCGGTGATGGGTGTGCATTGGGTTCTCCCTGTGGGTGCGTCGGTCGCCGGCCACGCCAGCGTGACCGCGAGGCAAACCGCGCATCGTAAGTGGCGGCTTCCCAAGGGATCCACGGCAAAACGTGCAAACCTTGCCGGCGCATGTGTGTGCTCGACAACGGTTTCGTGCGGCGCCTCGCCCCGCACGCGCTACCGGACGTCGGGCGCGCGCTCTCAGGCGCCGTCCGCAGGTGCGGGCGTCACCCGCCGCGAGTAAGCCAGGAACACGTCGTCGCGCACCCAGCCCATGGCGGTGTAGAGCGCCTGCGCGGTGGTGTTGGTGCGCGCGGTGGTCAGGTCCATGCGGTGCTTGCCATCGGCGGCGGCGCGCGCCTCGGCCGCGGCCAGCAGCGCACGGCCCACGCCACCGCCACGCGCCTGGGGCGACACGAACAGGTCGTACAGCACGTAGATGGGCGCCGCCTCCACCGAGCAGAAGCTCGGGTAGAGCTGGCAGAAGCCGAGCAGGCACGGACGGCCGTCACGGTCCTCCTCCGCCACCAGCACGACGGACTCACCCCGCGCCATGCGCGCCTGCAGGAAGGCGTACGCCCCATCCCGATCGGCCGGCTGCTCGTAGAACTGCCGGTAGGCGTCGAACAGGGCGGCGAGGGCGGGCAGGTCGTCGGGGGTGGCGGGGCGCAGGGTCATGCGGGCGATTGTGGCCCGCTGGCCGCCGGGGCCAGAGGCGCCCTGAACGCCTCGCACGGGTCCGGCCGCGGCTCGGGGTCGGTGCGGACCACCGCGTCGTAGCGGCCCGGTGCGTCCGAGTCGGCGGTGGCATTGCCGCGCTCCAGCACACCAATGGCGGCGATCTGGTCGGCGGGCACGCCGGCGGCTTGCAGCAGCACTGGCACGCCCAGGTCGCGGCGCACGTGGCCGTTGCCGGCGATGAGCACCACGCGGTGGCTGGCGGGTGCGGCCAGCAGCGC
>JACRBA010000043.1 GCA_016213265.1 Burkholderiales bacterium | reverse complement strand
CATGATGACCACGATCGCCACCCACACCCGGTTCTCGATGCGCATCGACGACAGCACGCCCTTGTTGCCCTCGTCCGCACCTTCGCTGCGGGCCTTGAGCCATTCCTGGATCACGATGGCCACGAACGGCAGCGCGAACACGCCGCTGGCCACGAGGATGCTCCAGATGCCGTTGTTGACCACCCAAGCCACCAGGGTCAGGTAATACTCCAAGTAGTCCGTGGTGTAGAGCGTCATGCCTGCCTCCCGGTCTCAGCCGTGCCGCAGCAGCTGGCTGGCTTCCAGCGCGACCACGGCGATGACGGCCGCGATCTCCGTGCGCAGCAGGCGCTGATGCGTCTCGCGGGACGGCTCCCGCCGCAACAGGCGCCGACGCATCCACCACCAGCCGTAAGCCGTCGCTCCGTAGAGGCACAGCCGCCACACGAAGAAGTGGCCGGCGTGCGCCTGCAGCCAGTGCTGCCAGCCCTCGACGCCGCCGACGACGTGGATGCCGGCGATGTTCACCGCCACCGCGGCGGCGACCACCAGCAAGGTCCACAGCAGCGCCACGCCGACGCGGCGGTTGAACAGCCATGGCAGCCGCAGCCAGGCCAGCCGGCTCATGGCGTACCGCTCCGCGGCTTCTGGACTTCCCGCAGACGGTCGCGCGTGGTGTCGCCCTCGAAGACGCCGCGCGAACCAGCAGCGCGGGTGCTGTGGCGCTGGATGATCGCCATCGCCGAGTTGCCGGCCAGCGTGCGCCGCAGCTCCAGCTCGGTCTTGAGGTTGTTGATCTCCTGCTCCAGCGCACTGTTCTCCTGGTCGACCGCCTGCACGGCCAGTTCGTTGGCGGCGACGTTCGGCTCCTTCTTGCCGGTCAGCAACGTGCGTTGCAGCAGCAAGGCCTTCTCCAGCACGCTGGACAGCGCAGCCTCGGACGCGAGGCGCCGGCCCAGCACGTCCTGGTCGGGCTCGTCACGCAGGGCCTCGATCACGCCGCGGGTGATCGGCAGCGAGCTGCTGCCGGCCGCGTCGAGATTGGCCAGTGTCGTCGGCCGGGCGCCCGTCACCAGTTCCTGCAACACCTGCAGCTTGGTCTCGTACTCTTCCTGGATCACTGGCGTGAGCCCGACGCCAGGCGTGGTCTGGGTCTTCGTGCAGTTTTCGCAGGTGCGTTGCTCGCGTTCGCCCAGCACGCGGTTCGCAAAGGCCGCGGCCGCGCCAGGCGACGACCAGGTCTGGCAGGTCAGGCGGTTGCCGCAGGCGCTGCGCGCGATCGACGAGGTATCGGTGGCGCTGCGCCCGTTGAGCAGGTTGTAGCCCGCGCGCGTCACATCGCCGACCACCTTGATCGAACTCTGGCCGGAGCCGCCCGCATTGCCGCCGCCGACCCAGGGCACGCCGTTGTTCCCTTTGTTGGACTCGGCCTGCTCGATGGCGGAGACGGCATCGGTGCTGCTGACCGCATCCCGCAGCGCCATCCCCTCGGCGAGCTGGTCCCAGCCGGCCTGGCCGCCGGCCATGTCCGCCATGCGATTGGCGATGGCCCGGCAGGTCATCTTCGAGCGGTCGAAATCCAGGCGCGCCTGGAGGATGCCGTTGGTGAGCAGGTTGTACAGGCCCGGGTCGGCGCGCTGGATGATGAGCGCCGGGAGTGACGCCACCGCGGCAGTGGCGTTCTGGATCACGTTGCTCATGATCGTCTGGAAGCCGTTGGTGATGCCGTTGAGCTGGTTCTGCAGCGTCGTGGTGATGCTCATGTCGCCGCAGATCAGGTTGCTGTTCCAGCCGACGCCGACGCCGATGCTCTGCATGTTGCCGGCACCACCCATCGACACGGCCCGGCCGCCGCCGATGCTGTAGAGCACGTCGTCGCCGATCACGCTGCCGCTGACGTTCACGCCATTGGGGTCGATGCGGGTCTGCGCCCAGGCGACGCCGACGACCAGCGTGATGGCCGCCACGAGCAGCGTGGCCCGCAGGGGCGACTTCGCGCGGTGCAGGAAGTCAGGGAGGGAGGCGTTCATCGTGGGTTCCTCACATGAAATCGACGCTGCCGAGGAAGACCTGGCCACGGCGCCGGCAGCAGGAGTACGGCCGCCACAAGGCCCAGGCGTAGTCGCCTTGCTGGGCCTGCACGCGGGTGCGGCTGTGCGGGAAGACCACGCAACTGTTCGAGAGCGTGGGCGTCAGCTCCTGCCACTTGCCCGTCGAGGCGTCGGTCTCCATCAGCGCGCCGGCCGGCCAGTACCCGTCGCGGGCGTTGGCCAGCAGGGGCTGGTACACGTGGATCTGGCCGCGGCGCGTCACGATGTCGCCCGCGCGCTGCGCGACCACGGCGCCGCTCTTGTGGTCGTCGGTCTGGTGCAGGAAGCCACCGCGGGGATACACGTTGCCCCAGAGGTTCAGGCCGGTGCGCGTACCGATTTCGCGCCGGCCGGGGATGAGCGCTTCGGGGTAGAACGCTTCCGGGATGTTGTAGCGCCAGGCCAGCGTGTCGAGCGTGCTCAGCAGATACGGCATGAAGGCCGTGCCAGCGCCTTCGCAGGTGTAGCCGGAGGCGCTGGCGAACTGGCTGAACACCAGCCCGGCCGGATGGCCGATGACATCGGCGTTCTTGAACTTGGCGAGGTTGTTCTCGTTGTCGTGATTGGTCGTGCCGTCACCGCCAGCCTTGGCGGTCGGGTTGGGCATGCTCATCGCCCTGACTTCCTGCCACGGGTTTTCTCCGGTGTTCGAGTAGCTCGACACCACCGCATCGGGGACGTAGTGGCGCACCTTGACGGAAGTGCGAACCGAGCAGCCGAAGGGCGTGCAGTACAGCCAGTAGCAGATACCGACCACGCGGTATTCGAGGCAGTCGGGGGACAGCGCCGACGAGACGATGGTGGCGGTGTCCAGGGCGAACGTCGACGTGGCCGTGCTCAGCAGCAGCGAGGCGACGGTGGCGCGCAGGCGCCGGCGTGCCAGCAGGAGGCTCATGGCTGCGTGCTCCGGTAGGCGTTGATGCGCGCGACGGCGCGGGACACGTCGGGCTCGCCATAGACCACGTAGCGTCGATCGACCACCACGGCGGGAATCTTGGCGATGCCCAGTCCCCAGGCATCCGCGACACCTTGGTAGGCATGGCCGATGCGGCGCTGCAGCGCCTCGCCGCCGTCATGCAACCGCTGCCGCACCAGGGCTGCAGCCTGTTGCGGGTCGGCCGGTAGGTGCGCGGCGAGTTCGACCTCGATGCGCGTGGCCTGGTCCAGCTCGATGATCCGCACGCCGGCTGGAGCCTGCACCGGATGACGGCTGTCGGTGACGACGAGCACGTCGGCTGCTGCAGTCTGGGTAAACATGAACAGCACTGCCCACAGTCCGGGCGCAATGCTGATGGTCGGCAGCCGGGGCGAAGCCTTGAAGACGGGGGCCGGCATATCGGGCGTCCTTGGAGTCGATCAAAGTCACAGTCGACTTCAAGTGCCGATCTAGCGCGACAAAGAAACCGCATCCGGCCCCTGCCGGTTTCATACCCTATGCCGTTGTGAGCGTTGTGATTGCCTCCTGTCGGAGGCGGAGATCAGGTGCGGGACGCTGAGGTGCCCGCGAACCCAAGAAACGCATGCTGTAAGCGAATCGGCATCGACGGCTTGGAGCGTGCGTGTAGGCTCTGCCAAGTCCCGTCACTGATGTCGCTCGGGGCGAGGCGATCTACCGAGCGCGAAACTCTTCTCAAGTAAGCGTTGACGCCATCCGCGGATTCCGAAGGAACGCCGGCAAGAACGTACCCCACCATGAAGCCGATAGCATGGTTCTCGCCGTACTTCTCCTGGATGAATCGATCCATGCCCTCGACGACGTACTCTCGACACAAGTGAGTGTCCGACCCGGCGATTCGTTTGCATTCGATGATCGCGTGCGGATCATGCTCCTGCGTGCGCAAGAAAATTTCGACGAACGCCAGCGGGATGTCGGTACGTCCGTCTGGCAGCATCACGTTGCTTTTAGATCGCGATTCCGTGCCAGGCAGCACCATGATCTGCTTCCACGGGGAGTTCTTCAGCGCAATGCGCATCCCGTCCCGCAGGCGCTCGGTCATGATTACCTCTCCAGCGTTGGCATTCACGTCCTCGGCTGCGCATGCTCGCTGCCAACCTGCGGCCAGTGTCAGCAGAATGACCGCCACAACCTCGGGCTCAAGGTCAATGAACTCTCTGCCCAGTGCAGGAGGTGTCTCATAGGGGATCCTCAAACTTTGCCCCCTGAAAAGCTCTCCGCGACCACTGCATCGGCATCTTCCAGTGCCGCTATGCCCATCCAGTAGCGCCGCGCTGCTGGCTTGATGATCACGACTTCGTTGCGTCCGTGTACTCGCAATTCCCGCTCTGCACTGAGCGCGGTCGCAATCTTGACTTTCAGGCGCCTGCCGATACGTGCCAGTACTTCACCCAATTCGCCTTGTGGTGCCACGACGCTCACGCTCGCATTACCCGGCCCCTCTTCCAAGACAAAGCGCACGACGCGCAAGGCCGAACTGCTTGGCAAGTCGAGCACTTCGGCGCGCATGTGCCGCTTATTGCGAACGGAAAGCCAATCCTCGATAACGGACAGGAACGTCTTGGCATACGCCGTGACCTCAGTACGACTGTCCGATGGCTCCACGGATGATTCGCGGCCGGTTTCCCATTGCCACCCGGCGCGAAGGAGGCCGTCTCGAATGACAGTTCGGTCGGCATCGTTCAGTTCGTACAGATCGAAGACAGCTTCGTCCAGTTCAGCCCATCCCCTCTCGTCGGTGCCGTTGGCGCGCAGATTCTTCTCAATCTGCAGCAGGCGCTGGCCAGCCTCAGATTTCACTGCGCTCGTGAAATTAGGCACCGGTAGGAAGCTGAGGTCGCGAGCCAGCAGCTTCCTCTTGTAGATTCCAAACTCTGCAGCGGTCAGATAGAAGAACCATGTCGCAAAAGCAGAACTCAACACGGTGGCAAGCAAATGTGCCGTCCGCGTGTGCCCTCTCGGAAGAGACACTGCGAAGTATGAGTTCGTGAAGACGAGATCCCGCTCGGAGACGGCCGCCAAGACGCGTGGACTCCCCAGAAGCATTTCCTTCACGATGAGAAGCGGGGCTTGATATATCTCCCGCGATCGTGGCCATTGTGCCTTCGATTGGCTGAAAGTCGGCAAATCATCGGGAATGTTGAAGTGCTGCATGTCTTTGACTTGCAGTACATCCAATCCTTTTAGCGGGCGAGCATCGCGCGTCTGATTCTCTGGGGCCCCGCGAATCAATCCAACCTGGAAGGTAGTGTCGAGTAATGAGAGTTGCTCGCCCAGATTTCTGTGGGCCGAAGTCAAGTCATCCAGCAATAGGAGGTCACGGCGCCGGCCAACGGCTGCTGCCTTGAGCTTCAACGGCTGTTCTTGGATTTCGTCGAGTGTCAAAGTGATGACGTCACTCGGCGCCACCTCGAACGAATGAGTCCTTGCACCGCTGGGCGTCCACGGGATCTGAACGACCGTGACCTGATCCGTTCGCTGCTTCGGTCGATGACGGGCAAAGAGAACCACTGCGGGCATGGCCGCTGTCGCGAAGAGCCAACTGCACAAATTGGACAGATTTACCAAGGTGATCGGAGCCACGGCTCGCATCACATGCTGAGCTGCTGCCATGCCGGTGCCGCTGCGGCTGAAGAACGGCATCGCGCTAAGAATGATGCCGAAACGGGTCTTCTCATGTGAGAACTCCGCCGCTCGCAACACGAAATCCAAGCCTTCACCGCGCGGTTGCGCAGGTACGCCCGCAACCCTGGTCTTGCGCCGCGCTTCGGTTCCTGTCTGCCCCCTAAAGCTCCAAGGGGGATTGCCCACGATAAGGTCGAACTGCTTCAGCCCTGTCGGCGTCGCCAGCACGGCCTTGCCATCTCCATCACGTTCGACAGCACGAGCGTCACCGACGAGCAATGTCCTGCCGATCAATGGCTGGAACTTCAGGGACTGCGGTGGTTGCGGGTCAGGGTCCAGCTCAAGCGCAGCCAGGTACAGGCTGAACGCAGCGACGCGAATCGCGGCTTCGCTAATGTCTACGCCATACACCTGCCCGTAGAGCGTCGAGCGGATCAGCTCCCTCGTGGGCGGCTGACCTTGCGAGCGAAGATGAACCAAGCGCCGCAGCGCTTCGACCAGGAAGACACCGGAGCCGCACGTCAAATCCAGCACCGACTCCCGTCCAGATAGACCATCCATGACCTCATCGAGGACCAGCGAGACGACGGACAGTCGCGTGTAGTGCACGCCGTTTCGCAACGCTTCTGTGCGCTTTCCTCCAGTCTGCGGCTCAGCATGTGCAAACTGCTCGTAGATCGAGCTGATGAGCTCGACCGGAATCACGTCGAACTGGTAGGGGAAGAAGCTGAGTTGCCCGCTTTCAGGATCGACAGCCTCCAGGAACTCCGCAACCCGCGTCAAATGGTGAGCTGCTGGTGTCGTTTTCACCGACGAGGGCGGAAACATATCGCCGTTGAAGGCCTGGGCCAGCCATGCGAACAGCTTGCTGGTCGCTGGCCGGTCGCGCAGGATCGCCGGCAACGCCGTGCGGCCGCATACCCGCTTCAACCGCGCCGCACTGACGATCTCGCGGTCAATCAGGTACTGGGTGAAGATCACGCGCCCAATCAAGGCCTGCGCCGCATCGCGCGCGAGATTGCCTGCGACCAAATCGCGTTCGAGACATCCAAGGTCAGACAGGAGCTTCTGATCGACGCTGGTCTTGCGATCGATGGCCGGCACCTGGGCCCAGAATTGGCCCGTCTCGATCGCCAGTCGGCCGGCCAACTCGTCCAGTTCATGAAGCGAAGCTTCGATGTTCTCGAAACGCCGAATCAAATGTCTCTGGGCATCGCCTTCTTTCGCGGGTGTGCCGAAACCGTTGTACAGGTCGATACGCTGCGGCGAGATCACCCACAGCAACGGCGCGAACCCCTCGTTCCAGACCTCTCGTCGCCACTGGCTGACCAGATCGTCTGCAGGCGCGCTTTGCTCAAACTTGAAGTAGACGGTCAACGACGACGCGCTGCGCCACAATGCGTCCGGAACAAAAACGCGGCCGTGGCGCGAGGACTGCGCCTCGGCCCCCAACCGAAGACCGGGCGCGGGTTGCCCGTCCGGCAGGTAGCCGGTTGCGGCGAGCACCTGTTCCAGCGTGGCAGTGTTCACGCCCTACTCCGGATAGCTTCGGGTGGAAACGGCAACGCTGCCTGGCTCGGCGTCGGGACGATCGGCAGCATGTGCTGCTGAAGCCGCATGATCAACGGATCGAGCGGGATGACGAGAGTCGGTTGCGTCGGCGCCGGTCCAATCCCCTCGGGGCCGATATCGCACAGGGTCGCCGAAGTGGCCGTCACGAACGCCACGGACCCATTCAGCGCCAATGCGCTACTCGTGCCCAGCAACCGAAAGAGCGCGTCAACGCCGACGCTGACGGTGGCGATGTGCACTCCCAACGAGCTGACCAACTCATTGGTAACGGCCAAGCCTAGGAGATCCGCGAAGGTGAATCGGGCAGCCTTCCCGGTCTTGGACGCCAAGTAGGGCACGGTCTTGCGCCAATGCCGCACCGTTTCGACGGACACGCCGGTTAGCGTGCGCATCTGGTCCTGAGTGTACTGGATGGCGGTGACGGCAGACATTCGCGTTGCTGGCAACTAGAAAATATGCAGATTCTGCCATGCAAAGGTGTGCTTCTCAACAGGTAAAGGCCGGTTCAGCCGCCTATCCCACAAGCCTTCCAAGCTTCCGAAAGTCGCGACCATCAGAGCGCATCGCGAACGTGTGGATAGGGGCAAGACGCAAGGCGCCCCCGGAAGGGGCGCCTGCGGACTACAACAAGCCGGCTTCGGCGAACGAGTACGGGCTGCCCTTGCCGACGATGAAGTGATCCAGCACCCGGACATCGACGGTGGCCAGGGCGCTCTTCAGCCGCTCGGTGATCACACGATCAGCGGCCGAGGGCTCGGTGTTCCCCGAGGGATGCTGATGCGCCAGGATCAGCGCCGAAGCGTTGAGCGCCAGCGCACGCTGGACCACCACCCTCGGATACACCGAAGTCTGGTCGACCGTGCCCTTGAACAGCGGCTCGTAGGCGAGCACCTGGTGCTGGTTGTCGAGAAACACGACGGCGAAGATTTCGTTCGGCTCCGCGACCAGTTTCAGGCGCAGGTAGTCGCGCACGGCGGCGGGACTGCCCAGCGCCGGACCGGCCTTGAACACGCGGTTCTCCAGCAGGGTGATGGCCTGCTGGATGATCCAGTCTTCGTGCTGGGCGGCGATCAGGGTGAGCGACTCCGGGCGGGAGTCGGCGATGGCAAGAGACATGGCGAACCTCCAATGGATGAGATCGGAGGGCGCCTGCCCCAGGAGGGCAAACCCTCCGGGGGACGATGGGGATGGAACAGGTGACGAGCGGGCATCCACCACCGCGGATGCGGTGGCTGTTCGCGTCAAGGGATGCGATGCGAACGGGTTTCGATCAACGCGGACGAGCCGCGCCGCAGCCTTGAAGATCGATGGCTACCTGGGCATGTCACCGGCGACGCCGGCGGGCATGTCTGGGGAATGGGCGGGTTCGGCCGCGGTCGTGCTGCCGGCGGCGAGCAGGTCGATGGCCGACAGCAAGGCATCGCCTTCGACGGGACCGTGCAGCAGGAGGGTCTTGCCGGACTCGCGGTCGCGCAGTTGCAGGGCCGGCGTGGCCGCGATGCCCTGCTGTGCTGCTTCCGCCGCCTGGGCACGGATGACGGCATCGGGGCGCTCGCTGTCGAGACAACCCTGCATGGCCGGCGTGAGGTCGGGATAGCGCAGGCCCTCCGGCAGGCCCTGGCCGTCGCCACGGGTGTTTGCGTAGAGCCAGGCCACTGCCTGCCAAAGCGCGGCGTGTCCGCCCGTCTCGCCCGCGCACTCGGCCAGGCGTGCCCCGGCAGTCGCGGCCGGCTCGTGCATGGACAGCGGCAGGTGGTGCCACTGCCAGTTCACCTCGGGATGGGCGTCGATCCAGCGCTTGAGTTCGGGGAAGTAGGCCCGGCAGTACGGACACTCCAGGTCGGCGTAGCCGACCACCGTGAAGCGCGCATCGGCACGGCCATACAGCCAGGGCGGGCCAGCCGGTTTCGGCCCCTCGGACCCGGCGGCGGCCAGGGGCATGGACTCGGTTGCCGGATGCGGCGCGCGCAGCAGCATCCACGAGGCAACCGCAATCGTCACCACGATCAGCAGACCGATCCAGGGATGACGGCGGGCGAATGAGGGCAGGCGCATCGTGTCGCTCCCGTCAGGCCAACGTATCCAGCGCCAGCGGTTCGATGCCCCGCGCACGGTCGATCTTCTCGGCCACGCGGAAGGCGGCGTCCAGCTCGCTGATGCCGTGCTGCTGCATCAACTGGAAGCGTTCGGCCTTCTCTTCGGGCTCGGTCATCGCCATCGCCAGGTAGAGGCTGGGCGGCACGGCGCGGAACAGCACTTCCATCGACTTGGACAGGATGACGCCCTCGCTGAACTTGCCGGCCTCCTTGCGGGCCGAGAGCATCAGCGCCTTCTGCGAAGCGTTGAGTTCGCGGAAGCGCGCGATCTTCTCGACTTCATCGGGCGGCATCGACAGGCAGATCCACCACTCGATCATGTTGAGCATGGGCTCGGCCGCTTTCGGCAGGTCGTCCAGGTTCTGCGTGGCGAGCCAGAACCAGGCGCCGAGCTTGCGCCACATCTTGGTGATCTTGACCACGTAGGGCGCGAGCAGCGGGTTCTTCGTGATGATGTGGCCTTCGTCCGTCACGTTGATGATCGGGCGGCCCAGGAACTGGTCGCGCTCGGCGATGTTGTTGACGGTGTTGATGAGCGAGATGTAGGCAATCGAGAGTTGGGCGTTGTAGCCCTCGCGCGCGAAGGTGGCGAGATCCACGATGGTGATGTCCGCCTCGGGCCACGGCGTGCCGGACCGGTCGAACATCTCGCCGTCCACGCCTTGGCAGAACATGTCCATGGCGTCGGCCATCTCCAGCAGCCGTGCGCGCCGCATCTCAGGCAGCGTGGCGTCGCGGGCGCGCTCGCGCAGCGCCTCGCGCACGTCGCGGGTCAGTACCGTGCGCTTCTCCGCTACGCAGCGCTGGGCCGCATCGAGGATGCACTGGCGGATCAGGCTGCGGTCGGCGCGCGTCATGCGCGCTTCTTCCTTGTCCTCGCCGCCGGTGATCATCAGCCGTGCAGTGATCTCCAGTTCGCCGAGCACGTCACGCTGCTCATCGCCTTCCACGGCCATGCCGGCATCGGTCTGGTCTTCGTCGAGCGCATCAGCGTCCAGCGTCTGTACCTGGCTCGGCGTATCGACCAGGCGCCAGGCGTCGGCGAACGGAGCCAGACTGACGCCCGCGCCGGGCGCGAGCTTCACCCGATGCACGGTGAGACCCAGCCGTGCGGCGAAGTCGCCGAACAGGCCGAAGCTGTTGCCCGCCTCGACGATGAACAGGCGCGGCCGATAGATCGCCGTCACCTGATTCAGGATGTTGTTGAGCGTCGCGCTCTTGCCCGAACCCGTGGGGCCGAACAGGAACAGATGCGCGTTCATCTGCCGGTCGAGGCGGTTCAACGGATCGAAGGTGATCGGCCCGCCGCCGCGGTTGAAGAACGTGATGCCCGGATGCCCCGTGCCCTGGCTGCGGCCCCAGACCGGCGCCAGGTTCGCCGCATGTTGCGCGAACATGAGCTGGGTGTACCACTGGCGCTTGTCGGCCGCCGGATCGAACACGCACGGCAGCCAGCGCAGATAGCTGTTCAGCGGCGCCACCTCGTCCTCTTCGCGCACCGGCTGCAGGCCGGCGTTGAGCATCACGTTGACGAGCTGCAGGCCGCGCGCATCGAGCTGGGCCAGGTCACGGCCGCGCAGGTAGAACGCCAGCGCGCCGCGGTAGAGCTTGTGCGCACTGCCGATCAGGCCGCGCGCCTGCTGCACGTCCTGCCGGGTCTGCTCCGAGGCCAGGGTCTCGCCGACGGCCTTCCTGGCGAGGTGGTTGAGGTGTGCCTCCAGCACGTCCTGGGGCGTGGCGACCAGCGTCAGGCACATCACCGTGTCCTCGGGCATCTGGTCGAACAGCGCGTTCATGGCGTCGCCGCCCTTGCGCGTCTCGCCCGTCAGATGGCCCGTCACGGGTGGCGTGCGCAGGCGATCCATCACGATCACCCGATGCGGCATGCCGTCGAAGAACCACAGGCCGTTCGGCACGTCCGAGCGTGGCTGGCCGAAGAACAGGCGCTGCGCGAAGTCGGTGCCGCTGGCGAGTTCGATCTCGCCCTCCTCCCGCTCTTCCGGGTAGCGGGTCAGCGCGTAGAAGCGTTCCCGGTCTTCGGCAGTGGCGCCGAGCAAGGTCGGGTTCGGGTTGAACCAGCGCAGCAGCCAGGCGTGGATGTCCGCCGCGCCGAGACGCCGGGCCTTCACGCCGGCATTCGCCAGCCCGCCGACGAGGCGGTCGCAGATCGTGGTCAGCGCCTGCTCGGGCGACTGGCCGCGCCGCGAGGCCGGGGCGGCGGACGTGCGGCGGTAGACCACCATGCGCACGCGCCGGACCTGGCCGCGCCACGGCAGGCGCGTCACCGTGGTGTCCTCGAACAGGCCACCCGGCTTGGCGATGGCCCGCAGGTGATGGGCGAAGAAGCGCAGGTAGAAGTCGCTGAACGCGCTGCCCTGCGCACGCGGCTGCAGGTAGTTCGCCAGGGAGCGCAGATAGTTGTCCCAGTCGGCCTCGTCCTGGGCGTAGAGCTGCACCACCCAAGGGTTGTCGTCCAACTCGTCGAAGGAGTCCTGCAGGGCGTTCTCCAGCGCATCGCGCGCCTGCCATAGCCAGGCCATCTCGCGGCCCTCGGTGCCGACCGGCGCCAGTTCGAAGAAGGCCGCCACCGACTGGCCGTCTTCCAGCAACATGCACTTGCTGCCGGGCAGGTACTCGACCCAGGGCAGCAAGTCCGCGAACGACGGCGCGACGCCATAGAGCGCATCGTGGTCGGCCTGGGTGGCCGGTCTGCGCCGGCCCCGGCCGAGCGCGCTGCCCGGCTCGGCGACACCCTGTGCCGCCAAGGCCGTTACGTGCCGTGCCCAGGCATCATCGGTCGCATCCGCGGCGTCAGCAGGCGATGCGCCGGGCTTGCGTGACCACGGCAGCGACCAGGCCATCAGTAGTCCTCCACGCGCTCGCCCGGCATCGCGTACTGCACGCGCTGGTAGAGCGGGAACACCGTGCTGTAGCCGGGCACCGGAACCGGGTCGGTGCCCGCCAGGTGCGGGAACACGTACATCACCAGGTCGGGGTTCGGCAGGCGGTGGAACTGGCGGTAAATCTCGTTCTGCGCGGTACGGGTGTAGCGCGCCTGCATGCCGGGCGTTGCCTGCACAGCGGCCTCGGTCAGCGGCCGGCGCAGGCCCTGGCGCGCATCGAGCAGTTGCCGCGCGGCCTGGCCGCCGCCCGCGCTGCCGCCGGTCTCCCGATGCCAGATGTCGAGCATGGTGCTGTCGCCGTGCGGCAGCAGCTTCTCCTTGCTGGTAGCGCAGCCGCCGAGCAGGGTGGCCGCCAGCAGCACGGCGGCCGCGTCAATCCAGATCCGAGGCATGGGCTTCTCCGGTGCGGTGGTGGACCCGACGCCCCTTGGCGTCGTAGTCGATGTCGAGCGGCTGCTCCAGATGCACGGCCACCTTGGCGCCGGGCTGCACGTAGACCGCCGCGAAGGCCTGGCCGTAGAGCTTGTTGACCCAATCGGCCATGTCGCGCACGCCGCCCGCGAGGATGCGGCCCATCGCTTCGTTGCCGCTGATGCCGACGGTGCCCAGCGAGCCGTTGCTGTTGGCGACCACGGCCACGCTGCCGTTGTCGGACTTGATGAGCGAGGCCGCGCCGGCGCCGGCCGCGGTGATGAGCGCCTGACTGCCCAGGTACTGCTGGGCGTTGCTGCGCCGCTCGCCGCTGACGCAGGGAATGCCGTAGGGGTCGCTGATCCAGCCCAGGCCGCCTTGGATGCTGGCGCCGTTGTGACCCGAGTTGCCGCCGCTGCTGCCGCCCTTGCCGCTGTCCTCCGGCACCGTGCGGATGGTGCCGTCCTGGAACACGAACGTGACCGAGCGGATTTGCCCGCGCACGCACGAGAGCGTCCAGTCGCCCGAGGCCGTGCCGCTGACCACGGCGCCGGCCACGTCGGGGATGTCGATGCCGTTGGCCGTGAGGTTATCCGGGCCGATCAGCACCTTGAACGGGTACGGGTCGTTGACCGTTCCATCGATCGGCACGCGCCCGATCAGCGCCGTCATGGCAATCGAGCCCATGAGCGTCGAGTTCGACGGCACGGTGTAGACCGCCTTCGTGGATGCGCCCACCGCGCGGCTGCCGACGTCGGCGACGGATTCCACTGCGGCCGACAGGCTTTTCTGGGCCGGCCCGAAGCTCAGGGGAAAGCTCGGCTCCTTGCTGCCGTTCCTGGCGTCGACCTTGGCATCGTCGGGCTCGACCCACTGCGTGCCACTGGTGCCGCGGTTGAAGCGCTTGCCGTCACCCTCTTCCAGGCCCAGCCCGACGGGCAGGTCGGACGGGCCACCCTTGCCGGAAAGGCCGTCCAGTTGCCGCTGCAGATCCTGCAGCAGCCCCTGGGTCTGCTGCCTGTCACTGGCCACCTGGGTGCGCTCCTGCTCCAGGCGGTTGCGTTCGCCTTCCAGCGCGCTCTGGATGCGCTGATCGATCGCGCTTTCCCGCGCACGCAGGCGCTCGTTCTCGGCCTTGTGCTGCTTGTTGTCGCCGAGCGCGCTCTGCAGCTCGGTGCGCAACTGCTTCACCTGGGCGACCAGCGTGGCGACGGTATCGCGCGGGGTATCGCCTGCGATGCCCAGGGCTTTCATCTCCTCGGGCGTGAGCGTACGGGCCGCGCCCTTGGGGGCGGGCTGGCCGCCGGGGGCGCCGGAGAACAGTTTGATGCCGACGAACACCAGCAGCAGCGCCATCGGGATCAGCAGCCACTTGAGCAGCGGATTACTCTTCATCGCGCGCTCCTCCGGTCGAGCCGGCCGCGGCGGCCGGCGGCAGGTTCACGCTGGCGTCGATCGGGCTCAGCGCCGGCAGCAGCGACTCGGCCAGGCCGTGGCCGCGCGTGACCAGGTAGAGCACCGTGGTGTCGGACGGGGTGCCGGCCGGCCCCAGGTTCGGATGCTGGAAGGTCGCCGCCACGAAGTTCCCCTGCAGGGCGCGCGGGTCGAGGTCGAGCCAGCGCGCGGCGGTGTTGGTGAGCCGCACGGCCGTCACCCACTGGTCTTCCAGGCGCCACGCGGCCAATGCCCGCGCGCGTACCGACAGCGTCGGCAGCAAAGTGTCCAGCGCGAGGTCGCGGCGCAGGTTCACGCGCCCGATGCCGGCGACCGGCTCGACGGTGCGCAGCGGCGCGTACAGGTTCTGTGCGGCATGGCGCGTCAGCACGACCGGTACCGGCGTTTCGCGCCGGGGTACGGATTTGTCTGCGGGCGCATCGGCCTGCTCGTCCGCGCCGCTTGCTGCACCGCCGCCGTAGCGCTTCGCGGGGGCTTCCGCTTCCACGATGCGCACCGGCTCCAGCGGCGCCTGGCCGTCCTTCGCCGGCTCGGCGGCGATGTCGAGCAGGATCAGCGCGCCGGATTCCACGTCCTGCAGTTGCAGCCGCGTGGGCGGAATCGGCTCGCTCGCCCGCAGGTAGATCGCGCCGCCCGCACTCTGCACGCGCAGATGGTCGCCGACGCTGGCCGGTACGCCGACGCGCACATTGCGGTCGATGAAGACCACGCGCTCCTGGCCGACCACCAGCGGCACCGGCAGGGGCAGCCGCTCCCAGCGCAGGATTTCCACGGCCTGGCTGGCCGGCACGACACCGAGGATCAGCAGGACGCCGGCCAGGGCCGACAAGGCAACGGGCTTCATGGGGAGTCTCCCTGCAGGTGGCCGGGGGCGTTGGCGGGCACGCCGGCCTGGGTCGGCGTCGGCGGCGGTTCGATGCGCTGGGGTGCGCTGGCGTAGCAGTCCAGCGCCAGGCCGAAGGGGTTGCGCTCGGGGTCGATGTCCAGCCGGACGACCTTGATGGGGTAGCGCACCAGGGCGCGCTTGACCTGCTCGGAGCCGTAGTATTCGTCCGCGCTCACGTCGAGCGTGACGATCCAGTCGCGGTCGGAGACCACCTTGACGCGCGTGGCCGGATCATCGCCGTAGCCGCGGCCGGGAATCTCGTAGATGCCGCGCACGCGCTGACGCAGCTCGCCACTGGCGCGCCGGTACTCGTAGTCCTGCTGCAGGAAGGCCCGGCAGCTCGGCGTCAGGTAGGCCGACAGCGCGCGCAGGTTGCGCGGATAGTCTTCTTCGCCGTTCGTGGGCCAGCGCTGCACCTGCTGCCAGATGTAGAACGAGAAGGCATACACGCTCTCGGGCGGCACGTCCCACCACTTGCGCGTGCTGCCCGAGCGCAGGTCCGGCGGCACATGGATGGTCAGACTCTTCGGCGCACTCCACCAACCGAAGCCGAGCAGCAACGCCACCACGACCAGCGCGCCGGCCCCCAGGCGCAACGTCTTCACGTGCGCCTGCAGGTGCGCAACCTCGTTCTTGAAACGGCTCACTGAACTACCCTCCTGTCGCTGACGCGACATCCTCCCCGAGGGAGGTTCGCGCGCCCTTCGGGCGGCCGTTCGGGCGCGCTCATGGCGCACCTCGATCGGCGTTGCGCCGGGTAGTCCAGTAGCCCGAGCGGGTGATGAGGCGCTGGCCGCCCAGGAGCGCTGCCAGCGCCGGATGCCGCAGCGCCAGCCACCACTGGAGCTGCCGGTACAGCCAGGTGTCGGGCCGGCCGCGCTTCTGCGCGCGCAGGAAGCCGCCGCCGACAAAGACGCCCAGCGCGATGCCAGCGACGATCAGCGTGGGCACCATGGCGATGCTGTGCGTGAGCCAGGCCAGCGGCAGGCCGAGCGCGAACCCGGCTGCGGCAGACAGGCCGGCGCAGATCCACAACTCGTCGGCGGTCAGCCCGCGCACGACCACCGGCTGGCGGTTCAGCCGGTGCGGCAGGAAGGTCACCAGCGTGTCGCGCAGGGTCTCCGAAGGGACGGCCATCGCTTGCCGCCCTTACAGCACGCCGGTGGCCTTGGTGAGCAGCCAGATGCCGACCACCAGGAGGATCGCGCCCACGGCGACCGTCAGGCCGAACTGGCCCCAGGTGGCGCGGCCGGTGTGGATCTCCGAGTAGCGTGTGTAGGCGTGATAGCAGACACCGACGAACATCGAGGCGACCACGAGCAGCGCGATCAGCAGCACGATGTCGTAGCCGTAGTTCTGCAAGGTCTGCAGGATGCCGCTGCCCTGGCCGCGCGATGGGTCTTCCATGGTCGGCAGGCCCTGCGCGAAGGCCGACAGCGGCAGGCCCGCGAGCGCCAGCGGCAGCAGCGGTGCGGCGATGCGGGACGGAATGCGATGGGGTGTCGGTGGCGTGTTCATGGCGTATGGCCTTTCGTGACGGTCAGGAGAGGAGGAAGAAGGTCAGCACCAGGTACATCGCCACGAAGCGCACGACGACGGCGAGGAACTGACGTTCAGTGATGCGGTGCTCGGCCCAGCCGACGTAGGCGGTGCGCATGGCCCACACGCCCCACAGCAGCAACACGGCGAACACGAAAGCGAGCACCACGGCAGAGACGGCCGAAGGCGCAAAGCCGCCGTTGGCCTGGAAGGCGGCGACCTGATCGGCAGATGGCGTCATGGCGACGGCTCCTCGTCGTCGGCGCGGTCGCGGCGGACGTAGTCGCCGGCCAGCGGGACGGGATCGCGCGGCTGGGCGCGCTGGGGCACGAGGTAGTCCTGCAGGCCGGCGCGAACGCGCTTCAGGTCGGCGCGCAGCCGGGCGTAGTCGAAGTGGTAGCGGGCGCGTTCCTGCGGAGCGGTATTGGCGGCGTGCTCGGCGAGGCGGTCGATCAGATTGAGCTGGCGGGCGAGCGCGGCGATCTGCTCACGCTCCGGAGTGTCCTCGGCAATGGCGGGTTGCAGGGCCGAGAGCGACACGGCCAGCAGCACGGCCAGCGAAGGCCAGGCGGATGCGCGGCGGTTGGTCTGTCCCATCGTGCCATTCCCAAGTGAAGCGAATGGCCTTGATGCTGTGTCCCTTGCGCGGCTCGCGCCGCAATCAAACGGAACCGGTGGTCAACCGTATTTCAGAGGTGTTGCTTGATCTGCTAGCCGACGCTCTATCTGCTGTCGCAGCAGGGCCAGCAATCGTGACTCACGCCTCACCAACGAGCAACACGCAAGGATCGCCTTTAGGCGTCAAGATCGTCGTCTGCCGCCTCCCTCTCGTGACACTGACCCGAAAGTTCTGTCGTGCTTGGTCATTGATTTGATCTCTGGAGTTGAAGCGCACAATGCGGTCTGTGTTTGCGACGATCTTCCCTTTTGCCCGCTTCGGCCAACCTTCAAAAATGATTACCTCGTCGAACTGTTTCCCCTTCGCTTTGTGCATGTTCATCACGACAACGCCGGATTCGGGCTTAGCGCTCGTAGAAAAGTGCTCTTGGACGAAGGCTTGTCGAATGATCGCCAGCGCATTGCGATATCCGTTGTCTCGCCAATCCTGAGAAAGTTGTTGGCGAAGTTGAGTACCTCGGTCCAGTAGGCGGATGTTTCGAACCTCCTCCGCGATCTCTTTCAGGCGTTTGCATGCACCATCTTCCAGAACGCGCCGCACAGCGCGCCAATCCTTGTCTGGATCGCCCGTCAAGACAAGGGCGCGAACCTGATCGTATACCGTCAACACGTTGACGAGGATACTGTTCCTGCGGATGGCTTTGCCATTAGCACGGCTTGCCAACAACTCTTCATAAGCGCCCCGGATGCTCGCAGCCTCCTTCAACGCCCCTTGCGTCGGCTCACTCCCATCTTTGCCTTGGAAGTAGTTGCACAATAGGTCAATGAACTGCGCGAAGTGACGACTATCTCCGGAAGGTTGCATCAAAAGGCCAATGACTTCAGCTCCAAGGATCGCGGCCTCCATCTCGATGGTTGCCGTGTGAAACACCTCCGTCATCCCGGCCGGAGGGTGACGCAAAGCGTCAGACACCAGGCGCGTCAATTTCTTGGTCGGAACAAGAATCGCCAGAGACCAGTTCTCAATGCCTTGAGTCATCAAACGCTGGCGAGCCGCATAGATTGTTGTCACCAGCTTGGTCATCGCTGGACCGGAAAACGGGTCAAAGACATCAAACGAGACACCCTTGTATTCTTGCTGGCGAAATTCACCGGTGAGTAGGTCATTGCCAAAAATGGCAATTTCCGTCCCTGCGCTTCTGTGATTGTCGGTACTGAGGTCAACCGCCGTTGGGGCGAATGCATCCCGGAAATGATCAAGGCGTGCGGGATCGGCACCTATCCAGTCGTAAATTCGTTGCTCTGGGTCGGCGAGGGCGATCAGCCTGCACGACTTGCCCAACGCCTGAACCACGCGCCATTGCGCGCCGTTGGTGTCCTGAAACTCGTCAAGAATGATGACCGGATACATGGTTGCGATGAGACGCCGGATGCGCTCGCTACCATGCAGAATATCCCCCACATACGGAGCGAAGAGGTCGAAGCAAATCCGCCCCTCGTTCGTTGCCAGACGGATACGCTCCGCCGCTTCAGCAGCTTTCTTGGCTTCCTTCTGTTCATCCGTGAGATTTCTGGCTGGGAAGCCCGACCTGACCCCCGAGAGAGCGATGGCCTCATTGGGTGGGGTGAGAATCCCTAATCTACGGGGCAGGCCTATCAGATAGCCATGTGTCTTTAAGGTGCGCCAGAAGAATGCATGATAGGTATCGACGTCGATGAAATTTTTCGTGGCGGCCGGGATCTTCTGTTCGTATTCGATGGCCTCCACCACGCGGGAAACAGTCGCACGCGCGAAGCTGAGAAACAGAATTTTCTGACCTGGGCGAACATGTTGCTCCGCGATCTGGGACGCCTTGATGATGGAGATGGTTGTCTTACCCGACCCAGGTCCACCTGTGACAAGCAGGTGCCCATCCGACTCCATTACATTCAGTTGACCCTCAGTCAGTTCCATCGGCACCAGCTTCCGCGTCTGCTTCAGCGTGAGCGGGCGTACAAGCCGCTTTCAATTTCAGCGCGGCATCACGAAGCCACTCCGGAATCTCTTCTTCGCTGCATTGAGCAAGAAAGTCGGCAGTGCCCCAGTTGCCCTTCGACCAAAAGAAGTAATCTCTCAGTGCAGCTTCCGCCTGTGCTTCCGGATCCGGGTATTTCTGCGCCAAGTGTGTTGGCCAGTCCAACTGCTTTGCAAATCGCTTCAGGGCCTCTTCCGTTGTGCCTTTCAGGACCAAATCCTCAAAGCCCTTTTCGTCGTGCATGAGCAGCAGTTCGACCTGTGCCTCAATTAGTGCCTTGTTTGCTTCCTCTTGCTTGTCGCAAATCGCAAAGGTTCGCTTCCCCAGAGCTTTGTAGAGCTGCGCCATGCCGGGGACGTTTTTCTCGCCGTCTGCGTCAACTGTACATATCCCGAGCGCTTCGAGGGAGAGATAGCTCTTTGGATTGATCTCTGCGAGGCGTCGGCACACCACCGGGAACGCTGAATACTCAGTTGGTCCTTCCGCCAGAAGAACGCGGCGAGCAAGTAAACCTTCACAGAAGCGGGTGCGAAACTCCTGCCTGTAGCGCTTCGGTTTCACATTGTCGGGCAGCGCAATAGCCCTTTGCCCCATCCGGCCCGAAGCGTCACGAGCGAGCACAACGGTTTCATCCGTCTCGAACTCCTCTAGCACATAGGGCGAATGGGACGTAAAGAGGGCTTGGGATGCCAGTTTGCGTACTTCGTGAATGATCCGTTTCTGCGCATAGGGAGGTATAGCTGTTTCAGGTTCCTCCATGGCAAATATGACGTTCTGCTTGCTCTCGGCGATCTGGGACAGCATTGCCAGGACAAGCATGTTGATCGTGCCTGTACCTTGCCGGTAGAACGGTGCCGCATGCATGCCGTCGCCGGTGGCGATGAAGGCTGTAATAACCTTTCTTAGGTGTTCGCGAGTGAGATTCGACACCTTGAGATGAGGCTCAACCCCCCATTCTTTGGGGACATATTTCTTCAGCGCCGTGTTGATACTCTCTAATACAGGGGAGATGCCCAGCGCTGGATCGCTGGCGACCACAATATTGGAAAGTGTGGTGAGAGTAGCCTCCCACATCTGCGGCCGGACCTCTTTCAAGCGCAGAATGATGTCGAGCAAGCTGCCGCGTTCTAGGCTAAGGGCTCGCGAGCCGGTGCGAATGGAGCGGAGGTATAGGAAGCCACAAAGCTGCTTGTGCTTCCTGGAAAACGGGTCGGGCTTGTCGCCTTCGGTGAGGCTGCGGGTGAAGTAGGTGGCACCCTCGAAGTCATCCTCTTCTTTGTCGTACCAACCATGGAAAGTAACGCGGAGTGCCTCTGTGATCGAAGCAGCATCAACGCCGGCAGGATTGGGCGCCTCGTAGAACTTGTCCACAGCCGAGTCCCAGAATTCGATGTAATCTCCAAATTTCCCCTTCTGCTCGTCAGTCAGGTCGGCGATCGTCGCCTCTATGACGATTTTCGGTGCCGAGTCCGGTGCCGAGTCCTCTGCGACTTCTTCACCAGGCTCGGGCGGAGCAGCGCCGTCGGCTCCACCGTTTTCCGGAGGGGCGTCGGGCATTTGAGCATAAATGCCTCCGAAGAAGTCATGCTCGTCAATTGCGGGTTGGCGATTGAGGCGATCCGGCCCAAGAACGAGATCCAGGGCCTCCAGGATCGTTGTCTTTCCGGTATTGTTGTCGCCGATAAGAACGCCATGCTTGGGAAATAACAGCTTCGCCTGTTTTATGCCCCTGAAGTTCTCTATTTCTATCCGGGCTACACGCATGTTTTATCTCCCCCCTATGTAAAACCTGGTGGCGTTGCTTCGCCAGTTACCGTAGCTAGACTAGCCGGGCAGTTTTCGGGTCATAGACCACATTGGTAATAGACCCATCCCGGATGCGCTGCACCGCTTCGTCGATCACATGGAGCGGCACCAGGAACCATTCCTCGGGCTGCACGGGGTGACCGAAGCGGTCGTTGATGGTGATGTTCAACCGCGCGGGCGCGAACAGCCTGTGGAACAGGTTCTCCATCCGGGTGCGGTTGATGCCCGCGAGCTTGTAGGTCGCCACCACTTCGACCTTCGCCAGCAGATAGGTGGAGTCGTGCTCGGCGTTGGCGATGCGCGTCTCCACCCTGCCCCCGGTCACGCCGACCTTGTGAATGATCTCGCGGTGCTGCGCGACATAGGGATGATCGGAGAGGGAGCGCAGGACGTAGATCGTGCCGCTTTCGACATCATCGGCTTCAAGCTCCCCGCCGAAGGAGAGTTGTCCGCTCTCGGGCGAGGCCAGCCGCCGCGCGGCGGGATCGTTGTAGAAAGCGCGCTGGAGCGAGCGCAACAGCAGATTGCTTTCGGTGCCGTTGGAGAAGATGAGGCGCAGGCGGCGGTCCACTTCCCCGGCGGTGGTTTTCAGCGGTTCGCCGACCTCTGCGACGTAGAGCGTGATTCCATCGAGAACGAAAAAGTCCCCGACCTCAATCGCGCGGCGGCCCGCCTCTATGGGCTGGGACTGGCGCAAGCCGGTCTTGACTTCCGTCGCTACACGCTCGAACAGTGGCTTGAACGCCTCGAAGTCTTCGCAAGGCTTGCGATCCGCGATCTCCTCGGCGGCGCGCTTGTCGGCGCTGGTGCGGACATGGCGTAGGACCGTGATGTCGTCTGCGTCGGCTACGCCCGCCAGCTCGGCGGCCAGGTCGTCGATGTCGATGGCTTCATCTGCCGAAGCGGCAACGGTAGGCGCCCCGGCAAGCAGGCCCTGATGGTCCAGCGGCTCCAGCAGGGCGCGGCAGTCCCGGAGAGCACGCAAGCGGTCCAGGCGCACGGCGTAGAGGCGCTCGAATATGTCGCGATCCTCACCATGCTGCGGCGCACGCCCGTGCTTCTCGGTGAAGCGTTGGATTTCCTCGAAGCCCGCGATGACGCGCTCCTCACTGGCCGGCCGTCCGGCCTTCGCCTCGGGCGGTGCGAACTCGGCAAGCTCCGCAGCGAGTTCGTCAAGATCGGAGTTACTCATAGCGCCCCTCCGCCTTGAATCGCATAAAGGCGGCCGCGCCTTCGGCCATGCGTCGCTCCCAGGCATCCTGGGAATCGAGTGCAGGAATGCGTCCGCGCTCCTTCTTGAACTGAACGGCGCGAACAGCCATCTCCTTCGCCTCGTCCGGCGTCAGACTCGTGCGCTTCGCCGAGATGGCTGTCGCAACCTGCTTCAAGCTGTCCTCGCTCATGGTCTTCGCAAGGATGGCGTAGGCTTCGCCAAAAGGGTTGATGCGGTCGATCAGGTCGATGTCCAACTCGCGCACGTCCATCGCAAAGCGGCGCACGCCGTCGATCAGGGCGGTGTTGGGTGTTCCATCGCTCTCACCTTCGGTCACCAGCCGCTTGGCCTGCTGCGTGAGGTTGAGGGCAGCAATGGCGTGCTGACGCACGGCCTCCTGATCTTCGGCGTCAAGCTCGGGATATTTGTCCTTGATGATCTTGCCCATGCGAACCTGCGTCAGTTCCTCGGGCACCAGCTCCTCATCGAACAGGCCGCGCTCGATGGTGGGCTTGTCCTGCACGAAGGCCGCAATGACTTCGTTCAGGTCTTCCTGACAGATTCGCGCCGCCTCCTTGCTCTTGGGCTCGGCGAGGCCCTTGATCTCGATCTGGTAAGCCCCTGTCTGCTCATTGACACCGACATTGCAACGGTCCGCGTCGTAGCCACCCTCGCCGTAGTTAAATCCCGGCGTCGGGCCGCTGTCGGGGTTCTTGGGCTTGAACTCGAAGCGCGGAGCTAGAACCTGCTCCATCAGCAGGCTTGCCGCGATGGCCTTCAACGTATCGTTGACGGCCTCGGTGACAGCTTCCTCGGCCGCATCCGGCTCCGCGATCAGGTTGGTGAACCTCGCGCGGGTCTTGCCGGGGGCGTCGCGGGTAGCTCGGCCGATGATCTGCACGATCTCGGTCAGGCTAGCGCGGTAGCCCACGGTGAGCGCATGTTCGCACCAAATCCAGTCGAAGCCTTCCTTCGCCATGCCCAGCGCGATGATGATGTCCACATGGTCGCGGTTGTTCTTCTGCGCCGGGTCTTTGAGCGCGGCGGACACGCGGTCGCGCTTGGCGGCATCGTCATCGACGAGATCGGCGATGCGCAGCACGCAGCCATCGGGGCGCTTGACACGTTGGAAGCCGGTCGCAGGGTCGATGCCCTGCCATTCACCCAGCGCCTCGATGATGTGCTCCACTTCCCGCATCTTGTCCTTCGTGCTCTCGCGCGAATTGACATTCGGGATGTGAATGATGGTCTTCTCGGCGGGATCGAGGACGTTGAGGATGTCATCGACGTAAGGCCCGCTGTAGAAGAAGTAGCCGATGTCGAGTTGCTTGAGGTACTCGTAGCCGTTGAGCTGCTCGTAGTAGGTGTAGGTGACAGTATCGAACTTCGACTCATCCTGCGGCGCGAGCACGGCCTCGGCGTCGCCACGGAAGTAGGAGCCTGTCATGGCGACGATGTGCGTCTTGCCCCGCGCGAAGAACTGCCCGAGGTGCAAGCCGAGCTTGTTGTCCGGGTTGGCCGAAACGTGGTGGAACTCATCGATCGCGATCAGTCGGTTGTCGAACGCCTCCACGCCGTAGGCATCGACCGCGAAACGGAACGTCGCGTGGGTGCAGACCAGCACCTTGTCGTCGCCTTCAAGGAATGTGCCCAGCGACTTCACCTTCCCGCCGTTGTCGTTGCCTGGCGCGTTGCACAGGTTCCACTTGGGTTCGACCTGCCAGTCTGACCAGAAGCCGTACTTCGACAGCGGCTCGTCGTTGAAGCTGGCACCGATGGACTTCTCCGGCACAACGATGATGGCCTGCTTCAAGCCCTGGTTCTTGAGCTTGTCGAGTGCCACGAACATCAGCGCACGGCTCTTGCCCGATGCGGGCGGCGACTTGATGAGCAGGTATTGCTCGCCCCGCTTCTCGTAGGCCCGCTCCTGCATGGGCCTCATCCCAAGCGCATTGGCCTTAGTCGATCCGCCGTTGCGGGCGTAGGTGACGGAAACGGACGGTACGGACGTGATCTTGTCGCTCATGCGTTGGCTCCCGCTTTGCGCTTCTTGCCCTTGGCTGGTGCAGCCGAAGCGGTCATCTTGGTATAGAGGTCAAACAGCTTTTCCAGCCGCTCGGTGTCGTTCTTGAAGCGCCGACCGATGTAGATGCGCTCCAGCACTTCGTCGTTGCGATCATGGGCGGCGCGCAGGTCGGCGGGCATATTTTCGGGGTCGTACAGGTCCGCGATGGTCGCGGGAAAGTGATGCTCCCGCGCCAGCAGGATGTCCTCCGCGCAGCGGATGAGATCGGCCTTGTTCTTCTCGGTCAGCGTCGGCACCGGAAACGTGTTCCAGCCGAGGGTGTTGGAATAGCGGTAGCGCGTTTCCAGCTTGCCGCAGACGGTGGCGATCCATACAAGATGCAGGCGCGAGGCAATGAGCGCCATGTTCCATAGAGGCGCGTCGTACAGGCCATACGCAGCATTGGAAATAATGCCACCTGTTGGGAGCAGCCCAACTGGAAGATACGGCCGAGACTCGCTCGAATGGATCGGAACGATGATTGACTGGTTGCCCGGTTTGCCCTGAATCTGCCGGAATCTGTGCGGGTACTGCGCAGCAGGGCGCGTTTCCTTCGCCTTGCTACTTTCCCGAAACTCCCTCACCTTTTCAAAGCGGACAGCAAGGCTCGGGACGGAACTGGCCTCGCTTTCGTCAGCATCAGTGACCCAAATGCAAACCCGAGGCGAACCCTTGATGAACTCATCCGAACCAAAGTAGGGCCGCAGAAATTTTTTAGCAGTCGGCGACTCACGGGTGATCTGCCGCGCTTCATCGGGCGACAAGATCAGATTTCCGCCGTCTGTGGGCTTGTTGCCCCAGTACATGTCGGGGCGACCCGTCGGCGCTCTACTTACGGCATCAACGTAAAGATTTGGTCCGGGCACAATGTATGCATTGATGTTCGGAACGAACTTCTCGATGGCCTCGTCGCCATCCGATGCCTCGAAGAGTCGCGCCCCTTTACCTGTATCGGTGGTCAGACCAATGATCAGGACAGTGACACCGGCATTGTGTGTAGCCAGGTTGCGCCACTTGAACGACGAGTAGGCAAAGAAAATTCGCGACGATGCGTCCAGGAGCAGCGGCCAGAACATGTGAACAAGCTGGCCTTGGCAAATTGAGTTCGTCGCAACGAAGGCTGCTTTCGCCGTCTGATGGTGCATGAACTCATGCGCCTTCCAAAACCAACCCATCACGTAGTCGAACGACTTCCAGTATTGACTGTGATCTTCAAAGAGCCACTTGAGATCCGCTTTCTGTTCCGGAGTTTGCGAACTCAGACCGGCATAAGGCGGGTTCCCGCAGATATACGTCTCGCCACCTTCGTTCTCGAAGTCGATCTCAGCCTGATCAAGCGGTGTTTTTAGAAGGTCGTCCGAAACCAGCTTCACACCTGAGCCGCCAACATCCATCAAACTCAGCCAATCGAGCCGTAGCGCGTTGCCGCAGGTGATCCAGTTCTCGTTGCGCAGGGGCAGGAACTCGGCGAGTGCCAGCTTCTGGCCCCGGTACAGCACGTCGCATTGGTACTCGGCGATGACCAGCGCGAGGCGCGCAATCTCCGCCGGGAAGTCGCGCAGTTCGATCCCGCGAAAATTGGTGAGCGGAATTTCTGAGGCATGATCCAGCTCGCCGCGCCGTCGGTTGATCTCGGCCTCGATGGCGCGCATCTCCTTGTAGGCGATGACCAGGAAGTTGCCCGACCCGCAGGCGGGGTCGAAAACTCTGATTCTGGCGATGCGTTTGCGCAAGTTGAGCAAGGTGCGTGGGTTGTCGCCCGCTTCTTCCAGCTTGGACCGCAGGTCGTCGAGGAACAGCGGATTCAGCACCTTCAGGATGTTGGGAACGCTGGTGTAGTGCATCCCCAGCTCGCCGCGCTCCTCGTCCTCGGCAACGGCCTGGATCATCGAACCGAAGATGTCAGGGTTGATCTTGGTCCAGTCCAACCCGCCGACGTGCAGCAGGTAGGACCGGGCGATCTTGCTGAATCGCGGCACTTCGTCGCTGCCGGAGAACAACTGCCCGTTGACGTAGGGGAAGTCTTCGGCCCACCGGGGAATCTTGGCTGCTGCCCGGTCCTCGCGCTTGGTGTTCATGGCGCGGAACAGCATGGCGATAACCTCGTGCGTGTTCGACGAGTCCCTGGCACTCATCTGCGCGACGGTTTCGGTGAATCGGCCCCTGCCGACGAAGATGTCAGTGTCCTCGGCGAAGAAGCAGAAGATCAGCCGCGCCATGAGCTTGTTCATGTCGTGGCGGCGCTCCGCCGTGCCCCATTCAGGGTTGTCTTTCAACAGTTCGACGTACAGCCGGTTCAGGCGGCTGGTGGCCCGGATGTCGAAGGCGTTTTCGCTGATCTGGCGGACGGTGCTAATGCCCGCCAGCGGCAGGAAGAAGCCGAAGTGGTCGGGAAAGTCCTTGAAGGCACAGGCGACGGTCTCGCCGCTGGTCAGGTCTTCGGCCTCGAAGTCCGTGCCATCGGTGGCGAGGATGAACTTCGCCTTGGCCTTGGCCGTCGCCGGGCTGACCTTGAGGGCGGCCAGCGTCTGCGTGACCCGCCCTGCGTCGCAGGTCAGGATGTGGATGTTGCTGGTCTGGAGAACACCGCCGAGGTCGGACTTGTTCGACGCCCCCGCACGCAGGCGCTTGATGGTCGTCGCCTTGTTGCCAAAGGCCTCAAGGAAGGCATAGGGGAACTCTGCGGGGTCAAAGGGCTGCTCCGCAAGGTCTGTGATGGCCTGTTCGATTTCTACTGCGTTCATGAGGCATCTCGCCTGTGTGACTTCGCCCCGCTTGCATTCGCCTGTGTGTCAACAGCCGATGCGTGGGCGCGGGGGGCCACCTTGTAAATGGTTGTCCGTGAGACCTTGTAGCGTTGCGCGATCTGACTGACCGGGATGGTCGGGTCAGCCATCAGCCGCTTGATCTCCCGAACTTGTCGTGTGTCCAGCTTCGGCTTGCGACCACCGGCCCGGCCTCGCGCACGTGCGGCAGCCAAGCCTGCCCGGGTGCGCTCCCGTATCAAGTTGCGCTCGAACTCCGCCAACGCAGCGAAGACATGGAAGACCAGCTTCCCGGCTGCGCTCGTCGTCTCGATCTTCTCGGCGATGCTCTCGAAGCCGATTCCCTTTTCTTCCAACTCGGCGACGATGTGCACGAGGTCGGGCAAACTGCGGCCAAGCCGATCCAGCCTCCACACCACTAGCGTGTCACCGGCGCGCAATGCTTTCAGACAATGGTCAAGCTCCGGTCGGCCGGCAGTCTTGCCGCTTGCGGTCTCTTCGTAGATGGACTGAACTCCCGCGAGGTGCAGCGCGTCGCGTTGCAAATCCAGGTTCTGGTCATCTGTCGAAACTCGGGCGTAGCCGATCCGTTGATTCATGGACAGTTGCCGGACGATGAAAAAATGACGGGAAGTTTAACATTGTCTGGGCCTCTGTGATAGCAAATGTGTCTATCGGAAGCAGTCCAGGTAAGTGGTTAGCAGTCTTACAGGTACTTCTTGAACGTCGCCGCCGCGATGCACACGGCGACGCCGAGCAGCACGGCGCTGGGCAGCAGGATCAGCAGCGGGTTCACGCTGACCGGCAGTGCCAGGTAAGTCACCCACGGCAGCACGGCCAGCGGGATCAGGCTGGCCCTGGCGCGGTGATAGATGAACCCCGACTCGCGTCCCGCGCCGAAGCGGCGGATGTCCCGGCGCACTAGGCCGTCCACCAGCCCGACGAAGGCGGCCATCAGGAACAGCGGCAGGGTCAGGCACAGCACCAGCAGCCGCACGAGGAAGACCAGCGTCGTGTAGGCCGCCGCGATCAGGTAGCTCTCCACGTTCACGTAGACCAAGCCGATGTAGTAGCGGAAATCCTTGGTCGGGCGGTGGCTGCCGGCGCTGGCCTGCGCTGAGGCGTCGCGTATCCAGTCCAGCAGACCGCTTTTCACGAACAGCCAGTCGTAGCCCTGCTCGACCAGCCGGTGCGCGGTGCGCCCCGGCTCCTGCACCAGCGCGCTGCGCGTGAAATGCGTGGAGAGCTGATCCAGCTCGTAGTGCAGCATGCCCTGCGCGTGGCGCCAGCCCTGCTCGGGCCAGAAGAAGTGCATGCCGACGCATTCGATCAGGATGCACAGCAGCAGCGCGCCGCACAGCACGCCGAAGAAGCGGAACGGCAGCGTGACCAGGCTGGCGATCAGCCCCTGCTGTCGTTGCTGCTGGCGCTGTGCCGCGACGGCCGGATCGCTCATGCTTCGGCTTCTTCAGCGGCGGCCATCTGCTTGAAGTCGTCCAGCAGGTCGTCGGGCAGCGCCTTGTCCTGCAGGCCGGGGATGCCTTGGTTCTCCCACCAGTCTCCTGCCTCGACGTAGTGCTGTCGCATGTAGCCGGCCAGCTCCTGCAGATCCTTCGGCATGGCTTCGTCGGGGTCGGGCGCAGGCAGCGGCATGCGGACTTTCCAGAGGTTGCCGCCCTCGGTCAGCGCGAAGCACTGCCCCTTGGGCAGCGCCACCACATGCGCCGGCTCGATCAACGGCACGCTGTTGCTGCTGATGCGGTCCTGGGTGTTGGACGTGAACGCGGTATTGCCGTGCGGATCGGAGCTGTCGGTGGCGCCGCTCATCAGCGCCGTGGCGTACACCTCGTCCTTGGGCAGTTGTCGCGTCAGCAGCTCGGCGGTGGCGGTCTCGCGCACGCGCAGCATGAACAGGTTGTTGAAGTTGCCGACCACCTGGCCGGCCTTGGCACGATTGCCGATGCGGGCCTCGATGTCGCTCAAGGTCTGCGTGTAGGCCGTCACCTGCACGCCGGCACCGCCGCCCTTGTTGACCATCGGAATGAACTCGTCGCCCATGAGTTCGTTGAATTCGTCGGCGTGGACGTTGATCGGAATCTTGGCGCCCGCCGCGGCGCCGGGCAGCCCGTCGTCGACGCCGAACTTGTAGATGTGGCCGGCGACCGAGACCAGATCGCTGAACATCGAGTTGCCCACCGCCGCCGCGACTTCGGCGTCGGACAGCGCATCCAGCCCCACGTAGACCACCGCGCGTTTGCGGATGACCTGCATCCAGTCGAAGATCGGCCGCGGGTCGGACAGGTCGGAATAGTTCGGTGCGAGCAGTTGCGCGATCTTGCCGGTGGTGAGCTTCTCCAGCAGCGGCAGCAGCGAAGCGACGATCTTGTCGAAGTAGGTCCGGTCGTAGCGCACGGCGCTGCGCAGGCCGTCGAGCACCGGGTCATAGATGCGCACTTGGGACAGGTACTGTTCGAGGGCCACCACGCGCTTCTCGCGCCCGATCATGTTGCGCGGGATGTTCTTCTCGTTCAGCTTCGCTTCGAGCTGGACGATGACCTCCCAGGCCTTCGGCTCGTTCTTGGCGAAGTAGTGCTGGGCGTACTCGATGAACAGCGCGTCGATGTTGATGACGTGGCGCTGGATCAGCAGGTAGTCCGGCCGCTGCCCCAGCTCGACCAGGGCGCGCGCGATGATGTTGACGAAGCGCCAGGCGAATTCGCGGAACGCGGCGCTGTTGCCTTCGCCGGAGAGCTGCCCGGCGATCCGCGTGGCCACCTCGGAGATCCGCCCGAACCGGCCCACGGCGTTGTAGCGCGCCGAGATGTCCGGCCAGCCCAGATGGAAGACGTAGAACTCGCCTTCGCGCCCGGCGCGCTTGGCCTCGACGTACATGCGCTTCAACAGGTCCGCATCGCCCTTGGGGTCGAAGACGATCACCACCTCGTGCTCGCCGCGGATCTTGCGGCGGATGTCCTGGGTGATGAACAGCTCGGCCAGCCGCGTCTTGCCCACGCGCGTGGTGCCCAGCACCAGGGTGTGGCCGACGCGCTCGCCCAGCGGCAGGGTGACGTCGACCTCGTGCGGCTCGATGCCATGCAGGCGTGGCAGTCCGCCGACCGACGGCAGTGGTCGCGCCGGGTTGAGCGGGCTGTCCCAGGCCAACGCGCGCGCCAGCGTCGAGACGGGAAACGGCGCGAACTCAAGCCGCTCCTCCAGCCGCCGGGCGGCCCGGTAGATCGCCGTCGGCTCGACGTAGCGGCGGAACTCCGGCCGATAGGTCTGCATCAGCCGGTGCGTGTGCCGCTGTTCCCAGCGAAAGCCCTGGCCGACGAACAGCCGTTGCTGACTCACCGGCACGTCGCGGCTGGTCATCACGTAGCGCGGCAGGCGGCGGATGTTGCGGCGATAGCGCAGGATCGCCCAGGCATCGCGCAGGCGAATCGCGCCGAAGGTCAGGAAGGCCAGCGCCGAGCCCAGGCCGAGCAGCGGGTTCAGCGCGAGCGACCACGGTGCCACCAGGCACAGAATCGCGGCGCCGGTGCAGACCGCCACGGTATAAAGCTCCACCGCTGGCCGCAGCAAGACCTCGACCGCATGCGGTTGGGCCATTTGCGCACCTACTGCTCGACACCGGTGGCCGTGATGAGCACCGGGTAGTGGCGCAGGCCCAGGCGCTGGGCCAGGTCATCGCCGGAGGCCGGCGACAGGATCAGGCCGGGCGCCAGCCTGCGCAGCGCCGTCAGCGCAGCCATCGACTCCACGTTGACCACCAGGCCCACGGCCTGCAGCTCTCGCAGCGCCGCCTGCCGCTGCCGCAGCCAGGCGCGCGAACGCTCGTCGTCGCCGATCAGGAACAGCGCCGTCAGGCCCGGCGCCCGGATGACGCGGCGCTGCACCTCGCCCGGCGACAGTTGCGTCGAGCGCACCGGCAGCATGGCGGCTTCGGCGTCGGCCGTGTTGCCCGCGCGAGGGGTCGGCATCGGGGCCGGCGGCGTGGCCTGATCCGGCTGAGGATTCAGCGACTGGTAGTACGGCAGCGCGGAGTCGCCGCCGCGGTCTTCGACGACGATCAGCGGCCCGGAGACGGTCTGGGCGAAGATGGTGGTCGTGGACAGCAGCCCGATGGCGGCGATGAGGACGGTGTGGTTCATGGCGTGGTGGCCTGGAGAGTTGGAACGGGAACGCCGGGGTCGAGTACGCGGGTCAGGTGCCGATGCACACTGCGCCGGTATCGCGCCGCGGGTGCCCCGCCGGCGGGCCGGTGGTAGCGGCCGATGGCAAGCAGCCAGTCCTCGCCCGGCGTGTGCTGTTCGCGCAGGATTTCCGCAGCGATGGCGAGGTTGCGGTACGGGTCCAGCAGCTCGCAGGGCTGCGTGTAGCGATGCGTGTGGTAGCCGAGATTGACCTGGCCGAGGCCGGCGTCGATGCGATTGGCCGGCGTGTGGGCGAGCGCACGGTGCAGCCCCGCGCAGGCCTCGACGCGGGTGGCGTAGCGCTGTGGCGAGCCGGCGACGTTGAGCGTCCACGGCCAGGGGATCAGGCGCCCGCGCAGCATGGCGCCGCTCTCCTGCAAGGCCACCGCGTACAGCACCGCCGCCGGCACGTCTGCACGGTGCGCCGCCAGTTGATAGGCCGGCGGCGGCACTTCCCGCGCCAGGGCGGCCAACGCCCAGCCGACGGTGGTGAGCAGCAGCGCGGCGCTGGTGCAGCGGATGGCGACGCGGGACGGCCGGTGCTCCCGGCCCGGAGCACCTATTGCCGCTGCCATTGGCCGTTCACCTCGCGCACCACGGCCGGCAGATCGCCGGGCAGGCCGAGCGACAGCCAGCGTCCCGCATCGTGGTTGAGCGTGATGGTGCGGGCGCGCACCCTGGCCGGGTCGATGCCCGCCTGGGTGGCCCACTGCCGGATGCGCGCGTCGTCCTGACGGCTGCCGACCATGTAGAGATCGAAGGCCGTGCCGGCCGCCTGCAACTGCTGCACGCGCTGCGCGCACGGTGCGCAGTCGGCCTTGACGAAGACCGCCAGGCGCCCGGAGCCGGTGTTGCCGGCACCCTGCGCCTTGGCGCCGGGCAGGCTCACGCGCGGCTGGCCGGGAAACAGGCGCTGCCACGCCGCGTCGTAGGCGCGCTGGTAGGCCAGCGTCTTGCCGACGCGCTGGGCCTCGGCCTGCACCTGCAACTCCGCGTAGCGCCTGCGCTCCTCGTCGCTGCGGGCCTCGATGCCCAGCGCCGTGAGCGGATCGAGCTGGGGCGAATAGACCCCGAGCGGCCCCTGCATCAGTTGCCGGTAACGCGCCCACTCCTCGGAGCGAAGCCCCCACTCCCGCGCCTGCCTCTCGTCGAGCGCGGCATCAGCGCCCGGCTGCACTTGAGCGGGCACCATGCGCGAGTTCGTCACCGGGGCCGGTTGGGCGGATGCGCCGAAAGTGGCGAACAGGACGACGGCAGCGAGCAACGGCCGCAGGTTCATGGCGACCTCCTACGGCACCGCAACGCGCTGCGTCTGGCCGTTCACCTGGAACACGCCCGCCTGCGCCTCGATGGACTGCAGTTGCCAGCCGCCCTCGGCGTCGCCCTCGCGCAGCAGCCGGGCGCCCGCGAGCGAGGCCGCGGCGGTGGAGGTGATCGACAGAAAGCGCTCGCCTCCCCGCAGCTCCACGCCGAGCACCCGGAACGGCGGCTCCGGCACCTTGGGCTTCGTCGCAACCGGAGTGCGCGGGCGAGCGGCGGATGCCACCTGCCGGGTTTTCTCCAGGCGGGTTTCGATTGCGTTCACGCGCGCCAGCAGCGTCTGCAGGTCGACGGCCAAGGCCCTCGCCTCATCGGCCTCTTCGAGGCGCGTCATCCGTTCGTCCAGCGCCTGCCGCGCGTTGGCGAATTCGGCCTGGCTGATCGGCACCGGCCGGCGCTTGTCCGCATTGGCCTGGTGTTCGAGATCGGCCACGCGCAGGCCCAGCGCATTGACCTGCGCATCCTGTGCGGTGCTCTGGGTCTGTTCGGCGAGCCGCGACAAGCCGACGCTGTTGATGAGTGCCACGGCACTGATGAGCAGCAGCCAGAAGGCCGCGGAGATCTTGAGCCAGCGCGTGCGGGAATCGCGCTCGGATGACGCTTGGGGAAAGGTCATGGCTGCAGCTCCTCGGGCCGGTCGGCGTCCGGCACGGGCGTGGCGGTGTCGGGCGGGTTGGCGGAAAGGAAGGCGGGAGCACCGCGCCGGCTGAAGCAGACCTGGCGAGTCAAGTCATCGACCGACAGCTCCCAGGCGGGGCCGGCAAGGGTCAGCAAGGCATCGCGCAGCATCAGCGGGCCCAGGCGCAGGTGTGCGGCAGGCAGCGGCAGCGCGTAGAGCGTGGCGGGTTCGGCCGCATCGCAGAGCCGGTAGCCGGAGCGCAGGAGCACATGGCGCATGGCGTCGCCCACGCTGGCATCGAGCGCGGGCGGAATCGAGACCTCCACCGCCTGTTGCAAGAGATCACGCTGCGCAGGTTCCGACACCAGCTCGACCAGGGTGTAGCGGCCGTAGCGGGCCACCGGAACGAAACCCGGCTCCGGCGCGACGGCGGTTGGCGATGCGGCCGGCACCGCTGGCGCAGACGGCGCAGCGGTCGTGGCGCAGCCGGCGGCCAACAGGCTGCCGGCCAGCAAGCCAGCGACGAGGGCCAGGCGGTGAACAGCGCGGATGGATGGTTGCATGGAGGGCGCTTCCCTGGAACACGGAGCGCTCACCATCGCCGCCGCTTGGCCTGCGGGCAGCAAACAAAACGCACTGGCGCCCGCCCGAATACATGGCGGGGCGGCGCCATGGACTGCCATACGCCCAAGAAAAACGGCCCCGAAGGGCCGTGGAAAGAAGCCGGCGACCCCGAGGGGCCGCCGGCATGGGCACATGGATCAGACCGTGACAAGCTGCCGCGCCAGTGCGACCTCGACGGAATCACCATCCTGGTTCAGAACATCCAGGCCCGACTCGGGTACGTCTCCCGACGTGCTTTGCGAGACCATGATCTTCCTGGCCATCAACCCCAGGCAGGTCATCTGCGAGGAGTTGGCGTAGCCGAGGTAGATCACGCGCACCGGCTGCTTCTGGCCGATGCGCCATGAGCGCCGGGCGGCCTGCTGCAACGAATACACGTTGTAGCCGGACTGGAGGAACACGATGGTCGGGAACTCCAGCAAGTCCAGGCCGGTTTTCACCAGCTCGGGATTGGTGATGAGCACGTCGATGCCGCGGTCCAACTGCTCGGCGATCCAGTCTTCGCGGCGGGAGGCATCCACGCTCGCGCGCAGTACCGCCACCTTGAAGCCTTCCTGCTCCAGCAGCACCTTCAAACGCGACGTGGTGTCGCGCGTGCCGGTGTAGACCGAATAGACCAGGGTCTTGCGCCCTTCTGCCTTCTCCTGCTTGCAGATCTCGATCAGCTCGCGTTCCTTGGGCATCACCTCCAGCTCGTTGAACTGAGCCGGAACGAACGCCAAGGTATTGCGCGTGCGCGGATGCACCACGGTTTCCGACCGGAAGCAGCAGTCCGGCCAGGCCAGCAGCACGTTGAGGACTACACCGAGCAGCGTCGTGTCGCGCTTCGCCAGGGCCTGCTTCAGCTCCTGGGTCAGCCGACCCGCCAGATCGCGGTAGGCCGCGGCCTGCGCCGTGTCCATCGCGACTTCGCGGAACTCCTCGTCGTAGGGCGGCAGCACGTTGCCACCGATGTCCTTCAACTTGAGGAAGACCGTGAACGGCAGGACGCAACGCAGCACGCCCTTCGGACCGAAGCCCGGCGCCTTGACCGTGCGCACCGATACCTTGGTGCCCTTGGCCGTCTTGTGCGCCGTGCCAGTGCTCTCGGAATAGATATCCTTCAAGACACCGTGATCGCGCATGAACGCCATCGCGGCCGACGTCATGCTGCCGCTCTTCGTCGGCCGGTAGCCGTCTTCGATCATCCGCCCCGGCAGGGCTCGGAACAGCAGGTGGAACAGGTCGTCGCCGTAGCCGCCCATCAGCGTGCCGGTGAGCAGCAGCGTCTTGCGCGCCTTGGCCGACAACACCCCCATGGCCTGGCCCTGTGCGGAACCGCCGTTCTTGTACTCATGCGCCTCGTCGGCGATGAGCAGGTCGAACGTGCCTTGGGGAAGCTGCCTCTTGATGAACTCGGACGGCTGGTAGCCGCCCTCGCCGAAGCCGAACTCCATGTTGGCCATCGCGCGTTCCATCCGGTGGGCTTGCCGATCCGAGAAGACCAGTTCGCCGCGGTCGTCCATCAGGTTGATGAACTCGTGGATGTTGTCCCCGAGCATCGACGCGAGGAAGGCGTCACCGAACTTCTGCATCAGCTTCTGCGCGGTGACTTCCCCGATGGTTGGGATGCGCTTCAAGGCTTTGAGGACAGCGGAGGACTGGTCGCTCGCGGACAAGCCCCTCGGACGGATCAACGACCACAGCGGTGCACGGCAGTGGCTGCACTTGCGGCGGGACTCCTCGGCTTCGAGTTCGACTGGGTTGATCGGCTCGCCGTCGAGGTCGGTGATGACATGCCCGCAATCCGGGCAGGCCCCCACGTCGCCGTGAGGCGTGCGCCGGCGAACGAAGACAGGTTTCCAGTGGAACCCCATCCGCATCCGTACGCGGCCCAGGACGAAGAACTCCTGGCCCTGGGCCGGCACGCCCAACTGCTCGCGCAGTTTCAGCAGCTTGACCAGCGTGTCCGGGCCATTGAGCACCCAGACCTTGGCACCGGCCACCGTCTCCTGGATCTCGCGCCGCCACTTGTAGACCAAGTGGGGTGGCGAGAGCACCAGGGTGCGGCGGTAGCCTTCGGCGTTGAGCACGGCGGCCGTAGCGATGCCGACGGTCGTCTTGCCGCAGCCCATCTCGCCATTGACGATCGCGGCGCGTTCGCCGCGGTCGACCAACAGCTCGGTGACGGCGTGGACCACATCGGCTTGCGCCGGGAACAGCTTGCGCTTGAGTGCGGCGAGGATCATTTGCCGATGCACCCGCACCTGGCCGGTGTAGACCGGAGGATTGGCGCGGTTGAGCGAATCGAGCAGCTCGTCGCCGAACTCCGATACGAAGTCCTGCAGGCTGAGCGTGAGGGGTGAAGCGGCCGTTTCGAGCAGGTCGCCCTGCACTTCGGTTTCGGGAACGGTTTCGAGATCGAGGGACATGGTGATGCTCCAAAGCAATGGGGCATGCACCTCCCCCATGGGGCGGTGACATGCCCCTGGGTGGGAAAAAAGACGCGGCAAAGAAAACCGTAGGTGCCGCTGGATGCGGATCAGTATTCGCTGGGCAGCAGCAGTGTGGTGACGCTGCGATCCCATTCGGTGATGATCCAGAGCTTCAGGTCGCGCGTGACCTGGTAGGACGAGAACAGACGATCCTCGCCGGACTTCAGCGCGGCGTCGTTCTGCCGCCAATCGCTGTCGCTCAGGTCGCCCCATTCGCCATGAAGATGGCGGCGCAGGTACGGCGTGGGGTTGAGCCGGCCCTGTCGGACCAGCTCGTCGACGCCGGCGGTCATGACCACCTGCCCGGGCGAAAAGCGTGCTTGTGACGCGAGGTTGAGGACTGCGAGTGCCATGGTGGTATCTCCTTCTGGAAGAAGGGGCCACGGCACCCCCATCGGGACAACGTGACCCCGGTGGGTGGATGAAAGCGACGGCGAACCGTCAGGGAACAGCGATCAGCGGATGGTCAGCACTTCGCCCCACGTGGGCGAGCCCAGCGTCAAGTCCCATGCACGAATGACCGGCACGAACTTGTCGGTGAGGATGCGCGTCTCGGCCACGGAGCCGTCGTCGCGCTCGGTGTATTCCGTCTGGAGCGTCTTCTCCTTGTGGGTGTCACCTTTGACTACCAGCACGCGCCCGGTCTTGGACGTCACCACGCCGGAAATCGCGCCCGCGGCCAGGGCCAGGGCGAGATGCCAGTGCGACAAGGCCCGCGCGGGCGGACGCAGCGATTGCTGCGCGGCGCCCAGGTGCATATCGAGCGCCGGCCAGAGGCCTTGCAGCCGGCCGACTTCATCGGCGAACTGCTCGGGCTCCATCGTCACGCGATAGAAGTGCTCCGGCTCGGCCGGGCTGGCAGGGACGGTGTACGGCAGGAACGGCCATTCGAGCGGCAGTTCCTCGGCTTCGGCGTCACCCTGTCCGATCTGCAGCAGCAGACCGCGCACGGCCTTGACCGACTCCGATGCCTGGTCGCGTTGACGAATCCTGCGACCGAAGATCACCACCTGCTTGAACTGCGTTTCGACCGCACGGTAGATGCGCAGGTCGGCAAAGTGGCGCGTGAGCCATCCGACCAGCTCGGCGTCGAGCACGTAGGACGGCACGACGAAGATCAGCACGCCGCCGTACTGCAGCAGCGGCAGCGCGCGCTGATAGAACAGCTTTTCCAGCCGCGCACGGCCTTGGCCCTGATAGCCGATGTTGCCGTTCACGTCCTTGCTCAGGTCGCCATACGGCGGGTTCAGCCACAACAGCCCGAAGGACTGGCGCGAGATCAGCATGTCCATCAAGTCGCCGTGGATGCAGCGATCGACCAGTTGCCGTGCGTGGCGGGCCCGCTCGGCGTCGTACTCGACGACGAAGGCCTGGACCTGCTCGCGCCCGAGGGCGTGGGCCGCTTCGGCAATCGCCACGCCTTCGCCGGCGCAGGGATCGAGGATGGACATGGAGCCGGGAGACGGCGCCAGTGCGGACAAGGCCCGCTCCAGCGTCGGCTCGTCGGTGGGGAAGTAGCCGTTACGGATGAAATTGCGCGCCAGGCGCGGAAACATGAGTGCCATGGATTTCTCCTGGTGATGGATGAGGGAAGGCGGGCACGCGCGGCGCGCATGCCCGTGGGGATGGCTCACGCCACACGCCGAAGCGGTGCGTTCGCGGCCAGTTCGTACTGCGTGGCGCCGAGGGTGCCGTTGCGGATCAGCTCGCCCAACGCCTTCGTCAGCGCCGGGACATCGAGGGCCAGCCGATGGCCTTCCAGCGGCCCGAGGGCCAAGGGAAGACCGGTCAGCATCCGCCGTGTCTGCAACAGCTCCAGCACGATGTCGCGCCAGTGGTCGAGCAGTGGCAGCGGGCAGGTGTCCTGCACCAGCGTCCACAGCCGGTCGAGCCGGTGAGCGGAATCCCTGGGCAGAAGCGCCAGCGCGCTGGCGTTGGCCTTGTCTGGCTTCACGCAGCGACGATCGAACAGCCACACATTCGTCAGCGAACCGAACAGCGTTCGCCGATAGGCACGGGTGATGCGCTTTTCCAGGTTCTCGACGTTGCCGACGAAGACCGGGATGGATGCGCCCTGCTCGGTGATGACGTGGAACTGATCCAGCCCCTGTTCATCCCGGCCGAGGGTCAGGCGGGCGAGGAACTCCTGAACGGCGGTGTCGCGCGCCCAGATCGAGAGAAAGACGAGATTGCCCTGCTCGTCACCGACGCAACCGTCGGCCATGAGGTCGGGGCATTCGTCGATGCGGTACAGCGGTTTCGCGGAAGAAGGTGCAGGCATGGTGATGTCCTCTTGGAAATGAAGGAGCAACCACAGCCCGCGGGGCCGTGCTCGCCCCGGTTGGGTGAAGGAAGATGCGTGCCGCTAGACAGCGCGTCCCGCGTGGAAGCGGTGAACCCGCTCGCGCCACTCGGAGCTTTGCACCGGCGCCATGTCGAGATAGCGCAGCGGGCACGAGTAGTAGTACGGATGCACGGACTCATCGAGGGACTTGTAGCCCCAATCGCCGCCCGAGCTTTCCAGCAGATGGCAGCCGATGTAGCAGACGGACTCACCGGCCGCGAGGCCCATGACGCCCGCCTGCCTGGCGGTGACGCGAACCACGGTCCACAGAACGTCGCCGTCCAGCGTGTGGTCGATGACTTCGCAGCAAGCGCGTTCGGACGCCTGCGGAGCGAGCAGCTCGCGGATCAACTGATCGCGCGTCTGACGAACGAAGGTCCAGCCCATGAGGGTCTCCTTGAAGAAAAGGCCGTAGCCCTCCCCGTCGGGGGAGAACCCCGGCGGGTGGCGGAATGCCGCGCAAGGCGGCGGATGGATCAAGCAGCTTGGAGGTGCCAGTCCTGGGACAACGGAGCGAACTCGTAGCCCAGCTTGTCGAGACGGTCGCGCTGCTGACGCAGCACACGACGATCCACGGTCGCATCGAGCTTTACGGTCTCGCCCAGGGGCCACAAGGCACCGAACAGCGCCGCGTCGTCTGCCTCGGCCGAGGCCGCAGCGGACACGGGAGCCGGTTCGCTGCCGAACGGCGTGGTATCGACCAGGGGATCGCGCGGACTGCGCGGCTTCGCCTTCGGCTTGGTCGGGGGCGTTGCCGGCGCGGGCGCCTGCGCTTCCTCGTCGATTGGATCGACTTCCTGCGGACTCAGCCGGCGGGCTTCGTCGCGGCTCAGGGCGTCGATGTTGGACAGGGTCATCCCGCCCAGATGGGCGCGGATCTCGATGACCATGCGGCCGTTGGCGTTGTACGTGGAGGGGCGAATCTCGACGATGACGAAATCACCGTCGTACTTGCCCTCGCGGTACTGATCGAGTTCGGCGTTCTTCACGACGAACTCGCCGATCGAGGTCGCCAGGCGGCCGACGTTGAAGTCGCCGTTCCTGCCGTGGATGGTCTTGATGGCCAGTTGGCCGGGAATGGTGATCATGAAGGTCTCCTGCGGACGAAGAGAAGACAAGGCCCCGGGGATGGGGCCTTGCGGATCAGAACGACTCGGCAACGGCCAATGCGGGGGCATCGGCAGCGTCGTCGGCAGCATCGGCGACGGGCCTGGAAGGCTCCGGTGCCGAGGCTTGCTGCGCGGCGGGCGCGTCGGACGTCACAGGGACTTCCGGGTCGCGCTCGTCGGTCTCGGTCGGCTTGGGTTCGGCCTTGTAGACGAGCTTGCCGTCGACCTTGATCCAACTGACGAACAGCAGGCGGGCCTTGAGGCTCACACCCTGCTCGCCGGCACGCTTCCCCTTGGAGTAGGTGAAGGTGTCGGTCCACAGGTCGCCCAAGCGGAAGCCGATCATCACCTTCTTCTCGGCGTCGACCGCCTGAATGCAGCGGCGCACCAGGTGCTGCGCTTCCGAACCCGATACGCGCGTGTCGAAACGCACATACGAGACGTCGTCGCTGGGACCGTTCAGAGCCGCGATGTCGCAGGCCAGGAACGCATCGCCCTTCTTGGGCTTCACTTCGCGGATGCGATTGAGATACCCGAGGCCGGTGATGTGCAGATCGAAGTAGGACTTTTCGGTGGAAGTGGTCATGGTGAATCTCCTGGGAACAATGAGGCGGAGACACACCCGACCCAAGGCGGGGAAGGTGTGGAACCCCCGCGTGGGTTGATGGAACAGCTTGGAGGCATCGCCATCGAGAACCGATGGCCGTTCGCGCATGGATGCCGGTGCGAACTGGAGTGATCAACGCGGTCGGAACCGCGTCGCAGCCTTGAAGATCGTGGCTGCCTGGGCATGTCGCTGACGGACGTCAGCGGAACATGGCCGGAAGCGTGGCGCCAGGACGGCGCGCAGGCGAGCGGTAATTGGCACTCGCGGCTGTCCGCATTGCCGGGAAGAAAGAGGCCCCCGGAGCGGGGGCCAGGGATGGGCGGTCAGTTACCGCTGGGCGGAGGAACCGCCTGCAGCGATAGGTGTGTCGCGGAGGCGGACACGTCGAGGTCGTCCTCGCTGCGCAGGATGCGCGCAAACACGCCCTCCTGCGGATCGAAGAACTCGCCGAAGTCGTCGCCACCGAACTCGGCGCGCGCCAGCTCCCACCAGTCATCGAAGGCATCGACATCCGGGTTGCAGCCAGCGGCATAGGCGATGGTCTTCTGGCGACCATCGGGTCGGCGCTCGCCGCACTCGGCCAGGAAGTACACGCCCTGATCCTTGACCAGGATGACGCGGCATTGATTCGCCACCGCTTCGGCGAGCACGGGCCGCAGCTCCGTGCCTTTGAATCGAACAGTCATGGGTGTGATCTCCAGGGGGCAGGAAAAGAGGCTTCCCGCCGCGAGGGCGGGAAGCTGCTGTGAGATCAGTGCCGGATAGCCTTACGACACGACAGGCACTGCACGCGGATGCGCCGCCAACTCCCGTCGTCGATCAGCCGTTCCAGCGTCTCGCCGAGGGTGTCGAAGAACACCTCATCGACCCGTTCGACCAGCTCGCCGTCGCGGTGCAGCTCCACCGCGTAGAGGTCGAGGCCACGCTCATACAGCACGGTGACGCGACCCTGGAACTTCGTCGTGGCGACGGTGAAGCCGATGGCCGGCGGTGTGCGGATGATGTCGGCGGGCAGCGGATCGACCCAGGTGATGTCCCGCGCGCCGGCATCCACCAGCATGTGGGTGACGCGCCGGAAACCGTCGGGAGCGGGCAACTGCTCCAGTTGGTTGACCAGTTCCTGCAGCTCGGGGCAGCGAGGCTTGGGAATCGGCAGCTTCGCCGGTGCGGACCCGAGCACCAACCGCTTCACCGTGTAGGGCTGGCCGTCGGCGGTGAACTCGGTCTGCTCCTCGGGCGTGTCCGCTCGCTGACCGTCGAAGCGGCGTCTGACATAGGGTTCGACCTGCACCTTGGCGCCCTCGTCGGGCACCTCAGTCACGAGCGTGCGATCGAGCACCGCGAACTCGGCTCGTCCCGTCTTGACGACGATGGCCTCGTCGGTGGTGGCGATGACCTTGCCCTCGAAAGGCTTCGGGTCGATGTGAAAGCCCAGCGTCGAAACCTTGGGCTGGCCGTCGAAGATGTTGAACTTGAACGAACGGACGTTGGAAGGCACATGACCGACAACAAGCGTTGGCATCTGTGCACGGATGGCTTGGGTATCCATGGGGAGACTCCTTGTGGCAACCAAGGGACTCCCGCCCGCAAGGGAGGTCTGTCCCTTGAGGGTGAGGTGGATGGACGCGGGTGCGCCCGGAGAACGAAGCAACCAGCACGGCGAACCGCGCCGCAGTCTTGAAGGTCTCGACTGCCTGGGCATGCTGCCGGCAACGCCAGCGAACATGCGGCCAGCGTGCGGCACATGGCGGCGGCCGTCCGTTGGGAATCGGCAATGCGCCGGCACCGCGTTCCGCGAAAAAGAAGAGCCCCGACGTGGGGGCTCGAATGGGTTGCGGGTTACTCGTCGTCGTAGAGCGTCAGCCCGTCCAGCACGGGCGCGTCCGCATCGAACACCAACATGCGAACGTCAGCGAGCGCAGCCAGGTGCAACACTTCCACGAGGGAATCCGGCACGCCCTTGGCCCGGTGCTCCTGCCGCAGCTCTTCGGCGGTGATGCCCTCGACATGCTGCAGGTTCGCATCCGTCCAGGGCGTGGCGATCAGCTTCACGCCGACCGCCGGGCTGTAGGGAATGCGGAAGGCCACGAACAAGAAACCGCTCGGCGTGGCGATGTCCGCCAGTTCGGCGAGGAAGCGGCCGGCCTCCTCGGTGATGTGCGCCGAGCTGATTTCCCAGGCACGGCTGTAGAAGCCGGTCTCGAAGCGCAGGCGGCGGACCACCTCGCGCGCGGCTTCCTCGGAGTAGGTATCGCCGACGTGCAGTGGCTGGCCGGCTTCTTCGGCCATGACGGCGTAGACGAGGTTTCGGGCGATACCGTGGCTGGGGCACTGCGCGTCCAGCTCGGGCGGCACGTTCTGGCCCTCGGTGATCAGCGCGAAGTCGTCGCAGAAGACGCAGGCATGGCGCTCGACCTGGTTGTCCGGCAGATGCGACTGCGAGACGTGCAGCGGCAGATAGCTCAGCGGGCAGTCGTCGTCGTAGGAAATCGCCAGCAGCCGCTGCACGGACAGGCCATCGTAGCCGCGGACGAAGGGGTTTTTGGAATGAGACATGGGATTCCTCCAGCAGAGGATGGCCGAGGCAATCCCCTGCCGGGGATTGAACCCCAGCGAGTGGATGAAGTGGCAACCGGTCAGCCGGCCGCGGCGTCGGGCCGCCCTGGCGCCGGGCGGTGCAGGTCAGTGGAAGATGGTGATTCGGGACATGGCCGCTCCTGCGAAAGGAAGGAGGGACATGGCCCCGAACGGGGACGCATGTCCCTCGTGGGGTGGGATGAAAGAACGGTGGGTTGCCAGGCGCGGCTCACCAGCCGTTGTAGTGCAGCGTGAGGTCGGCGATGACCTGGCGCCGTTCCAGATCGAGGCCGCCGAAGTCGGACAGCCCCTCGAAGCCGCAACGCTTGAGCATCGCGCCGCCCTCGCGGGAGTTGTAGAAGCTCACCATCGCGGACAGGAACATGCGTTGACCGCTGCTCAGCACACCCAGGGCGTCGTTGAGCATCAGCATGTTGGGCCGCAGGTCCCACTTGGTGGTGGCACGCTGCAGACCTTCGCGTGTGCCGTCGCCGAACCACTCGTGGCCGGCGATCTGCGCGCCGCGCTTCCAGGCCTCGAAGAAGGCCTGCGGTGCAGCGTCGAAGTGCGCCTGTTCCAGCGCCATCTGATCGAGCACGTCTTCGGGTAAAGACAGATTCATGAGAGAACTCCTTGAAGGGTGGGAATCAGGGGTGAGCGCGCTGTGTCCAGGCATGGGTATCCAGGGCGCGCTGTGCTGCGAGGTGGTTCGGGAAATACTCGACGGACTCCCGCGATACCGGGCCTTCGTCGTCTTGCGTGCCGATGTAGTGGCCGGCCGCGCTGCGCAGCACCTGTAGCGGCAAACGCTTGCCGGTCCAGGCCAGCGCCAGCGCACCGCTGCGCACTGCGGTTGCAGAGGAAGATGCGGAAGGTTCAGACATGCCGTGCTCCTTGGTGGGTCGGGGAGCACGCATCCCGCAGGGGATGGGTTCCCCTCGGGTGGTTGAGAAAAGTGCATCGTCGCCAGGCCGGCGAGCGTCCGCGGTGGGCGATGCGAAGCGGACTGGATCGGTCAACGCGGCGAACCGCGTTGCAGTCTTGAAGACCGAGACTGCCAGGGCATGCCGCTGACGACTGTCAGCAACGCATGGCGTGAGGATGGGCGCGAAGCATGGCTGTCGTCGCAGGGAAAACCGAATCGCGGACGGCCCGCTTTAGGGCAGGCCCGCGTCACGGGACAAGGCAAGGACCAGGGCGCCGAAGGCCACGCGGGCCTTCGGCTGGAGAGGAAGGAGAACCACCTGTGGGCTGCGTCAGCGCGGGCCGTCGTCAAAGCCGTTCGCTGCGTCAGCAATCGCACCCGGCCCGTTTCGTGGCTGGGGCCGGAAACCTCTGGCGTGCATCCACACACAAAGGGAGCCCGTTGTTCCGCCGGCGGGCACCGGCACGGAATACCCTCGGCCCAAGGGGCCTCCTCACGGCTCGCGCGGCGGCAAGGCGTCAGGAAGCCCCTCATGACCGAGGCAAGGCACACCGATCAAGGGAATGGCGGCGGGCGCGATTCGTGGAGCAATGACCTTCTCGCCCTGTCGCCCGATGGCGGGCAGACGGGGCGCGCACACCGTTGCAGAAGGAGACGCGCGCTTTGGAGTCCCGCGCGGTGCGGGACGTTTGCCTCGCCGCCAGTGAAGTGGCCGGCGCGGCAGGGGGAAGCGAGGATCAGGACGCCTTGGAGGCAGCGCGCCGCTTGCGCGGTGCGCTGCGCCGGCCCGTCGGGGACTCGATCGGCAACGTGCCCTTGCAGTCCGGGTAGCGCGAGCAGGACCAGAACGCGCCGCTCTTGCCCGTGCGCTGCTGCATCGGTGCGCCGCACTGCGGGCAGGCCGGCGCCGGCGGCAGCTTGAGCGAGAGCGTTGCGCCGCGATACTGCTGCACGAGCTGGCCGAGCCACACGGACTGCTTCTCGATGAAGGTGTCCAGCGCCATCTGGCCGGCCTCGATCATGTCGAGCGCCTGCTCCCACACCGCCGTGGTGCCGGGGTCGGCGATGGCCGAGGGCACCGCGTCGATAAGCGTGAATGCCGCGTCGGAAGCGCGGACGGCACGGCCTTTCTTGACCAGGTAGCCGCGACCGATCAGACCGTTGATGATGTTGGCGCGTGTCGCCTCGGTGCCGATGCCGGTGGTATCTCGCAGCTTCTGTTTCAGGCGCGGGTCGGTCACGAACTTGGCGACGGTCTTCATAGCCTTGATCAGCTCGCCCTGCGTGTAGGGTTTGGGCGGCAGCGTCTTCAGCGCCTTGAGATCCACCTTTCCGACCGGGCAGGACAGGCCCGCATGCAGGGCGGGCAGCACCTGGCTGCGCTGCGCATCCTCGCCATCGGCATCGTCCGGCCCTGGCGTCGCCAGCACCTCACGCCAGCCGATGACGGCGATCTGCTTGCCCACGGCCGCCAGCGACTGACTGCCGCACGAGAACTGCGCCACCGTCCGGTCGAACTCATGGTGCGGGAGGAACTGCGCGAGGTAATGGGCGCGGATCAGCCGGTAGACGGCCAGCTCCTTCTCGTTCATGGCCGACAGGTTGGCGGGCTCCAGCGTCGGGATGATGCCGTGGTGAGCCGACACCTTGCCGTCGTTCCACGCACGCGAACGCTGTTGGCGATCCAGGCGCTCGATCAGCGGCCGCAGGCTGGGGTCGGTCTTGACCAGGCTGTCGAGTACGGTCGGCACCTCGGCCAGCATGCTCTCGGGCAGGTAGCCCGAATCGGAGCGCGGGTACGTTGTCGCCTTGTGCGTCTCGTACAGCGCCTGGGCAATGTCCAGCGTCTCCTGCACGTCGAGGCCCAACTGCTTGGAGCACACCTCCTGCAGCGTGCCCAGGTCGAACGGCAGCGGCGGTGCCTCGCGCACGCGCTCGGTGTCCACCGACACGACCTGCGCATCGCGTGCCGCGCGAATGCGATCCGCAGCCTGCTGCGCCACCGGCTGCTGAAGGCAGCGACCCGCTGCATCCGTGCTGCCTTCGGGCGGTATCCAGCTCGCGGTGAAGGATTGGCCGGCATGGGATAGCAGCACATCCACGGCCCAATACGGCATGGAGACGAATCGCGCGATCTCGCGATCACGATCCACGACCAACTTCAGCGTCGGCGTCTGCACGCGCCCCACCGACAGCACGCCCGTATAGCCGGCCTGACGCCCCAGCAGTGTGAACAAGCGGCTCAAGTTCATCCCGATCAGCCAGTCGGCGCGCGATCGGGCGAGTGCGGAGAAATACAGCGGCAGCGTCTCGGCGGACGGCTTGAGCGCACGCAGCGCTTTGCGGATCGACGCATCGTTGAGCGCCGACAGCCACAGGCGCTGAATCGGCCCGCGGTAGCCGCACAGGTCGATGATCTCGCGGGCGATCATCTCGCCCTCGCGGTCGGCGTCGGTCGCTATCACCAGCTCGCCCGCCTTGGCGACGAGCTGCTGCACGACCTTGAATTGCGCTGCGGTCGCCGCCTTGGGCTCGACACGCCAACGCTCGGGAAGAATGGGCAGTTGCTCGATGGCCCAGCGCTTGTATTGCTCGCCGTAGCCTTCGGGCGGAACCGCCTCCACCAGATGACCGATGCACCAGGTCACGACGACACCCGCGCCGCTGTAGCAGCCGTTGCCGCGTTGAACGGCACCCAGCACACGGGCGATGTCCTTGCCCTGGGACGGCTTCTCGCACAGGAACACGCGCATGAAGCCTCCTTGGAAATGTGCGGTTCATCGGATGGGCGTCAGCTTGGCGGGGCCAGGAGATGCCGGCAGCAAGGAAGCCGATTGATGCAGACACCGCTTTGTGATCGGCAGGCGGCCCGTTGCCGCAGCGGTGTGCATAGACCGCAGGAGCTGGCACAGCAAGAGCGTCGTTTCGGGAGGGCGGCTGGAACTCCGTGGACGACCTTGGAGCTATCCCCTGGGGATAGCTCGCTGGTGCATCGCGGGCGTATGTCGGTTGCTACAGCCGCCCTCGGGGGAACGGCGATGGGCGAATTACTGTCCGCCGGCCGGCTTGGTGCTGAGCGCCACCGACTCGATGCGGTACGGCAGGATGCCCACGCGCCGCGCCTCGACCTTGAACGTCACGCGCTCGTTCTCGTCGGCGTCCTCCCATTCGTCGCGCACGGTGCGGCCCTCGACCAGCACCCGCATACCTTTCTGGTACAGCGTCTTCCAGTGCTCGGCGTCGCGGTGCCACAGCTCCACGGGCGCCCAGAAGCCGCCGCGATCTTCGTACTCGCCGTCCTTCTTCGGGATCGGGTTGTCGAAGTAGACGTTCAGGCGAAGCAGCCGGCGCGGCTCGTCGTTGCCGTTCGGAAACTCGCGGTAGTCCGGCGCAGAACCGATGTTGCCCTCGCCGACGAAGTGCGTGCTCATGGTGACTCCTTGGTGGTGGGTGGAACGGCCGCGGTATGCCCGTGGACACGCCGCAGGTAAGCCGCTTCGGCCTGGGCGGCCTTGCTGGCGCATTCCAGGGCTTGGCGAGCGATGCTGTGGGTCAGGCTGATCTGCATGTTCAGCACGATGCGCTGCAGTTCGATCGCGTACAGCTCGTCGATCAGCGAGGCCGGCGTCGCGGGGTTGGCCAGCAGGGCCTCCCACAACGCCACGCCCATGGAGGAACGGTCGAGGTTGCGCCAGCGCAGGAAGGTCGTCCCTGCGCCAGTGGCCTGCTGGGCCAGTTGCACGTCGAGCAGGCTGAAGGGGTAGGCGCGTGCCTGGGGCAGCACACGCCGCTGCGCCAGGCCAATCACGTCGTCGCGCAGCGCTGCGCACTGGCTGGCCCAGGTCTCCAGACTCCCCTTACCCTTAAAAGGCTGTAAAAGGCCTTTTAGGTAGCCTGCGTGTTCCAGCCGCTGGAAGTCCGCCTGTTCCAGCGTCACGAAGCGCGTGGAGTGACTGATGGGGGGCGATGCCGTCATGCGTAAGTACCCTCATTACCCGTCGCTGGATTGGCTGCGCCATCCGTGTGAGCCGGCGCATCGGGCTCAATGGCGGGCGCAGCAGGCGGCGTGCCGGGCTTGGTCGTCCGCCGCGCGATCGGTGGCGCGAAGCGCGAGCGGCGCGTGCCTTCCAGCACGTCTTGCGGCAGCTCGCCGAACTTCTCCAGCGCCGCTCGCGCCGCGGCGTTCTTCGCCGCGAAGTCGTCGCGCGTCGTGCCCGAGTAGCGGTACTGCTGGGCGAGCGAGAACAGGCTGCGCAGCGCGTGCGCGCCATCATTGAGCCAGCGCTCCAAGGTGCTGCGGTCGATCAGCGCCGTGTGGTGCGCCAGGATGAGTTTGCGCGCCAGGTCGTCGTAGTCAGCCAGCAGGTACACCGCCATGAAGCCGAGCTGTGCATTCACGAACAGAGGCAGCTTCACCGGCTGCACATTCATGTTCTCGCCCAGCGACAGCGCCGGTGGCACGTCGGCCAGGGCCTGGTCGACCTGTTCGCGCAGGGTCTGCAGGCGGGTCTTGGTCTCGGCGAGCTTGTCCTCGATCCGCAACATCCACCAATCCGAGTACGGGTCGTCCTGCTCGGCGCCGCGCTTCATCTTGTTCATGGCGCCGATGAAGCCGTTGAGACCGATGATGCCGGGGCGCCCCTCGGTCGGCGCGCGGCCGTGCCAGATGCGCGAAGCGTGGTGCGTGTGCAGCGTCAGCGACATCGCGCTGCGCAACGATCCGAGATTCAGTTGCAGGGGTTCTGTGCGTTCGTTGGCCATTGGAGCGACTCGCGGTGAAGGGGCGAGTCGCCAGCATCGGCATCGGCCGGAAGGCTGTCAGTCAACAAACCGCAGCCCATGCGCGCCCGGTTTGTTCCGCACGGAAGGCTGTGTGTGCCGGCTATCCCCTGGGGATAGCTCGGCGGAGTCGTTCGCGACTCGCGCGGAGGTGAGACCGCGTCGCGGGGCTATGCCTCGCGAGGTCTGTACCAGGCGGCCCGTTGCCCCTCCACCTCACGGTAGCGAAGCTCGAACAGGCGGCACTCGTGCACCACCTGCCGCCAACTGCTGCAGCCGTACTTGGCTGGAAGCTGCTCGGGATGCTGGTCCGCGATCCAGCGGCCAGCGGCGGCAATGGGTGTCCAGCCCTCGACGGCCAACTGCGCGGCGGCCTCGCGCAGCGCGCGAACGATGCCGGCGGCCGGCCAGTCCACCGTGCCGTCCGGCGCGATGCCATTGACCACCAGGTCGTGGAACACATCCGACTGGACGAACTCCGCTGCCAGGCGCCGCGCCTGATCCATGTGCTCGGCCCAGCCGCGCAGCTGCTCAAAGTGTTGATCGATGCGCGTGTAGGCGGAACCGAGTTCGTCCTGTGCAGCGCGACACCCGTCCACGGTCCATAGATCGTGCTGGTCGATGAAGTGGTGCACCAGGGTGTTGCGCAGCGATACCAGGTCTTTGAGGTCGGCCTGGGTTTTGGCGTAGTCCTGCGCAGATAGGCTCAGTTGCACGCGCGTGCGAAAGGAAATCACGTCGCCGGGAAGATCGTCGTCGCGCTCCTCGCCGCCATTTCCATCGGTGACGACATACGAACCAAACAGTTGTCCGACCAACGTGCCCAGGGTCTTGGTCGCGGCATCTTCAATCCGCGCTGCGCGAATGGCCTCCAGCGAATGCGCCGGGCCTGAAATCTCGTGGTGGGCCACGATGGCTTTCATGAGGCGCTCGTATTGTTGAAGGCGCAACAGGCATATGCCCAGCAAGCGCTGAACGTCTCGCTGTAGTGGTTGCAGTGCGTTAGTGGCGGGGGAAGTCGTCATGTCCATCGTCGGCCGGGCTCGTGCGTGGCAGTCCTCGTCTGATTCACAGGCGACAGTTTCGCCTGTCATTCGGCGGGCGACAATCGAGCGCGGCGGAAAGATGTCTGTTCCAGCTATCCCCTGGGGATAGTCAACATCAGCGATCACGCAAGGCTTCTCGGAGCTGCGCCAGGTAGGCACGTGCCACCTCGGGGTCAGCCGCACGGGATGCCGGCGGTGACGATGGCGCAGGTGACGGGGGCGCTGGCGGTGCCGATGCACTTTCTCCGGCCCAGGCCTTGAACTCCCCGCGAATCGCCTTCTGGATGATGCCAAACAGGTAGCCGGCTGGGTTGCGTACCGCGCTGTTGTGGCAGCGTGCCGCCCACTCGTCGAGAACGGCCTGCCTCTGCGTCTCGTCCACCTGCTGCAGCGCCACCAGCGCGCCGGCCTGCTGCTCGTCCTTCAAGCGCAGGAAACGCTCGGGCAGCCGCAGGTTCTGCAAGGCCCTCGCGCGCGGTACTGTACGTACTTCATTTATACGATCATTACGTACTGTACGGTCCTCCTTCGGAATCCGAAGAGAGCCGTCCGGCGCGGGTTTCGGCCCTGCTTCGGATTCCGAAGACGGGCGCGCAGCATTCCGAAGAAGGGCTTCCTGGCCTTCTTCGGATTCGTGGTCCGCACCCTCCTGTGGATAACCTGGCGTCGTCCAGCCATGCAGCGCCATGCGCTGCGCCAGCACCTGCAGGCGGGTCGGCAGCGTGCGGCCGCTGAGCAGCGGGTCTTCGGCAATCTCCTTGAGCGTGTTCATGCCCACGATCTGCACCGCCTTGGCGGCATGGGTCAGCGCCTGGCTGACCAGACCGAGGTAGTCGGCATCGAGCTGCATCGCCTCGAAGGGCGACAGCGGTTCGTCGTGCAGCACGTAGAGGTTGCCTTGGATACGGCCGGTCTTCGGGTCGCGCCGTCGTCGCACCAGGCTCAGCCAGCGCGTCAGCCGCAGCAGCGTCAGGGCGCGCGCCACGGTCTCGTGCGAGGCTTGCGCCGCACAGGGCATGGACGCCAGATAGGGGCGGAGCTGGTCGTAGGTGGGAAAGGCGGTCACGCCGTCGTCGTTGAGCTGCAGGCGGAACACCTGCCAGGCGTTGCGCTCCAGCGGCGTCAGGCGTCGGTCGAGGAACAGTCGGCGCGGCACGCTCTCATGGCGGTTGCCGCTGTAGAGGAAACCGTCGGCGGCCGGCGCCGTGCCCTGCGCCGGTTCCTTCGGCTCAAGGTGCCGCAGCGCCTCGTCGAACAACGCCGACAGCGCAACGGGGCCTTCGCGCCGTGGTGCGCCGCCCGTGGTCATGGCTACACCAGCCCCTGGTCGATCCAGTTGCGTATCGCCGACCAGATCACCGACATGGGCAGGGTCATGGCCTCGGCCAGGTCCATGGTCAGCGCCAGCATCGCCATGTCGTCGGTCAGGGCGACATGGCGCTCGGCGACGCCGGCCTTCCAGCGCTCCCACAAGGCCACGTCCTGCGCCTCGTCGAGTACCGGATGCCGGCCCTTGCGCTTGGGCAGCCCGAGGATGTCGCGGCGCAGCGCCACTTCCTGATGCGTGAGGCCGTAGAACTTGCTGACCATCTCCGTGCTCGCCCCCAAGCGCAGCATGCGGTCCACCGTGGCGATCTCCCGCTCCACGTCGTGCACCTGGCTCAGCAGCCGCTTCAACACTTCCCGGTTCACCGATACCGAACACCACGACACCGTGGCATTCACCAGCATGCTCACGAGCTCGGGGTGTTTCAGCGCATCCAGCTCCTCCTCGCCGAAGCCCATGGCCTTGCAGCGGCGCAACTGGCCGTTGCGCAGGTCATGCAGGGCCTGGGCGATCACGGCCTGGTTGAGCGGGTGCGGTGCCGACATACGGGAGCCTCCTGCGCTCAGGAATCCTGGCTCGCTACGCCGGCTTCCAGATCCAGCAGCCGGCGCGCCAGGCGCAGCAGACGGAACAGCTTCACCAGCGCAGCATCGCTCAGGCGTGTGGCCGAGCCGCCATGGCCATGGAGCAGCGCCGCCAGCTCATCGGCCAGCCGCGCGCGGTCCAATCCGTTCGCGGCGGGCGGCGCTGCACTCAGCGCATGCAGCAGGGTCAGCACCGCCCGCGCGAACACCGGCAGCGCCTTCGCCTGGCCCACGGCCGGCGCCACGCAGACGAAGCCGATGCCGCCGTCGCTGGCCTCGATGTGGTCGGCTACCGCTGCGTCCCCGGCGATTTCGCGCGCGAATTGCGCGATGTGCACGCGCAGGCGATCCGGCACGTCCAAGCTCGGCTCGATGTACCAGACGTCCGAGATGGGATAGAGCCCGCCCGCCTGCACGGGGATCGCACGCAGCGCATCGGCCTCGAAGTCGGGCAGCTTGTCGCCGAGCTGGTCCGCGACCATCCGTTGGATGGACTGCAGGCGCTCGGTGGTCGGCGCCGGCGTCACGATGTGCCCTTGCAGGCGCTCGTCGCGCTGCCCGTGCTGCTCCTCCGGCGCCTCGGGCGATGCAGGCGGTGTCGCTGCTGGCGCCGAAGGCGCGACCGGCGTGGTGTCGCGCGGCACAGACGAGGCGGGTGGCTGCTGAGGCGCGGAGACCGGCGGGGGAGGTGCAGCAGGCACGACAGGCGCTGCCGCTGGCGTCGGCGCCGCCGGTTCGCTGGTCAGCGCACGCTGGCGGCTTTCGCTGTCGTTGATCTCCAGCGCCAGCGTGTCGTAGTCCGCCTCCAGCAGCTCGGCCATCTGGCCCACCAGCTCGTCCTGTACTCGCTGCGGCGAGAAGTCGTCCGGCTGTGTGTCGAACTGCGTCAGCACGTCCTGAAACAAGGTGGCGAAGTCCACGGCCACAGTGCGGCCCAGCGCCCGCCGCTCCCAGGTGCGCTCGCACGCCTTGCGCAGCACTGCGAGCCGGTCCACCTGATGCCGGCCCAATCCGCCGTACAGCAGCGTCGGGATCGCCGGCAGCAGATAGCGCACCGCATCGTTCATGCGGCTGATGTGTGACTGCGGCACCGGATAGCCGTCGGCCGTCAGCCGCCGCGCGAGTTCGCTCTGTGACAGCGCCTGGCCGCTTTCCTGCTCGTAGAACTCGCGCGCCTTCTCGATGCCCAATGCCCGCTCGATGAAGGTCAGCCCGCCGCGCAGCTCGTTCTCGGCCAGATGCCCGGTCAGCGCCACGATTTCGCCGCGCGCCGGCCACGGGCGGAACAGGCACGCAATGCGGAAGAAGCGTTCCTCCTTGGTCTCGCTCCACAACTCGCGCAGGATCGCCAGCCGCGTGTTGCCGCCGTTGCGAATGATGTAGTGCGCCTCGCCCGGCCTGCGCGTGATCGCGGGGGGCGCGTCCAGCCCGCGTTCGCGGATGGACGCCTTGATCTCCGCATAGGCCGGGTTGCGCGTCACGCGCGGGTCGTGGTCGTAGGGCCGCAACTGGTCCAGCGTCACCACCATCGGCGTGTCGGCGATGGGGTCGCTCAAGGTCGCGGCCGAAGGGCCGCTGCGCTCGAAGCCGGTGGCCAGAAGCTTGGCAGCCATGTCCTGCGGCGTCAGCTCAGCCACGGCCGTTCTCCTGCGCCTGCCGGTCGGCGCGGCGAAGTTGCGCGCAGGCATTGCGGTCGGCACGGTGGTCGCTCGCCGTCGAACTGGTGTAGATCGACGCGCAGCCTTGCTTCGTGAATTTCAGGTGCCCCCCGGACGTGCGCACCACGCGCCAGCCTTCGCCCAGCGCGAACTCGATCAGCGCGCGCAGCCGTTCACGGCCGCGCGCCAGTTCATGTGCGCTCGCCATGGCTGGCCCCTCCCGCATCGGCCCGGCCGGTGACCAGCGCGAAGCACTCCCGCCACGCGGGGAACAGCTCGCCGGCCAGCGTGCGCATGGTCTCCAGCGCCGCGGGCGCCGTGCGCCCAGCCGGCTGCCGGTACTCCACCCGGTGCACTGGCAATCCTCGTGTCGCAGCGCGCGGATAGGCTTCGATGGCCGGCACGTCGGTGCCCAGCACCTGCACGCCGGCCTGTTCCTGGAACACCTGTCGCAGCGCCTGCTGGACCAGCCGCGCGTTCGACGACACCGGATGCACACGGTTGATGAGCAGGCGCAGCGGCGGCGGCTCGATGCCCAGGTGCCGATACGGCGCGATGTCCTCGATCAGTTGCAGCGTGCCGCGCCGCAGCTCGCGCGCCGCGAGGATTTCCGGCGTCACCGGCGACAGCGCCAGGTCGGACGCCAGCACAGCCATCTCCAGCAGCACGCTGCGCGCGCCCTGGGTGTCGATCAACAGCAGGTCATAGTGCGTGCGGAAGACGGGCAGCAAATGGCGCAGTCGCAGGCGCCCATCCGGAGCGTGCAGCAGCAGCGTGTTCAGTTCACCGCGGTCGTCGTTGGAGAGCACCAGGTCCAGGCCCGCGATCGCGGTGCGTGACACCAGTTGCTCGATGCGCCGCTCGTTGAAGGCCAGCATCTCGTAGATGCCGCCGGGCGCGCGCGCGTCCAGCGTGAAGTAGCTCGACAGCGTGGGCTGCACGTCCAGGTCCAGCAGCAGCACGCGCAGCCCGGCATCGGCGATAAAGCCGCCCAGGTTGGCCGCCGTCGTGGTCTTGCCCACGCCGCCCTTGGTCGAAATGATGGACACCACCTGCATGGGCTTCTCCTCGTCGAATGGCATGAACCGAGAAGAAGCGTCAGGCGCGTTCTTTGAGGCGATCGGCGATCCACTGTTCGATCTCCACCGAGTCCCAGCCCACCGCGCGCACGCCCAGGCGCAGCGCCTTGGGGAACTTGCCTTCCTTCATCAGGCTGTAGATGTGCGCGCGCTTGAAGCCGGTCTTGGCTTCGACCTCGGCGCGGCGCAGGATGCGGTGCTCGGTCGGTGCCGCCGTGGCGGTGGTCTGCGAAGACATGAGGGTCACTCCTTAACGCTCAGAGGCGCTGATTGGCGTGACTCGCATTAAGAACGCCGCGCTGAGGAAAGACACCGCAAATGCGGCATCCGCGACCGCAGATACGGTCTGGCATCGCTCAGGAATTTGTGCTCTGCAGATTGCGCCGAGCCAGTGCGAACTTGGCCTGCAGCGTGCGCTCGGTGATGCCCATCGCGTTGCCGTGGTGCGCCACCATCGCGCTGATGATGGCTTCCTGCGTCAGGAAGCTGGAATACGGCATGCCGCTGGGAGACTTGCCCAGCAGTAGCGTCAGTAACCCGCCAACGATGTTCAGGTAGGTCGATTCGCTGCGCGGCCCAGGCGTGCTCGCACGCTCCGCGTCGGCCGTGTAGGCGGCGTGCGTCTTCAGCAGCGCCTCGTGCTCGGCGCGCAGCGTCTCGTGCACGCCCAAGTGTTCCGCCAGCCGCGCCTTGATCGCTTCCCGCTCGGCCAGCAATGCGCCCACTGTGTCCAGGCTGATCGCCGGGTGAAGTGCACGCTCGATCTCATCGAACAGAAACGCCGGTTTCTCGCCGGGGTAGTAGTACGCCATCCAGGCTTTCAGGTCGACGTGCCGCACCGTCAGCGACAGGTCGTCCATCGTCAGGCCCTGCGTGTCCCGCACCAAACCCTCCTTGCTATACGGCATCTCGCCGTGAGCCAGCGCATCGAAGATTCTTTCGGCGTTCAACCGCAGCATCGGCCAGCGCGGAAACTCCGTTGCCTCCGGTAGAGGCCGCTGTCCCAAGGTCGCCAGGATGCGCCGCTCGAAGCGCAGCAATCCGCTCCAGCGGATTGCCGCCTCGATCGGGCGGTAGTAGGTCTTGGCACCATCGGCCAGGCTGCTCGACTTCGGCATATCGCGCGCCTCCATTCGTCATCGCACCGAGTCCACGCACACGCACCCGCCGTACAGGCGACGTGCGTGGCCGTCCAGAAGTCTCCGGGCGAAACGAGCAAGTGGCGAAGCGGCGAAGACCGTGGCATCGACGATGCCGCCGGTTTCGTTGCGAGATGTGCGTCTTGCCGCGCATGGCGCCATCACTCACAATTCGCAAGCCGCGAAACATGCTGTCACCAGCGTCATTCGCGGGCACCATGCCTGACCCGGATAACCAGGCCAAAGTCTTTGCAGGGGAAAAGGCCCAGTAAAGCGCGATCAGCTCAACACGCCAGAGCCGATGCGCATACGGCAAGCACTGTTGCGCCGCGCGTCTTCGCTGTGACGCGACGCGATGGGCATGCAAGTCTCATCGCAGGATGCCAACCGCAAGCGCGAGCAGCCTGAGTGCAGCACGCCCGTGCACCGCGTCAATGGAACCCCGCTATGACAAAACAGGTCTGGCACCTTGACCAAAATGGCATCGCCCCAACCCGCCTGAAGCAGCCTCATGCGAGCCGTTGCGTATCTAACGGCATATGGCCGACACGCTGAGCACGGTCGATGAAGTGGCGCAGCGGCTCCGACATCGCGCCCTCGGGATGTAGCAGGTAGGTCGTCAACGCCGCCGAGTCCTCGTCCAGCGGCCGGACGATCACGTCCGCCTGCCGGCATGCCACCGCGTGCGCCGCGGTGGAAAATCCCACGCCATAGCCGGCCGCCACCAGGGCCAGCATCAACGAGTGGGTCGTCACGTACTCGGCCACGACCGGCGGTGTCTCCACCAGGCGCAGCAGGCGCTCGCATTGCCGGCTGCACTCCTGACAAACCTGCGGGTGACACAGCACCAGCGGGTAGCCCACCACCTCGTCCAGCGGTACCCGCTTGTGCGCCAGCAAGGGGTGCCGCGCGGGTATGGCCACCACCAGTGGATCTTGCCACACCGGCCTGGCGACCACCCCGGCCGCCATCTCGCCGGCCATCGCAAAGGCCGCGTCGTACAGGTCGTTGCCCAGGCCGCCCACCACCTGCGACAGCGGCGCCTCGAACAGCCGGATGCCCACTTCCGGCGCCTCCTCGCGGCACAGCGCGAGCAGCGCCGACAGCCGGGTCCGCCCGACGCCGCCGGCCAGGGCGATGCGCAGGGCGCCCCGGTGTCCCACCGCCACCGCCCGCGTCTTGGTCTGGGCTTGCTCAAGGGTCAGCAGCACGCGCCGGGCCTCCTCCAGAAACACCTGCCCGGCCGGGGTCAGGCGCACGCCGCGCGGCGTGCGCTCCAGCAGCGCCACGCCCAGGTCGGCCTCCAGTTGGCGGATCGTGCGCGACAGGGGCGACTGCTCCACATGCAGCCGCCGCGCCGCCCGGCCAAAGTGCAACTCTTCGGCCACGGCTATGAAACAGCGAAGATGGCGTAAGTTCATGTACTTCCCCCCAGAAAGTGGAGTCCATTCCTCTGGCCGCAGGGAACCGCATGAGTGCTTCCCGGTGGCTATGCCGGTCACAGAGGCTTCCAGTTGCCGCCATCCGGCCTTCAGTCGCCGGCGAGGCGGCGAGTGTCCAGGCAAGGCCGGGTTATTCCATCGGTGTTGCCATATCACACAAAACCTCGGACAATCAATAATAATTCTCATTAGCATCCGTGTCTGAATGGAGTGAAGCCGATCAAGCCCGACGTGGCGAACCTGTCCGTCACTACCCACGGGAGCGTGTTCTGGAACGATGGACGCATGGGCGACGAGCAGCTCGCACAGCGGCTGCAGGCCTCCGCGCCGCGTCAACCGCAGCCCGAGGACTTCATCCGCGGCGACCGCCTGGTGGGCCCGCCAGCGCGTCGCGCAGGTGTTGGCGGCTACGCAGAAGTCCGGGTGTTGAAACTGAGCTTCGTGACCGACCCGGGCAGCAACCGGGGTGAGCCGAAAGACACCCTCATGAAACTGCATCGGCACGCTCGCCTTGACGTCCGCGTGTCGTCGTCGGTTGCACTGATCGCGGACACGAGCCACACGCGCGCACCTGCGCGCGGTGCCCGGCGCACCGCTGCCCGCCCTGGCATGGCAGCAGCAGGCGCTGACCATCAGCATTGAATGTCCGGGCTGTGTGCGCCGGCCTGCTCCGCGCGTGTCGGCGACGGGCCTGTTCCCGACAGGCATGAGTGCTTCGACGCGATGCCATCGAAGGAGGTGCTGACGGGATGCGGATGGAGGTGCTGGCGCCGGATAGGCTGAACCAGAAGAAGACAAACAGGAGGTGGCCTTGGATTTCAGATTGCTGCGTTACTTCATCGCAGTTGCGGAAGAGCTGCATCTGGCCCGTGCAGCCGAGCGTCTGGGCATCGAGCAATCGCCTGTGTCGCGTGCGATGCGCGACCTGGAAAGCCAGCTTGGCGTGCAGTTGTTCGACCGCAGCACACGCCTGACGCGGCTGACCTGGGCCGGCCAGGTGTTCCTCGGCGAATGCCGGCGCGTGCAGGCCACCGTGGAGCAGGCAGTCAAGAGCGCCAAGGCGGCGGCACAGGGCTGCCAGGGCCATCTGCGCATCGCGAGCCTGGCGCAACCCCGCATCGCCACCTTGCTGGCACGCAGCCGCGAGGATGAGCCCGAGCTGGAGATTCGCGTCTTCGAGCTGCCGTTCGCGCAGCAGCTCAAGATGCTGCACAACGATCTGCTGGACATCGGCTTTGGCTTGTCAAACGCGGTGCATGATGGCCTCGTCGCCGAGCCGGTGTGGACCGATCCGCTGTCGGTGATCGTGCCCGCACGCCACCCCTTGCTGGCACACGTGCAGGTGCCGCTGGCCGAAGCCTTGAAGTTCCCGCTGGTTCTGTGCCATCCCGAATCGGGATCGGGCTGCCGCCATCAGATTCAAGCGCTGCTGCAGGACGCAGGCACGCCCCTCAAGCTGGTCGATGAAGTGACCAGCCTGGGCGTGATGCTGACCCTGGTCGGCGCCGGCTACGGCATCGGTTTCTCCATCGCCTCGCAGGTGCAGACGCTACAGCGCCCGGACATCTCCATTCGTCCCCTGGCCGGCATCCCACCGATGCTCTCTCCCTACCTACTGCGCCGCCATGGCGAACCCTCCGAGCCGATGAAGCGGTTCATCGAGCGAGTGAAAGACGAGGCCGCACCGGTCTGAACCGCCCCGGTTTCTGAGGAGGCTCCTTCATTTGAGAAGATGGAGCCAAGATGAGGAAGTCGAAGTTTTCCCCCGAGGTGCGCGAGCGCGCGGTGCGCATGGTGCTGGAGCACCGTGGCGAACATGCGTCGCAGTG